>NZ_JAQGFI010000003.1:0-537505 GCF_027854095.1 Rhodococcus sp. C-2 | reverse complement strand
CACAGCAGTGAGCGGCATGTCATCGACATAGTGACCAGCAGAAAGAGGAAGACTCCTTGACAAAGCTGCTGATAACAGGTGATCGTTCTGGACCAACGAGATCGATTCGACTCCGCCGCCGACCGCGATCTGCATTCCGTCGTCCACGATCTGCTTGGCTGCGGTTGCGATGGCCATGAGACCGGACGAGCACTGACGGTCGATCGTCATTCCGGAAACCGAGTCCGGAAGCCCGGCCCGCAGCACCGCTTGCCGTGCGACGTTGCCGCCGGAAGAGCCCTGCTGCAGCGCGGCGCCGAGGATGACGTCCTCGACCTCGCCGCCCTCGAGGCCCGCGCGCTGAACTGCATTCGAAATGGCATGTGCAGCAAGCTCTTGAGCCTGAGTGTTGTTGAACGCGCCGCGGTACGCCTTACCGATCGGGGTACGGGCGGTGGAAACGATGACAGCTTGCCTCATCGGGGAATCCTTTCGTCGAACACGAAGTGCTGTGCGCCTTTATTAACCGCCGGGGGTTAATAAAGGCGCACAGCAAGAATCAGGGCTGGAACACGACGCGACCGACCGTGGTGCCGTCGCCGAGGCGACCGATACCGTCGGCAACGTCCGTCAACGACAACCGCTCACTGATCAGTGGTTTGACCAAGCCGGCATCGGCGAGCCTGGTGAGCTCGACGTGGCAGTCGTCGATGGCCTGCTGGTTGTAGGCCTTGTACAGCCCCCAGTGCAGTCCGATGATCGAATAGTTCTTGATGAGAGCGTGATTGAGTGCCGGCTGCGGGATCGTGCCACCGGCGAAGCCGATGATGACGATCCGTCCCTCGAAGGCGATGCACTTGGTGGACTTCGCGTATGCGTCGCCGCCGACCGGATCGAAGACCACGTCGGCGCCCTTGCCGCCGGTGAACTCCTTGACCGCTGCCACGAAGTCCTCACTGTGACGGTCTACGACGAGGTCTGCGCCGAGCTTGCGCGCGTACTCGGCCTTGTCCGGGCCGCCGACGACACCGATCACCTTGGCGCCTGCCGCCTTGCCGAGTTGCACTGCCGCACTACCGACACCACCCGCAGCAGCGTGGACCAACAACGTCTCACCCTCGAGCAGTTGGGTGCGGCGATGCAGAGCGAACCACGCTGTCTGATAGCCGATGCTCAGAGCGGATGCTTCCGCGTCGTCGAGAGCCGACGGCGCCGGGAACGTGTTGTTCTGATCCAGTACCGAGTACTCGGCGAATCCGCCGGACGGCAGACTCGGATTACCGATCACCCGGTCCCCCACTGCGAATTTGGTCACCGATTCACCGACCGAGACCACTTCACCACACAGTTCGACACCGGGTGTGAAGGGCAGCGGCGGCTTGATCTGGTACTCACCCCGGCACATGAGGACGTCGGGGAAGTTGGCCGGAGCCGCCAGCACCTTGACCAACATCTCCGTCGCATTCGGGGTGGGATCCGCGGTCTCCTCCAACGCGAGCACATCGCGGGGTTGACCGAGTTCGTTGACGCGCCAAGCCTTCACAGCAATTCTCCAGACAGATAGTGGGTGAGTTTCAGGACGAGATCGGGAGGTCGACCAACTCGGCGAGGCGTGCCCGATGCTGATACGCGGTTCCCAGCGACAGCTGATCGCTCTTCGCCCGTTTGAGGTACAGGTGCGCCGGATACTCCCACGTCATTCCGATACCACCATGAAGTTGGACGCACTCCTCCGCAGCATGAACCGCGACGCCGCTGCAGAATGCCTGGGCCACCGTCGCTGCGATCGCCGCATCGACGTCGCCGCGTGCATAGGTGTCCGCCGCATATCGTGCTGCCGCTCCCGAAGAGCTGACTTCGAGCCAGAGATCGGCGAGGCGGTGCTTGATCGCCTGGTACGAACCGATCGCCCGGCCGAACTGCTTGCGCTCCTTCACATACGCGAGAGTCGTTTCGAGGCACCACTGAGCTACAGCGAACTGTTCGGACGCCAGCAGTGCGCTTCCGCAGAGCAACGCTTCCTCAACCGCTTGCGCCGCGTTGCCGCTGTCGACACGGACCGACGACGACCCCGAGAACTCGACGTCCGCCAATCGGCGCGTCATGTCCAGGGACAGAACCGGCGTGACGGTGGCGTCGGCGATCCGAACGGTGTGCAGCTCCAGACCGCTCTCACCGGCAACCGGAACAACAAGAACATCGGACTCGGCGACGCCGGCAACCGTCGTGACGCTGCCGACGAGTCCACTCGCCGTTGCCTTGACAGTGGGTGTGAAAGTTCCTGGTGCAGTGGACAACGGGACGATCAGAGCAGCCGTCGAATCCCCCGCTGCCAATTGACCGAGCACCTCGGTCTCGCCGGCCTTCAGCAACGCCGTCGTCGCCAGCACCGCGCTGGTGAAGAACGGAACGGGAGCGACCGCACGTCCGATCTCCTCCATCACGACCGCCGCCTCACGCGTCGACGCACCTGCCCCGCCCAGTTCCTCGGGTACCAGCAGTCCCGCCAAACCGAGTTCCGACGCCAGCGACTTCCACAGCCCGGTGAAGTCGGCGGACACGTCGTCGTACGCCGTGACCACGGTGTCGGCGCCGGCGCGCTCGCTCAGCAGTCGTCTGACGCTGGCTCGCAGATCTTGTTCGGTCTCGGAGTACAACAGATCGGCGCTCATCGGGGTAGGTCCTTCCAGGCGATGTCCTTGTCGACGCGATGCTCGGGCGGCAACCCGAGTACACGTTCTGCGATGACGTTGCGCAGGATCTCCGACGTTCCGCCCTCGATCGAATTGCCCTTGGCTCGCAGGTACCGGTATCCGGGTTCACGCCCGGTGAAGTCGACGGAATCCGGTCGACGCAGCGTCCAGTCGTCGTAGCGCAGACCGGCTTCGCCGTGCAGTTCGAGGTCGAATCCAGAAATCTGCTGGGCCAAACCGGCAAACGCGAGCTTCATTCCCGAGCCTTCGGGGCCGGGCTGGCCGGCGGCGAGCTGCTGGCGCAGTCGCTCCCCGGTCAGACGCGCAACTTCGGATTCGGTCCAGAGCCGCATCAACTCGTCGTGCATCGCCGGGTTACGCAGCTCGGGCTCGTCACGCCAGGCCTGAGCGACCTTTCCGATCATGCCTCCCTCACGCGGTGCGCCCGAACCGATGGCAACACGCTCGTTGTTCAGGGTGGTGGTCGCAACCTTCCACCCCTGGCCTTCGGCTCCGAGGCGATTGGCGTCCGGAATCCTGACGTCCGTGAGGAATACCTCGTTGAATTCGGCCTCGCCGGTGATCTGACGCAGCGGCCGGACATCGACGCCCGGATCGGTCATGTCGCAGATGAAGTAGCTCAGACCCGCATGCTTGGAACGTGACGGATCGGTCCTGGCCACGAGAATCGCCAGCTGCGCATTCTGCGCGCCCGACGTCCATACCTTCTGCCCGTTGACTATCCAGTCGTCGCCGTCGCGGACGGCGCGGGTAGCGACGGCCGCGAGGTCCGAACCTGCGCCCGGTTCACTGAACAGCTGGCAGTAGACCGTCTCCGCAGTCCACAACGGGCGCAGGAACTTCTGCTTCTGCTCCTCGGTGCCGAAGGCAGCGATGGTCGGTGCCGCCATGCCCAGTCCGATCCCGTTCTTGCCGGTGGCCGGGCCCGGTGCACCGGCGGCCTCCAGCTGAGCGTTCACCTGACGCTGAAAGCTCTGCGGTACACCGAGCCCCCCATGACCTTCGGGGAAATGAACCCACGCCAGTCCGGCGTCGAATCGTGCGCCGAGGAAGTCCGATACCGACACGCTGTTCGGATCGTTCTCCGCGAGAAGCGTGTTCACCTTCTCGGTGAGATCACGCGATACTGCCTCTTCGTCGAAAGCCATGCCCATTCCTTCGGTTCGAGCGGTGAGCGGACGGTCAGTCCTTCGGTCCACCGGCGACGTAGACGACCTGACCGGAAACAAAGCCTGCGCCTTCGCTGACAAAGAACGACGCGGTGTGCGCGATGTCCTCGGGCTGTCCGACGCGATTGACCGGAATCTGCGAAGCGGCAGCGGTCTTGAAGTCCTCGAAGCCGACGCCCATGCGCTCGGCCGTTGCGGCGGTCATCTCGGTTTCGATGAATCCGGGGGCAATAGCGTTCGCGGTCACGCCGAACTTGCCCAGCTCGAAGGCCAATGTCTTGGTGAAGCCCTGCATTCCGGCCTTCGCCGCGGAGTAGTTGACCTGTCCGCGGTTGCCGAGAGCCGACGTGCTCGAGAGGTTCACGATGCGGCCGAACTTCGCTTCCACCATGTACTTCTGCACCGCACGCGACATGAGGAACGCTCCGCGCAGGTGGACGTTCATCACCGAATCCCACTCGGCAACGCTCATCTTGAACAGAAGGTTGTCGCGAGTGATGCCGGCATTGTTGATCAGCACGGTAGGTGCACCCAGTTCTGCGGCAACACGATCCACTGCTGCAGCGACCGAAGCCTCGTCGGAGACGTCAGCGCCGACGGCCAGTGCCTGTCCGCCTGCGGCCTTGATCGCGTCGACGGTTCCGGCACACGCCGCTTCGTCGAGGTCGAGCACGGCGACGGCAAAACCGTCTTCCGACAGTCGCTTCGCTACTGCCGCACCGATTCCGCGTGCTGCACCCGTGACAATTGCGGTTCTACGTTCCTGGCTCACTGGCCCTCCATACTTTCGTGATTCGACGGACACCGGACGATCTCGTCAGATCCCGGCCTGATCTGCAATTTCCCTGGCTTTGGCGACCAAGGCGTCAATACGTTCCACGGTGGGAGTTCCGCTCTCGGCGGCATTCTGCGGTTCGTCGCGGGCGCGACGCATCACGCCCTCGGCGATCACGGCAATCTTCCACAGTCCCAACGTGTGCCAGAACTTCAGCGCAGCAGGGTCCCGTCCGGTGGCCTCGAGATAGATCCGGGAGATCTCCTCTCGCGAGGGGAATCCCGGGAGTGCCGACGCCGGGAAATCGCCGCCGGTATTCTCACCAGCCGCCGGCCAGTACGCCAACAAGCTTCCGACGTCCGCCAACGGATCACCGAGTGTGCACAGTTCCCAGTCGAGGGCCGCGACAACTTCGCCGTTGCTCGCCGAGGTGATCACATTGCGTAGGTGAAAGTCGCCGTGCACCAACGTGGTTTCAGTGTGATCCGGCTGGGCTGCAATCAGGCGTCGGGTGAGATCGTCGAGATCAGGGCATTCCCGCGTCTTCGACTGTTCCCATTGACCTCCCCAACGCTTCAACTGCCGTGCAGCGTAGGGCTTGTGGCTCGCCAGGTCGTCGAGGCCGGCCTTCTTCAGATCCACGGCGTGTATCTTCGCCAACGTCTGAGCCAGCGAGATGCCGATTGCCCGACGACGATCTTCCGACAACGCCTCCGCAAGAGGCATTCGGTCCACCACTTCGCCGTCCACGAATTCCATGAGGAGCAGCGGAACTTCGGTGACGGCAGGATCCTCGGTCAACCCGAATACTCGCGGCGAAGGCACGTCGGTGGATTCGAGAGCGCTCAGGATTCGAGCCTCACGCGCCACGTCGTGAGCCGAGGCCAGCAGATGCCCCAGCGGTGGGCGTCGTAGCACCCAGCGATTGCCGTCCTGATCGCGAACCAGGTACGTGAGATTCGACTGCCCCAAGCCGATTCGATCGAAGGACAACGGCCCGGAAAAGTCGATCCCCAGGCCTGCGATCCACCCGGTGACCACTTCGGTATCGAGTCCCACTACTCCGACGCTAGCCACCGACGGACGCTCCCTGCCGGAACGGGAGTGCGTCACCCAACAACTGGCCACCGTCGATGGTCATGATCTCGCCGGTGATCCACTGGGCTGCATCCGAAACCAGGAAGGCAATGGCAGCGGCCACGTCCTCGGGTTCACCGATGCGTCCGAGAGCAGTCGACGCGGACACCGCTTCTTCGTGTTCTTTCCACAGAGCTTCGGCGAGTTTGGTTCTCACCACTCCCGGCGCAACGGCGTTGACACGAATCTTCGGTGACAACTCGAGCGCCAACTGCTTGGTGATGTGGATCAGAGCAGCCTTCGACGCGTTGTACGTACCGATTCCCGCCTCGAACGCCATGCCGCCGATCGAAGCGGTGTTGACCACGGAACCACCGTGCTCGCCCATCCAGGCCCGCGCTGCGAGGCCGGTCCACAGGACTGGAGCCCACACGTTGACGTCGAAAGTCTTGGCGAAGCGCGAGTGATCCTGGTTGATGATCGGCCCGAACGACGGGTTGGTGCCCGCGTTGTTCACCAAGATGTCGAGACTGCCGAAACGCTCGATCGTCTGCTCGACGCACTTGCGTGCAGCATCCTCGTCCGTCGCGTGAGCGCCGACGCCGATCGCGTTGCCGTTCACCTGCGCGGCAGCCGCATCTGCGGATTCCTGTGAGCGCGAAGTCAGTACGACGTTTCCGCCCGCCGCCGCAATCGCCTGCGCGGTCGCGAGGCCGATGCCCCGCGATGCGCCTGTGACGATTGCCGTCTTACCTGTGAGATCCAGTCCTGCCATGTCAGTTCGCCTTGACTTCGCGGTACTTGCGCAGTTCCTGCTTGGCGATGGCGCGCTTGTGCACCTCGTCCGGGCCGTCGGCCAGGCGAAGGGTGCGCATGTGGGCGTAAGCCATCGCGAGCGGGAAGTCGTCGGTGACGCCGCCACCGCCGTGAACCTGGATGGCGCGGTCGATGATCTTGAGCGCGATGTTCGGTGCCGCAACCTTGATGGCTGCGATCTCGGTGCGCGCTTCCTTGTTGCCCACCGTGTCCATCATGTGTGCGGCCTTGAGCGTGAGGAGTCGAACCATCTCGATGTCGATACGAGCCTCGGCGATCCAGTCCTGGATATTCGCGTTGTCACTGACGGGCTTCCCGAAGGTGATGCGGGTGGATGCGCGCTTGCACATCAGTTCCAGTGCGCGCTCGGCCATTCCGATTGCACGCATGCAGTGGTGGATGCGGCCGGGGCCGAGGCGGGCCTGGCTGATCGCGAATCCTTCACCCTCACCGGCGAGAATGTCCTTGGCCGGGACGCGCACGTCCTCGAAAGTGATCTCGCCGTGTCCTTCGCGGTCCTGGTAGCCGAAAACCGGCAGGTTGCGCAGGATCGTGACGCCGGGAGCATCGATCGGCACGACCATCATCGACTGCTGACGGTGGGTGGCGGCATTGAAGTCGGTCTTACCCATGACGATCAGAACCTTGCAGTTCTGGTGCAAGGCGTTGGAAGCGAACCACTTACGGCCGTTCAGCACGTACTCGTCGCCGTCACGGTCCATACGGAGCTGGATGTTGGTGGCGTCGGAGCTGGCAACCTCGGGCTCGGTCATCGCGAAAGCGGAACGAATTTCGCCTTCGAGAAGCGGCTTGAGGTACTTCTCCTTGTGCTCGTCGGTGCCGAAGAGCGTGAGCACCTCCATGTTTCCCGTGTCCGGAGCGGCGCAGTTGGTGGCCTCGGAGGCCAGGTGGCTGCGGCCCATGATCTCCGCGAGCGGTGCGTATTCCAGGTTGGTCAGGCCGGGGCCCCATTCGGGATGGGGATGGAAGAGGTTCCACAGCCCGCGGGCCTTGGCTTCCTTCTTCAAGTCGTCGATGATCGGCGGCTGAAAGTGCGGGTTACCGGACTCACGCATCTGCTCTTCGTAGACCGCTTCGGCCGGGTAAACGTGCTTGTCCATGAAATCGAGCAGTTCGGCCTGGTACTTCTTGGTGCGATCCGAGAACTCAAACACTGACATGTGAACTCCTGACAGAGAGGGAAGGAAAATTGGGGGCTCGATGTTCGAGATGGCTGTTGACACCCTCGACGACATCCGGGCCGTGAAATGCGTTCAGCATCAGCGATTCCGCATGCCTGGCGGAATCAGTGAAGGTCGAGTGCGCGTCGGCACTCATCTGAGATTTGATGACGGAGAGGGACGTCGGCGAGCAGTTCGCCGCGATGTCCTCGGCGTAAGCAATCGCCGCATCCAGAACGTCACCGCCGGTGACCAGGTGGTCGATCAGACCGATGCGGTACGCCTCGTCGGCGTCCACCATCCGGCTGGAAAGCAGAAGATCGACTGCTCGACTGTGCCCGACCAAGCGGGGCAACATCCAGGAGATGCCGTACTCCGCAATCAGGCCTCGACGCGCGAACGCGGTAGTGAATCGTGTTGCGCTCGAACCGAAACGAACGTCGCAGTACAGAGCCTCGACCATTCCGAGCCCGGCAGCGACGCCGTTGACGGCGGCGATCAGCGGCTTGCGGATGGTGGTCGGGAAATGACGGTCTCGCGGCCGGACAAGATCACTTTCGGAGACTTCGCCGACGTTCTTCAAATTGCCGAGGTCAGCCCCCGAGCAGAATCCTCGGCCGGAGCCGGTGACAACAATTGCTCGGACACTGGGATCTTCGTCTGCCACGGCCAGAAAGTCGTAGTACTGATCTTCGAGCTCGTTGGTCCACGCGTTGAGAACGCGGGGCCGATTGAATGTCAGAACCAGCACCGCTCCTCTCTGCTCGGAGAGGACGAGTTCCTCGGTCATCGTGTTCCCGCGAGGAGCGACGCCTGGTACCGGCGCATCCCGCGCAGCCAACGGTCGTAGTCGGCGCCCTTCTGCCGGTACATGTCCAGCACGTTCTTGTGCGGAAGGATGAGAAACTCTTCGGCATCCACTGCCGCAAGAACGATTTCGGCGCATTCGGCAGGCTCGAGAACATTGCCTGCCGCAAGCACGGCTCCGGTTGCGGCCTTGCCGACCGGATCGCCGGAATTCTCACCTTCGTAGAGAAGCTTGGTGTTGACGCCCATCGGGCACAGGCAACTGACGCGAACACCCTGATCTCCGTAGGTGATCGAGAGCCACTCGGCAAACGCGACCGCGGCATGTTTGGTCACCGAGTACGCGGCGGACCCGACCTGACTGAGCAAGCCGGCCGCAGAGGCCGTGCTGATGAAGTAGCCCTCCCCGCGCTCCGTCCAGCCGGGGACGAGGAGCCTGGCAGCGCGAATGTGGGCGCGAACGTTGACGTCGATCGTCGTGTCCCAGACGTCTTCACTGATGTCGAGGCCCATGCCACCGGTAACGCCGGCATTGGCGAAGTAGAGGTCGACCGGGCCGAATTCCTTTTCCGCCTGCGCGATCAGGCCCGCAATGACCGTCTCGTCGGAGACGTCGCCACCGGCAGACACGGCCGCTCCGGGACGCTCCGCGTTGATCGCCTCCGCTACTGCCGAAGCTGCTGCCCCGTCCAGGTCAGCCACTACGACGCGAGCACCCTCGGCAGCCAGTCGCTCGGCCAGTGCACCGCCGATTCCCCCGCCGCCACCGGTGACAATTGCTACCTTCTGGGCAACCTTCATGAGCGATTCCTCTCGCTTGCGTCATACCTACGCGCTGACAGTGATCCACGTCTCCCCTCATGTATAGTTGAATCCGGCGTCAGTTTCAACCGTCGAATCGCGACGGTCACCCGAACGGCCCGTTCCGTCCTCCTGAACTGCGAGTAAAGGGATAACGATGACTGAAAACCAATTGCCCGTCCGCCCGTCCACCTTCGCCGAGCTCGAGAAGCTCATCGGCCAGGAACTTGGCCCGACGGAGTGGTACGACATCACCCAGGAGCGCATCAACGCGTTCGCCGAAGCCACAAACGATCATCAGTGGATTCATGTCGACCCGGAACGAGCCGCATCGAGCCCGCTCGGCAGCACGATCGCGCACGGACTCTTCAGCCTCTCACTGGGACCCCAGTTCTCCTACCAACTCATCCACTTCGACGGCTTCGCCCACAGCCTCAATTACGGCTACGACAAGGTTCGCTTCCCCGCTCCCGTTCCCGTGGGATCCCGGGTCCGCATGCGCGCAACCGTCGTGTCCGCGGAGCAGTTGCCCGGCGGAATCCAAGTGAAGATGAGCCAGGTGGTCGAGCGCGAGGGTTCCGACAAGCCCGTCGTGGTCGCCGAATCCGTCGCTCGCGTCGTCGAAAAGAGCTGAACCGAAAAGAGCTGAACCGAGACTGGGACGCCCGGCCGCTCGAACATCGATGCAGCCGGGGCGGCCCACCTCGTCAGAGACGGTCGGGGAACTTCAGAGCGTTCGCCCACAGATCGGTCACAGTGGCGACAATCTGATCGAACTCCGGTGAACGCCCGTCCACCTCACCCTCACGAAGGGTGAACAGACTGTAGGCGAGTCGACTCACCATGCCGGACAGAGCAATCGACGCCGTCATCGGATCCAGCGTCGTGTCCGCGATGCCGCGGGACTGCAGATCTGCAATCCCGCGGGCATTACGGCGTATGAACGCATTGGCACGCTCGCTGCGGAACTTCCGGAACTCCGGGTCGATGTGAGCTACCTGCTCCATGAGCCCCATCAACTTCGCATTGCGTTGATACGCGGCCAGATACGCTCGATTACTTGCCTCGAGCACGGCGTACGGATCGTCCGCGCTCGCAACGCGTCCCATGCCCGGGTGCATCATGTCGTCTCGCGCGACCTCGAGGACGGCGGCGAACACCTCTTCCTTGTTCGCGAAGTACGTGTAGAACGATCCCGTCGCGCAACCGGCTTCTTTTGCGATGTCGATCAAACGTGCATCGAGATAGCCACTGCGCTCGAAAACCTTACGGGCAGCAGCAACCAATGCCGCACGCGTGCGTGTCCCCCGCTCGGTGGTCGGTCGATCCCGGAGCAGCGCGGGCGGAGCCACCGGTAAGGCGGCAATTCGCGATTCGTCGTCGAGCACGGTGCGCTCCTCATCCTTCCGATCAACATCATTTTCGGGACAATCCCAGCAGACTCGATGTTGACGCCGGATTCAAGTGTACGCTCTGGTGAGACCCAGGACACACAATCGGTCGATTCCTCCCGAAAGGCAGAACCATGGTTAGCGTTCTCGACCCGGTGACCCGTCACGCGGAAGCCACTCCGGAAAATATTGCAATTCGCGGCACGGATAATCATTGGACATACCGACAGCTCCACGACGCGTCTCTGGCGTTTGCCGGCCGCATTCGCGACGAAGGGTTGAGCATCGGCGACCGGGTTCTGCTCGCGGCGCCGTCGGTGCCTGAATTCATCGTGGCGTACATGGGGATTCAGGCTGCAGGTTGTGTCGTGGTGCCCATCAACACGATGTCGGCGCAACCCGAAGTCGAGTACGTACTGGACGACGCCGAGATTTCGCTGGCGATCGCCTGGCACCAGCTCGGTCCCGCAGTTCAGGATGCAGGGAGTGCGCGCGGCGTCCCGGTGTGGACGCTCACCGAAGAATCGGCGAAGGCCGACCATCCACCGGCAACGGTGGTCGACCGCGACACAGCGGACACCACGGCGATTCTCTACACCTCCGGTACCACCGGACGTCCGAAGGGCGCTCAGCTGACGGTCGGGAATCTGTTGTCTGCCGGTGAGATCGGCGCCGAGAGCAGCCGCGGAAATCCCTCGGACCGCACCGGTACCGGACTGCCGCTCTTTCACATCTTCGGCCAGGGTTCGGTCATGATGGCAACCTTCACCGGCGGCGGATCACTATCCCTGCTCGCCCGGTTCGACCCGGCCGCCATGCTCGATCTGGTGCGTCGGGACAAGCTCACCATCATGGCCGGCGTCCCCACCATGTGGAATGCCATGCTGCACGCCGCAGCCGACGTGGACAGCTCCGACTTCGAACAACTGCGGATCGCAATCTCCGGTGGCGCATCACTTCCCGGTGAAGTCGCTCGCGCCTTCGAAGCACGGTTCAACTGCACAATCCTCGAGGGCTACGGCCTGACCGAGACGAGCGCATTCGGAACTTTCAACAGCATCGACCGCGTCGCAAAGATCGGATACACCGGCCGCGCCGTACCGCGCACCGAGGTCGAGGTCCGTGATCACGACGGAAATGTCTGCCAGGCAGGCACAGTGGGCGAGGTATTCATCAAAGGACCGACGGTCATGAAGGGCTACTGGAAGCGCCCGGCCGACACGGCCGCCGTCCTGTCCGACGACGGATGGTTCCGCACCGGAGACCTCGGCGAGACCGACGCCGACGGTGACCTTCGCATCGTCGACCGCGTCAAGGACCTCATCATCCGCGGTGGATACAACGTCTATCCAGGCGAGGTCGAAGAGGTGCTCTACCAGCACCCCGACATCATCGAGGCCGCGGTGATCGGTATACCCGACGACTACTACGGCGAGGAGGTTGCGGCGGTGGTGGCCGTTCGCCCAGGCTCCGACCTCGAAGCAGATGACGTCACCTCGTGGGCTCGGGAACGTCTGTCCGCCTACAAGATTCCGCGGGTGGTCCAGTTCATCGACGCGCTCCCGAAGGGTTCGACGGGAAAGATCCTCAAGCGATCGATCGACCGCACCGAACTCCTCGCCCAGAAGCAGAACTGAAAACACAGGTGAACCCCGGCGAGATTTCGCCGGGGTTCACCTGTCCATGCGCTCAGAGTGCCCTGTCCATACGCTCAGAGTGCGTCGAAGTACTCGATCTGCGGGGCGCCTGCGAGGAAGGGCGCCATCGCCTTTCCCGCGGCCTGGAAATGCTCGGACGATCCATGGGCCTTGATCGCAGCACCGTCTTGATACAGCTCCATGAACTTGTAGGAATTCGTATCCGTCTTCGAGCGGATCAGTTGATACAGAACCGTTCCGGGCTCTTCCGTGCGCACCTTCTCGGCAAGTTCGGCGACTACGGCTTCGAACTGTTCGCCGCTTCCGTCTTTGACGGTGATATCCGCGATGACAGCAATCATTCATTCCTCCAAAAGTGTTCCAGCAGTATTCGAGTGTTACCGAGAACCTACAGTTTCACTGCATGGGCAGTAGTCCGAACGTCGATTCCAACTGACTGCGAGTGCTTTCCGCATCGGTGTGGAGAATGCCGGCGATCCCCAATCGTGCCGCGCCGTCGAGGTTCTGTTGCAGGTCGTCGATCATCACGGCGCCTTCGGGCGCAACACCCAGCCGCTCGCACGCGATGGTGTAGATCTGACGAGAGGGCTTACGAATCCCGACTTCCGAGGAGATCACCACTTCGTCGGCGAGGTCCTCGAGCACAAAACCCGCGTAGCAATCACGCCCGAAAGCATTGGACACGAGCGCAACAGGGTGACCCGCCGCCCGCACGTCCGCGAGCAGACGCACCATCTCCTCGTCTCGAATCAGCCCGGCTTGCATACGGTCGACCAATCCAACGCTGTCGACGACTGCGCCGTGCGCTCGTAGCCGTTCCCCGAATCCTGCTTCGAAGGCCTCCTGGTCGATCTTTCCGGATTCGTGATCGGAGAGCAGTCTCTTCGAGACGTCGTCGCGGGAGAGCAGGGTCAACGGAAGTCGTGGGTCGCCCCCAAGCGAGGCCCCGAAGTCTTCGAAGGCCTGAAGAACACTGGAGGTGAGAACTCCACCGAAATCGACGAGCACTGCCGTACGCGTAGGTGTCATTGCTCCATCAGACACCAAACATGAACCCGGCGTCAACATCAGTTTTGGCGCAGCGAGAATTGTAAAGTGTTGATCCACAACCGGTTGACCGTATCGAGCAGACCGTCGAAGGTCACTCCGGCGGCGCCGTCCTCGCCGCCGCGGGATACGAAGTACCCGAACGCAAGTCGACTGATCATCCCGGAGAGTGCCCGAGACGTCAGTAGCGGATCCAGATTCGCGTCCGCCAGTCCGGCTTTCTGCAGCTTCTCGATACTGCGCGCGTTGCGTCGAACAAACGCGTCAGCACGCTCGAGGCGGAGAACCCGGAACTCCGGATCGATGCTTGCTACCTGCTCGAGCAGTCCCATCAGCTTCGCGTTCCGTCGGTACGCCTCGAGGTACGCGCGGTTACTCGCCGCGATGACCTCAGCAGGATCCGCGCCTTTCGGAGTGTGCGGCATACCCGGATGCATCATGTCTTCGCGTGCCAACTCCATCACTGCCGCGAAGATCTCTTCTTTGCTCGCGAAGTAGGTGTAGAAGGTACCGGCCGAGCACTGCGCCTCCACAGTGATGTCGATCAGCCGCGAGTCCAGATAGCCGGACCGTTCGAAAACGGTGCGGGCCGCATCGATCAACGCTCGACGCGTACGCAAACCACGCTGAGTGGAGGGGAGTTCCCGTGACGCTGTCGACGAAGCATCTTCGGAGCCTGTGCGTGCTGCAGCCATGCTCCAGTTATACGTCAGACGCCCGCTACCGGTGACCGATAGCGGGCGTCTGCTCGAAACCGAAAGAGTTACTTGGCGTACAGGTGCGCGCCCGGAATTGCGTTCGGATCATCCCGAACTTCCTTCGGGTTGGTCTCTTTCAGCACCCAGGCACTGAAGAAGGTCACCAGACCCATGAGGGCTACGAACACGGCAACCCATGTAGTGGTCCCGGTCTTCGCGATGAGTGCCGTCATGATGAACGGAGTACCACCGCTGACCGTGATCGCCGCCAGCTGGTACGCCAACGATGCTGCCGAGTAACGCACGTTGGGCGCGAACAGCTCACCCATGTACGCAGCGATCGGCCCGTAGGTCATCGACTGGAACACGCTGCCGACTGTCACCGCGATGAAGAACAGCGGCAGGGACTTGGTGTTGATCAACCAGAAGTACGGGAATGCCCAGACCACGATCGCCGCGGCGCCGATCAGGATCATCGGACGACGACCGATCTTGTCGGACATCTTCCCGGACCACAGCACCACGCCGACTGTCAGCAACGCACTCAGGAGCGAGATGATGAGCAGTGAGTTCCGCTTCAACCCCAGTTCGGTTGTGCCGTAGCTGAGCACGCCGGCGATGCTGATGTAGAACAGTGCATTGGTGGCGGCCAGAAGTCCGCAACCGAGCAGAATCTTGCGCCAGTGATCCTTGAGCGCCTGCGCCAGTGGAGCCTGAACGACGACGTCCTTTTGGTTCTTCTTGGCGTCTTCCTGCAACTCGAGGAATTCCGGCGTGTCCTCGACCTTCGTCTGGATGTACAGAACCACGGGGAAGAGCAGCGCGCTGGCGAAGAACGGAACTCGCCAACCCCAGCTCAGGAATGCATCATTGGAAATGGTCGCGGTCGCGACGAGGAAGACCAGGTTGCCCAGCACTACACCGAACGAGACACCCATCTGACCGAAAGTGCCTGAGAATCCGCGCTTCTTGGGACTCGCGGATTCGGTGAGGAGAAGGACGATTCCGCCCCACTGGCCACCGCAGGCGAGACCTTGGATGAATCGCAGTGTCACCAGAAGAATCGGAGCGACGACGCCGATTGCCGACGCACTCGGGATCGCGCCGATCAGGAACGTCGCGACGGCCATCAGCAACAGGCAGGTGACGACAGCGGGCTTACGCCCATACTTGTCGCCGAAGTGTCCGGCGACCAAACCGCCGATGGGGCGGGCAACGAAGCCGGCCCAGAACGTACTGAACGAGAGCAATGTGCCCATCAGTGCGGATGAATCGGGGAAGAACACATGCGGAAAGACCAGTGCCGCAGCCGTTCCGTACAAGAAGAAGTCGTACCACTCGATGGAACTGCCGAGCAGTCCCGCGCCGAGAAGTTTGCGGTGCGCTTTCTTCTTCTTCCGTTCCTGATCGGACAGACCCCCTGCCTGCGTGTTCGAATCCACTGCCGATCTCGTCATGGGTTACTCCTCGATGGGTCGGACGCTCGTCGCGCCGGGAGTTGAGAAGCGGAACCGGGCCAGAAGTAGAAACTGACACCAACTTCAACTCTGTGGCGTTGCGATCAGTCTGCGATACAAAAAGAGTGATGTCAATCACTGAAATGCATTGCCGCATAGGGGACTAAATCCCCTACCGATGCTCGTCAGCCACCACGACGAATGGCCGGCTCACCTTGTCGGCGGCCGGCAATTCGTTTGTCAGGTAGATCTAGTTCGGTACCCGCAGTTCACGACGAAGAATCTTGCCGCTCACTGTTTTCGGCAGGTCGTTCATTACCTCGACGATGCGTGGATACTTGTATGCTGCAAGCCTTTCCTTGCAGAACTCGACCAGATCCTCGGTGGTCGCCTCGAAACCATCCTTGAAAGACACGAAGGCCTTCACGGTTTCGCCCCGATACGGATCCATGACACCGACGACGGCAGCTTCTCGTACGGCGGGGTGTTCGTAGAGAACATCTTCCACTTCGCGTGGCCACACTTTGAAGCCCGACGCATTGATCTGATCCTTCATCCGGTCGACGATGTAGAACCAACCGTCGCCGTCCATGAATCCGATGTCGCCGGTGTGAAAACGCCCGTCCGGCATGGCATGCGCGGTTTCGGCTGGCTTGTTCCAGTAACCGAGTGCAACCTGAGGCCCGGAGACCACGATCTCGCCGTACTCCCCGACCTGTACCGGCTTGTCGTTCTCGTCCACCACCTCGGCGTACGTATTCGATACCGGTACGCCGACAGCAACGGCCCCCGACGCCGGATCTACCGGCGCTTCACGCGAATTCGGCACCACGATTGCCGGGCTGTTCGTCTCGGTCAGCCCGTAGCCGTTGTGAATGTAGTGACCGAACTTCGACCGGAACGCTTCCAACGCCGCGTGCGGGATCGGCGCGCCACCTGAATACACCGACTCGAGAGAGCTCAAAGATTCCTTCGAGACTGCGGCGCTGTCCGTCCACGCGATGAATACCGTGATCGCTCCGATGATCGCGGTAGCCCGATGCTCCGAAATTGACTCCGCTGCAACGATGGGATGGAATCGGCAGGTCAGAATCGTGGGCGCGCCGGCCAGGAGTGGAGCCGCGACGTGCCCGATCAACCCGGTGATATGGAACAGTGGCGCCACCGCGAACATCGCGCCGCCGGGGCGCAACCCCAGCCAGTCCCGATAGATCTGCGCTGCGAACACGACATTTGAGTGCGTGTTCATCGACCCCTTCGGCGGGCCGGTCGTCCCCGACGTATAAGGAAGGTAGGCAAGGTCTTCCGGAGACAGATCGACCTTCTCGGGCTTCTGTCCTCGATGAGCCTCGATCAGTTCCAGTAGGTCCGGAAATCCATCATGACGAATCCTGGACGCCGAACCGAAGATCCGTTCATCGTCGCGCGACTGAAAATCCCGTTCCGACGTAGTGATGACCCGTCGCACTTCGGTGCCCTCGGACGCAGTCGCCACGGTCTCGGCCGAGGACTCGAGACAGATGACTGCTACCGCTCCGCTGTCGGCCAGTACGGTGGACAGCTCACGGTCGCGGTACATTGGATTGACCGGAACGACGACGGCACCGAGCTTCCAGACCGCGACTGTCGCGATCACGAACTGCGGAACATTCTGCAGGACAAAGGAAACTCTGTCGCCGAACCCGATTCCGTCCACGGCGAGGGCTACCGCAAGCGCGTCCGACATCTCGTCGAGTTCAGCAAAGCTGACGGTCCTGTCGAAGTACCTGATGATCGGGGCGGTGCGATCGCGCTCCAGCGAAGCACGGAACATCGCGAGGGCGTTGGCATGCTCGATGTCCACGTTCGGCGGAGTGTCGGCGTCGTAATTGGCGAGCCAGGGCTTGCTCTCGTACACGTTGGTCATATCTCAGCTCTCGAAGTACCGACGTGGGTTGTCCACCAGCATCGCCTTGACCTGGTCTTCGGTGACACCACGTTCGAGCAGCGCCGGAATGACATCATCACTGATATGGGTGTAGTTCCAGTTCGGAAGTGCCACTTCTCTTGCCGCGCTGGGGAAGTAGTCGATGAAACACGACGCGTCATGTGCCAGAACCATCTTCTCCGCGTAACCGCGACGGGCCATCTCCACCACGGTGTTGACACGATCCTCGAACGACAGGAACGGTTCGAGACCAAAACGGTCCATCCCCAGTAGCGAACCGGCATCGGCCAGCGCACACAGGTAATCGAGATCGGTGGTGTCGCCGGAGTGACCGATGACCACCTTGGTCAGATCCGCACCCTCTTCGGCCAGAACCTTCTGCGCGACCAGCCCGGATTCAGTGTGCGGGTTGGTGTGCACGGTGATCGGCACTCCCGTTTCCACCTGCGACTGTCCGACCGCGCGCATGACCCGCTCGACGCCGGGGGTAAGGCCCGGCTCCTCGATGGCGCACTTCAGGAAGGAGGCTCGGACACCGGTTCCGGCGATTCCTTCCCTGATGTCCTTGACGAACAGTTCGACCATCGGCTCGGGGCCGTCGAACAGCAATCCCGGTCCGGTGTAATGGAATTGGAAGGGAATGTCGTTGTAGGTGTAGATGCCGGTAGCAACGATGATGTTGAGATCGACCTGCTCGTTGATCCGGACGATTCGCGGAATGTACCGGCCGAGGCCGATCACTGTGGGATCGACGATCGTGCTGATTCCGCGGGACTTCACCTCGGTCAGCTTTGCTACTGCGTCCGCTACCCGCACTTCCTCGTCCCAGGGTTCGGGGTAGTCGGGGTAGTTCTGGCGCAACTCCTCACCCAGAACGAAGACATGCTCGTGCATCAACACCTTTCCCAGATCGGCTGTATCCACCGGCCCACGAACGGTTTGTACTGAACTCATCGATCGAACCCCTGACTGTGATCGCCATCACTAACATGAGACAATGAGCTAGTGTGTCTCACGTGGCCAGGTTCGTCAATAGGCTCGATCCCCCGAGGCTCACCATTTTTCAACGGCCGAAATTGTGCAGTACCGGACAACCGGAGAGAATGTCCCGATGCCTACCGACCTCGAACGCCGACGCGCGATCGACACCGCCGCGAGCATGTACCTCGCGGAGGAACCACTCGACATGTCACTGCTCGCCGAACGTCTCGGCGTAGGCCGCGCGACGCTGTACCGCTGGGTCGGCAACCGCGACGAGCTGCTCGGAACAGTGCTGGCCGAGGCCACCGAACGGACATACCGAAAGGCGATGTCACAGGCGTCGGGGCAAGGTCCGGAGTACATTCTCGACGTCTTCGGCCGCGTTATGCGATCGGTGGAATCGTCAACAGAACTGCGCGCGCTGACCAAACGCGAACCGATGGTGTTCATCAAACTCGCGATGATGCCCGGCTCCATCGAATCGATCTCCGCCTCCATCACCGCCGAAATCTTGCAGTCCCAGGTCGACGCCGGCCAACTGACGATCACGCTCTCGCCGCAAGTGCTGGGCGAAGCCCTCGTTCGCATCTGCGACGTACACCTCTACGCCCCCCTGCTCGGCCGAGAAAAGGCCGAGATCGAGACGGCCCTCGACCTGATCGCACTGCTCCTCGGCGTCACCCGCAACTGACACGCTTCGACCGCGTGAACACTACGGCGACACACCGGCCACCCGAGTCCTCAGACGTCTGATGAGTTGTTACTCTTTCGGTACCCACCCGAGAGGCGAGCCGTGTCCGACGACCACACAGGATTCACACTTCGCAGTGGTCCGCTGGTACCGCAACTCGAACAGTTGCTGCGCGGGCGAATCATGCATGGAACGTGGGCGCCGTCCGAGCGCATACCGAGCGAGGCGGCCCTCGCCGTCGAACTCGGCGTCGGGCGTTCCTCGATTCGCGAGGCAATCCGCCTCCTCGCTCGCGACGGACTACTCGAAGTCCGACACGGCGTCGGAACCTTCGTGGCTGCCGCGTCCGAACTCGAGCACGTCGACGAATTCACCAAACTTCTTCGACGCTCGAGGATCCTCGAGGTCTTCGAAGTCCGTCGCGCACTCGAGATCGAGGCCGCCAGACTGGCCGCGGAGCGGGTACAACCCGAGGACCTCGACGGCCTGCGGCGGCGACTGACCATGCGACACAGTCATTTCGAGGGTGATGTCGAGAAGTTCGTCGACGTCGACCTCGACTTCCACACCGAAGTCGTTCGACTGTCAGGAAACGCAGTTCTGCTCTCGCTTTTCACGTCGGTGCGTCCACTCCTTCGTGAATCCCTCGTCGAGATGATGGCCCACGAGGCCGGCGTCCCCGACACCTCACATGCCCATGATCAGTTGGTCGAGGCCCTTCAAGACGCCGACCCAGAAGCCGCGGTAGCGGCAACTCGAGCAAACATCGACACCGTCCTACGACGACTGCGTGTGCTCGACGCCTAAGAGAGGTTAGTTCTCGTGCAACACCCCACCGGCACAGTTCTGTCGACCGAACACGTGGATCTCGTCCGCGACGGCCGATACTTGTTGAAAGACATCAACATTTCGATCGAACCCGGACAACACTGGGTCCTCCTCGGCGCGAACGGCGCGGGCAAGAGCACGCTTCTGAGCCTGCTCGGAGCAACCGCCCACCCGACTCGCGGTTCCGTTTACGTCCTCGGCCACAAGTTGGGCCGCGTCGACATGAGGGAACTGCGGATGGACATCGGGCACGTGAACCCTCGTCACACGATCGGAATTCCGATCACCGTCCGCAACGTCGTGATCACCGGCCTCACCAACACCACCGAGGTGATGCCGCGCTGGTCACCGACGCCGGAGCAAGAGGCTCACGCCGACGCACTGATCGATCTACTCGGAATGAGTCCGCGTTCGGACGCACTGTGGCCCAACTTGTCCCAAGGCGAACGGGGACGAGCCCTGATCGCCCGCGCACTCATGGTCGAACCGCGCCTGCTTCTGCTCGACGAACCGGCGACCGGGCTCGATCTTGCTGCACGCGAACAACTCTTGACGGCACTGGACGACCTCCGCAATCAGAACCCGTCACTTGCCAGCATCCTCGTGACGCACCACATCGAGGAGATCCCCAGCACCACCACACATGCTCTTCTGATCAAGGACGGCGTCGTGACCGCCAGCGGCCTCGCCGAGGATGTGATCACCACCCAGAACATCAGCGAGTGCTTCTCGCATCCCATCGAGATCGAGCGTCGTGGTGGTCGGTGGAATGCTCAGTCGCGGCCACGCGAAAGAGTGTGACCGACAGTAGTTTCAGAGACGTCTGGCGCCGGGTCCCTCCCGGCCCAGTTCGTCTCCAGGGTTGAGCAGGTTGCATGTTTTCAGTGACAGACACCCGCAGCCGATACAGCCCGTCAGTTCGTCCTGCATCCGGTTGATGGCCTGCTTGCGATCCTCGAGGCGCTGATTCCACTCCGTGGAAATCTTACGCCAGTCCTTCTTCGTCGGAGTTCGCCCCTGCGGCAACGATCCGAATACTTCGGCAACTTCGGCCAGGGGTATCCCGAATCTGACTGCCAACTGGATCAGCGACACCCGCCGGATCGAATGCCGCGGGAACTTCCTCATATTTCCTGCCGTCCGCTCCGCAGGAACCAGACCGAGTGTTTCGTAGTAGCGCACAGCCGACACGGCGACGCCAGTGCGCTCCGATACCTCGCCGATCGAGAGAAGTTCGTCACTCTTACGGATCATTCTGCCTCCCAATGGCTGCGCGACATTGACCTGAAGCGCACTCGAGATTCTACCTTCGACAACATGCACTCCCCCACCGATGCTCCCGCCGGAACCTGGCGGCAACTCCTGAGCGGTCGATACCTCGGCACCGCTACCGTCCTCGCAGGCGGCGTTGCGCTCTACGCGACCAACGTCTACCTGACGACCAGCCTGCTTCCGACTGCCATCGACGACATCGGCGGTCAGCAGTACTACGCCTGGACCGCGACGGTCTTCCTCATTGCTTCCGTCATCTCTTCGATGTTGGTCACCAACGTCCTCGCCGCCAGGGGACCGCGCGGGGCCTACCTGATCGGCCTCGCGATCTTCGCGCTCGGCACCGTTGTCTGTGCGGTCAGCCCGACGATGGAATTGCTGTTGGTCGGCCGCACGATCCAGGGTTCGGGCGGTGGCCTGCTGGCCGGTCTCGGTTACGCCGTCATCAATGCCGCGCTCCCCAGACATCTGTGGACTCGCGGGGCCGCGCTGGTTTCGGCGATGTGGGGAGTCGGCACCTTCGCCGGCCCTGCAATCGGCGGTGTCTTTGCTCAGTTCGGAGCCTGGCGATGGGCTTTCGGCGTCCTGGTCATCGCGACGATCGCAGTCGCCGCTCTCGTCCCCAGCGCGCTACCGGCACATGAACCGGGCAGCACCACCAGTAGCCCGGTGCCGGTCCTCTCGCTGGCATTGCTGACTGCGGCAGCTTTGCTGGTCAGCGTTGCCGGAATTCTGTCCAACCTCGCCGTGACCGCCGCAATGGTTCTCGCCGCTGTGCTGCTACTGATCGCTTTTGTCGCCGCAGACCGTCGCTCGCGCCACGGCGTACTACCGCCGTCGACGTTCAACGCGTCGTCCCTCAAATGGGTGTACCTGACCATCGTCGTCCTCGCTGTCGCGTCGACCGTCGAGACGTTCATTCCACTCTTCGGGCAACGACTTGCCGGCCTGGCGCCTCTCGCGGCCGGATTCCTCGGGGCCGCACTCGCTCTCGGCTGGACTCTCGGCGAAATCCCGAGCGCCTCGGCAACAGCCCCTCGTATCGTGCGACGAATCGTTGTCAGCGGTCCGATCCTCGTCGCGATCGGGTTGGGCATCATGGCAGCATTTCTCACCAAACACGCCGGCGCCGGTGCGGTGGTCGCGTGGGTGATCGGACTGCTGTTCGCCGGCGTCGGAATCGGCATCGCCTGGCCTCATCTTGCAGTCGGGGCGATGACCTCGGTCACCGATCCCGGAGAAGGTGCGCGTGCCTCGGCTGCCATCAACACCGTTCAGCTGATCGCCAATGCCTTCGGTGCAGCCCTGGCCGGAGTGCTGGTCAACATCGGCGAACCGTCGACGCTTCGTTCTGCGCAATTGCTTCTCTTCACCTTCGCCGCTGTCTCGATCATCGGCATTGCCGTGGCAGCTCGCGCACTTCCGCGAACGCCCGACAAAATCGGCAGCCCCGAAATCGTTCACGACGCTCGCTAAACTGTGAGAAACCCACACGGAGGAGTTGGCCAGTGACAGAACCGGATCCGGGCACAGTGGAAACCGACTTCCCGAAGACGGGAGCTCCCGCACAGCGCGCGCTGATCGCAGCGGGTTACACCCATCTCGCGCAGCTGACGTCCGTGTCCGAGAAGGAACTCGGCGCTTTGCACGGGATGGGACCGAAGGCCTTGAGGATTCTGCGCGAAGCACTCGCCGAACGTGGTCTGAGCTTCGCCGACTGAGCTCTCACATCAGACCAGGCTCGCCCGCACCTGGTTGCCACCTTCGCGCTTCGCTTCGTACATCACCGAGTCCGCGACGCGGAAGAGTTCGGCAAAAGCAGCGTCGACTGACTCACCCGGATTCCGGGGCGCGGTGCGGACCGCCATTCCGATGCTCGCGCTCGTCGGAGGGTCATCGTTCGCTCCGTCCATCGCGGAGCGGATCTGTCCTTCCAGCCTGGAGATCACGCTGACCGGTACCCGTTCGACCACGACGAACTCGTCACCGCCCATACGAGCAGTCAAGGCGGACTGGGTTGTCCACAAACGGATGCGCAGTGCAGTTCGCATGATCGTGCTGTCTCCTACGTCATGGCCGTGAACGTCGTTGATCGTCTTGAAGCGATCGAGGTCGATCACCACTACGAGCAGTGCATCCGCTTCGGTGACCGGAGCGCCCATCAAGTCGTTCACCCGACGCGCCAATCCGCGACGGTTGAGCAGTCCGGTCAACGGGTCGATGTCGGAGGTAGTGGCATCCGAACCCAGGACCGCCAGAACAATCTGTGACACAACAGGAATCACGATGATCGTAGCCAGCACAACCGAGATCTTCGCCAGTCCCAAGCCGACGTCCGCTGCTGGCCCGAACAACAAAGTCCACCCCGAAAGCACCGTGACGGTCGAGGCGAAGACCAAGTGACCGACTTGGAGTTTCGGATTGTGGAAGAACGCGATGTAGCCGCCGATCGACGCGAAAACGACGCACGCGATGAGTCGTCCCAGCGGTTCCGAGTCGGTTGCGGCCGCCGCCGCAATCGCGACGTCGGAACCCACGACAAAGGTGTACGACCACAGCGGCGTAGGCGGAAACAGCCACCAGATCAGGGCCGCGCCGAGGCACAGCGCGATGACCGCCAGATTGACCGCTCGCCAGAACGTACCTTGCGGACCGACGTCACTGAATCGCGCCGACAGCAACACCAGCCCCATCCAGAATGCTGTTCCGCCGACCAGCGCCCGGCAGGAAGTCAAGAACCCGCGGTCCTGGAGGTACCTGCTGAAACTGTGGAACTGGTCCGGCAACTGCCACCAGCGCATGACGACGTCGACCAAACCGTTCATCGCCGATCAGCCGATGCAGCTCCGCAACTTTTGGGCGTACTTCGACGAAACGGACTCGCTGATTTCCCCCCGGAGCACACTGGCATATCCGGCAGCATAGTCAGCGGCGACAGACAAAAACCGTTCTGCCGGATTTGAATCGGTCGATCAACTCAAAGCGTCGTAGGCCGCCGATACGTACTGCGCCGATCTCTCGGAACCGAGCAGACCCGGCCCCATCTTGTTCATCACGTACGAGAACGTCATGCGCTTCTCGGTGTCGATGATGATCTGCGAGCCACCCCAACCTCCCCAGAAGCAGATTCGCCCCTCCGGAATGAACGGGGCGGACTCGGGCGTCGGCAATCCGAATCCGACGCCGAAGCGGACCGGCACGCCGAGGACGAGGTCGACCCCGTACGACTGCTCCTCGAAGATCTTGTCGATCGTTTCCTCCGACAGCAAGCGAACGTCACCGACCTTGCCACCGCACGCGATCACCGATTGGATCCTTGCGAGTGCCCTCGCATTCGAATGACCGTTGGCCGCACCGATCTCGGCGGCGCGCCACCCGTCGGTCCACGAACCTGTAGCGTCAGCGGGCGGCGCGGTGAATGTCTTCACCATGATGTTGTCCATCCCGAGTGCCGCGATGTCGATCGGCAACGGCGGTGGCGCAATCACATTCGAGACTCGCCCGTATTCCGACTTCGGCAAGCCCAGGCGGAAATCAGCATCGAGTGGGCCGGCGATTTCCTCGTCGATGAAGCGGCCGAGGGTTCGTCCGTCGATGCGCCTGACGACCTCGCCGATCAGGTGGCCGTAGTTGAGGGCGTGGTATCCGGATGCCGTACCCGGTTCCCACCACGGAGCCTGCGTCGCCAACCTGGCGGTGGCATATTCGTCGTCGCAAATGTTCTCGAGGGTGAACGGTTGATCCCACCCCGACACACCCGAGGTGTGCGACAACAGTTGCCGGACCCGAATTCGGTCCTTGCCCGCTGCTGCGAATTCCGGCCAGTACTGCGCGACCGGGGCGTCGAGATCAAGCAACCCGCGGTCGACGAGCATGAGCGCGGCCAGTGCGGTCACGGTCTTGCTGCAGGACCAGACATTGGTAACGGTGTCGCGAGACCAAGGAGCAGTGTGCTCGACGTCGACCCAACCGCCCCACATGTCGACGACGGATTCGCCGTCGATCGTCAGTGCGATCGCTGCCCCGACGTCCTCGCCGGAATCGAGATTGCGTGCCAGCGCCTCCTTCAAGCCAGAGAATCGCTGGTCACATACGCCTTCGATGTTCGCCACTGACAGCCTCCACAGGAATGATGAAACTTGACGTCAACTTCAACTATGTCGAGTATGTGTCCGATTCACCTGTGGTGTCAATCACTTCAAGTGCCAGAGTCGGCTCAGACCAACGGGATTCCCTTGGCGATGCGCCGACGCAGATCCCAGAGATAGAAGTTGTAGGGAAACATCCGCAGAATCTTCGGACTGAACCGATTGACCAGCGCGGCGACGCGCATGGATCGGTCGAAGTTACGCTGCTGACGCACTGACCACGGGAGCCGCATTTCGTCACGAAAGGCTTGGGGCAGGAACCCGGTGGTGACAAATCGGTTGAGCGGACCGACCACGGGATGCAACAACTTCGGAGTGAAGGTCGCCGACGCGATCCCGTAGAGATGCTCACGAATCGTCTCGTCGATCGCCACCTTGTCGAGGTTCTCGTTCCAGTAGACCTCGAACGCATCCCGGTCCGCCGGCCACATGTCGCGTCGCATCTGAAGGGTTGTACCGAACGTGGCGCTGCGCTGATAGAACGCATCCCGGGTGACCGGATCGAGATCCCCGTACAAGATTTTGTAGACGTCCTCGAAGCCTCGGTACAGGCAGGCGGCTACCCACAACTGCAGTTCGGGATCGAACGCGTTGTATTCGACCGCGCTGTTCTCATCGGAGCGAACGTGCTTGTGAGAGCCGTTGACTGCGCGTCGGTACAGCTTCTTTTCTTCGTCCGTCGCCAGGCTTGCGACGGCGAGATACGTCAGCGTCGTCCGGGTTCGCTTCACCGGATGCCGATCCAACCGACCCGTCTCGACCTTGCTCTCATACACGCCGTACCCCACCGCCGGGCGCGCCAACTGCATGATGACGTTGGCGCCTGCGGCCAACAGTCCGAGCCCGGACATCGCCTTTTCAACCTCGGCGTCGATGTCGACCGCCTGGACGCCGACCGCTCCGATGCCGCCTGCCACCGCTTCCTCGCGCCCGTCCATCGAATCCCTACTCACCGTCATGGCAGAACCCCTTCGAGTCGATATCTGCGAACGCATGTTCTCAGATGAGTGAAACGCCGAAATGCCGAGATGTCAAGCAATCTCTGGATGCAAAGATGGTCTTCATGAATGACCAACCGCGTTCGTACGGTGGCGTCGACGGCGCGCTCCGCGTAGCCCAACGACGGGAGGCGCTGATCGAGGCCGGTCTGGAACTCATGGGCTCCGCCGAGCCCGAACTGACGGTCCGCGGAGTGTGCAAGAAGGCCGGTGTCGCGGCGCGGTACTTCTACGAGAGCTTCACCGATCGTGATGCTCTGATGTCGGCCGTCTACGACACCGTCATCACGGACATCGCCGTTTCAACCCAGGCTGCAGTGGACGCCGCCGAGACCGAACGCGGCAAGGCGCTCGCTGGAATCGCGAATATCGTCCGCACTATCGCGAACGATCCCCGTCGCGGACGTCTACTGTTCTCCAGCGCCCTGACGAGCCCTGTCCTGGCCGAGAAACGCCAAGCGTCGACGACGATATTCATCGGCCTCCTGGCCGCCAACGCGAAGACCTTCTACCGATTGAACGACAGCGGTCATCTGACCCTGACGGCCACGTTCCTGGTCGGCGGCCTGGCGCAGACCCTCAGTGCATGGCTCGACGGGTACATCGACGTGACGGAAGAAGAACTGGTCGCCGAATGTGCGGCGATCCTGCTCGCACCCGCCCTGCCGCCGTCTTGAGCTCCTGCATTCAGTCCCAGATCCCGATGTTGTCGAGGTGAGCGAGAAGTCGAGCAGCGCCGTCGGAGAACTGCAGACTCATCTGCGCGTCCACCTGTTCTCGATCGTGCTTCTCGAACGCCGCGATCAAAGCATCGTGGCTCGATACCGCAAGCTCACCCCAGCCTGGATCCGTCGCGTAGAGACGAGCAGGGGTGTACCGAATCGCGCCGAACAGGAACCATGCCAACTTCGCACCACCCGCAGCGCGATTGATCAGGCGATGGAACTCGAATTCGCACTGCTCGATCGCAGCTGCATCCGAAGCGTCGACCGCCGCTCGCAAATCGGCATTGAGTTCCGCGAGTTCCGCGAGTTGATCAGCGGTGATGCTGTCCATCGCCCGCAACGCCAGCTTGACCGCGATCTGCCCCTGCAACCAGAAGATGTCTTCGATGTCCTGGCGACTGAGGGGCGAGACGAGATAGCCGCGATGCGGAACCAACTCGACCATCCCCTCGCCGCGTAATGCGACGAGGGCTTCTCGCACCGGCGTGACGCTGACCCCGAGGTCGGCCGCGGTTTCGTCCAGCCTGACGAACTCGCCCGGACGGACCGAGCCGGACATGATCAGGTTGCGAACGTGGTTGGCCACGTCCTCCGACAACTGTGGCCGTCTCCTCAGCTCAGATGTCGCCCTCCGAGTGCGTGCAGACGTTGCCACAACCGATCCTCACAGTCCGTACGTTTTGCCGATGATGTCTCGCTGAATCTCGTTGGTACCACCATAAATGGAGGACACAAGAGTCTTTCGCACATGGTGCTCCATGTCGAACTCAGTCGCGTAACCGTACCCACCCATCATCTGCATCCCCTCGAGCGCGACCTTCTTGGCGGTCTCGGTCAGCTTGAGCTTGGCCATCGACGCTTCCCGCGGGAACATCTTGGTCGGGTTGGCGTCGACCATCCTGGCCACGCTGTAGACCAGCAGACGGCCGCATTCGATCTCCGTGGCGAGATCCGCGATCCGATGGCGAAGCGCCTGAAACGATCCGACCGGACGGCCGAACTGCTTACGCGTGGTTACGAATTCGAGGGTGTCGTCGAAAGCGCGCTGCGCGGTCCCGAGCATCATCGCCGCGAGGATGAGGCGTTCTATGTTGAGTCCGGCCATGAGTTGACGCCAGCCGTTGCCTACTTCCCCAACCACCGCGTCCTCGGGCAGAAATGTGTCGGTGAAGTAGAGATCGTTGACCTCCTTGCCGCCCATGGTGTCGATTCCACTGATCTTCAATCCGGAGATGTCGGCCGGGACATGGAACATCGTCAGGCCCTCATGCTTGCCTTCACCTCGGGATGTGCGAGCCACCAGAAGGATGTTCTCGGCGAAGTGCGCGTTGGAGCACCACGTCTTCTGGCCGTTGATCAGCCACCCACCGTCGACCTTCTCGGCGCGGCAACTCAGATTTCCCACGTCGGAGCCCGCTTCGGGTTCGGACATCGAGATCGACTGAGACGCGCCACGGACGATCCCGCCGAGCACTGCCTCCTTCTGGGCCGGACTGCCGAACTTCTCGTATGCAGCCCCGGTGATGACGGTCGGGCCGAGTCCACCGATCGGCGCCATGCCCTTGGCGGCTTCCTCCAGAAAGATGCACAGGTCGACCGTGCTTCCGGCGGATCCGCCGTATTCCTCCGGGACAGTCAGCCCGAGCCATCCCAATTCCGCCATCTTCTCGTAGAACGCCTGGTTGTGGTTATGGGCGCCGTGATCGGTCAGCAGGTCTCGCTGCTCACGGGTACCACTTTCCTTCTTGCAGAACGACGCTACCGACTTGGCGAAATCAGACTGCTCCTGCGTGAAATCCATGTACATCGAAAACTCCCGAGTGAGATGAGGCTGGAGGCTTGTCGGAGCTCGGCCCGACGCATACTGTGACTACCAGCACAGTAAATCACATCACATATATGTGATGCACCGACATGTGGAGGATCTGAAGAACATGACAGAACAGCTCGGCCGCCAGAGCACGTCCACGTCGACAGATCCGAGATCGGACGATCACACTTTCGCGAGCCTCGACCCTCGCAATGATTCCGTGGTCGCGCAGCACCCCATTGCAGACCAGCAGGAGATCGAGAAAGCGGTCGCCGCAGCACGCACGGCGTCGAAGTGGTGGGATCAACTCGGATTCCAAGGCCGCCGGAAGGTGCTCGGCAATTTCCGCGCCGCGATCGCCACTCACGCCGAATCGATGGCGGCGATCATTTCCGCCGAGACCGGAAAACCCAGCGACGACGCACTACTCGAAGTCATGCTGGCCGTCGAACATCTCGACTGGGCGGCACGCAACGCACAGAAAGTGTTGCGCCGCAGACGCGTCGGTGCAGGACTGATCAGCGCCAACCAGTCTGCATCCGTTGGCTACCGGCCGATGGGCGTCGTCGGCGTGATCGGCCCCTGGAACTATCCGCTGTACACACCGATGGGGTCGATCGGCTACGCACTGGCCGCCGGCAACGCCGTAGTCTTCAAACCGAGCGAACTCTCACCAGGCGTCGGCGTCGAATTGGCCCGGCTGTGGAACATCGCCGCACCCGGACACCCTGTCCTGCAGACCATTACCGGTGACGGAAAAACCGGTGCACTTCTGTGTTCGTCCGGTGTCGACAAGATCGCATTCACCGGTTCGACCGCTACCGCAAAGCGCGTAATGGCCGCCTGCGCGGACACCCTCACCCCCCTGGTCGCCGAATGCGGCGGCAAGGACGCCATGCTGGTGGACTCCGACGCCAACCTCGATGCGGCCGTGAGCTTCGCGGCATTCGGGGCAGTGGGCAACGGCGGACAAACCTGTGCCGGCGTCGAACGAATCTACGTCGCAGCGCCCGTGTACGACGCCTTCCTGTCCAAGCTCACCGCCGCGCTACGAGACGCCCACGCCGGCGCCACCGACAGCTCGACCTACGGGCCGATGACGCTGGGAAAGCAGACTGGGATAGTCCGGGGCCAGATCGAAGACGCTCTCAGTCGCGGCGCGAAAGCTGTACTCGGCGGACTTGATTCGTTCAACGGTCCGTTCATCGATCCGATCATCCTGACGGATGTTCCGGAGGATTCCACGGCGATCACCGAGGAGACGTTCGGCCCGAGCGTCGTGGTGAACAAGGTCGCCGACATGAACGAGGGGATCGAACGCGCCAATGCGTCGAAGTACGGCTTAGGCGCCTCGGTGTTCACCAAGAGTTCGTCGAAGGGCCGAGCAATTGCCGAGAAGCTCGAATGCGGTGTCGTCACGGTCAATTCGGTTCTCGGTTTCGCCGGAATCGCCGCCCTGCCGTTCGGCGGGGTCGGCGATTCCGGATTCGGCCGTATCCACGGAGCCGATGGGCTGCGTGAGTTCAGCAGTGTGAAATCACTGGCCGTTCAGAAGTTCAGCGCTCCACTGGACCTGCTGACCATCGAGCGAAAAGCCAGGGACATGAAGATCTCACGTTGGATGCTGGCGAAACGCCACGCGAAGTCCTGAGAGATCAGGCGATCAGCCGGCGGTGACGAGCACCTGCTCGTCGCTGTCGGCTGCTTCGAGTTCACGAACCAGCGGAAGCACCTTGGCCCCGAAGTATTCGATCTCCTCCTGGAAATGCAGGAATCCGCCGAGAATCAGATCGACACCGCGACGGCGATATTCGACGATCCGATGCGCGATTTGTTCCGGCGTGCCGATCAGTTGTGAGCGGAAACCGTCGTTGTACTGAACCAAGTCCTCGAACGTCGAATCCGCCCACATTCCGTCCTTGGACGCGGTCGATGCGCCGGCCTGTTGGACTGCATTCTTGAATCCCTCGACCGCAGGGCGGTTGGCCTTGGCGATGATCTCGCGCAGTGTGTCCTTTGCTTCCGCCTCGGTGTCGCGGGCGATGATGAATCCGTTGAGCCCGAACTTGACCTCCCGATCGTTCTCACGAGCAACACGGCGAACGTCGACCAACTGTTCGGTGACGCCGTCGTAGTCCTTGCCGTTACTGAAGTACCAATCCGAATACCGGCCCGCGTTCTCACGGGCTGCCGCCGAGTTACCACCTTGGAACAGTTCGGGATTGGGGCGCTCCGGAGTGTTGAGAGGCTTCGGCTTCAACGTGAAGTCGTGGATGCGGTAGAAGTCGCCGCGGAAATCGACGTCGTCCTGCGTCCAGATCTTCCGAAGAACCTGAAGGAACTCGGCGCTACGCCGATAACGCTCGTCGTGCTCGAGCCACGGCTCGCCTAGATGTGTGAACTCGTCCTTGAACCAACCACTGACGACGTTGACGGCAAAACGACCGTTCGACAAGTGATCGGCGGTAGCGCCCAGTTTCGCCAACACGGCCGGCTGCCAGAGTCCCGGATGCACCGCGGCGATCACCTTGAGCTTCTCAGTGGCCAGGAGAAGCGCAAGGCTGAAGCTCGTGGATTCGTGCTGGAATTCGGCCCCGTAGCTCGCCTCGTAACGTACCTGGCTCAGGGCGTACTCGAAGCCGTTGTTCTCGGCGGTCTGTGCCAGCTTCTTGTTGTACTCGTAGTCCCAGCTGGTCCGCTGCTCGATGTCGGAGGTGACCAGACCACCACTGACATTGGGCACCCAGTAGGCGAACTTGATCTCGTCGGCGATACGTTCAGTAGACATGAAACCCAGCAAACATGCAGTTCCCAGTGGTTTCCAGGGTAGCGATCACACAGGTTGTAAGTGTTGGGTGGGTGCTGCGACTGTGAAACGGTGGCAGCATGACTGCTGTGGACATTCAGGAGATCGCGCACCGCATCACCAGCGAGGACGAGGCGCTCTCGGTGGCGTCACAGCTGTCCGACGAGTTCGCGGCAGGTGCCGGAGTCCGCGATGCGCAGCGCCTCCTTCCCCACGACGAGGTTCGCACCCTGGCGCGGTCCGGCTTGCTCGGACTCTCGGTGCCGAAGGAGTTCGGTGGCATCGACGCAAGCACCGAGACGTTGGCCGAGGTCTTCCGCCTACTCGCCGAGGGCGATCCCAGCATCGCGCAGATTCCGCACAGCCACTTCACTTTCCTGGAAGCGCTCCGGTACCAGGGGTCTAACGAGCAGAAGCAGTTCTTCTACGCCGAAGCATTGTCGGGCAAGCAGTTCGCCAACGCCCAGAGCGAGCGCGGCAACAAGACCATCGACATCGACGGCACCACTCTCACCCCCGACGGGGAAGACTTTGTGCTCGAAGGTCGAAAATTCTATTGCACCGGAGCGCTTTTCGCAGATTGGATCGTGGTGCGTGCCGCCAATGCGGATCAATTCACCGAGACCGGCGCACAGGTGAAATCCGCGGTCTACCTACCCCTGAATACTCCCGGACTGTCGATCGTCGACGACTGGGACGGCATGGGACAGAAGACAACTGCAAGCGGAACCGTGACCCTGGAATCCGTTTCGGTACCGCAGTTCAATGTCGTACCCTTCACGTCGCTCTTCACTCACCCGACCACCTACGGAGCACAGGCCCAGATCCTGCACGCCGCGATCGACACCGGCATCGCGTCGGCTGCACTGCGTGAATCCGTGAAACTCGCGGCAAAGGCGCGTCCCTTCTTCGAGGCGAAAGTCGATACAGCGGTGGAGGATCCACTGCTCGTTCAACTCGCCGGCGAAGCGGCAATCGAGGTTCGCGCTGCCAGATCCCTCTTGGCGGAAGCAGCGCGATCGATCGACGTGGCGCGTCGTGATCCCACCGAGGACTCCACGGCCCGAGCATCCATCGACGCTGCAACTGCCAAAGTGGTCGGTGCCAGGGCGTCATTGGCGGCCACGAGCACTTTGTTCGAGATCGGTGGCACCAGAAGCGCAGGCGAATCGGCGAACCTCTCGCGGTTCTGGCGTGACGCGCGCACGCACACCCTGCACGATCCGACGAGGTGGAAGGTCCAGCACATCGGCCGGTGGACACTGTCCGGGACAATCCCACCGCGGCACGGGCTGCTGTGAACACACTCAGTCGGAGTTCATATATCCGCTGATCAAGACTTCCAGTCCTTCCAAGTAGCTCTCAGTCGTCGTCCCTCCCGGCCAGTCCTCGAGCACCTCACTGAGCACCGGCAGTTTCTCGGGCCCGATTTCTCGGATCTTGACCGCGAGAGGTGACACGCTGCCTTCCGGTCGCGTAGTGGTGTCGTAGATGTTGAGCAATGCGCCGAGTGTGTAGTTCCACAGCGCTCGATAGATCAACAGTGCGCGACGAGGTGACATACCGAGTTCGACACACGCGGCCATCGCCCGATCGACCAAGACCACAGCGCCGCTCCCACCACGGCCACCGCGCTGAAGCAACTCGATGATCCAGCGCTCCGACGCCAGCGTTTCGAAGATCGCGGTGAAGATCGTGCGAAGCCGTTCGACCTGATCCTGCGGCAGGACCAGCGCGCCGAGATCTTGTGAGTACACATCGAGCACCGCGCTGATCAGCTGTTCCTTGTCGCCCACGTGCCGGTACAGCGCCATCGGCGTGGTGCCGAGCGACTTCGCCAACGCTCGCATGCTCAACGCGTCGGCGCCGCCGGTCTGTAGCTGCCGTTTCGCCTCGTCGACTATCTGCTCCGACGTGATCGTCGGGGGACGTCCGAGCCGCGGTGATCTCGGTTCCATCTTTTCGGCCATCCGTCGATTGTGCGCGCCCCTGCTACGACGCTCTCGCCCGGGGAACCCCTTGCATCTCAGTCGCCAGCAAGGTAAACCTAACTACTTATGAGAACGCGTATACAAATTAGGTACCTGCAATGACAACAACAACTCGAGCGGTAGCCGCACCGGCTCTGGTCCTCACAGCCGCCGCGGCAGCGCAGTTCCTGGTGGCCTTCGACATGTCGGTCATCAACGTCGCGCTGCCCGACATCCAGGAATCGCTGAACTTTTCCGACGCCGGGTTGTCCTGGGTCGTCAACGCGTACGCCCTCGCCTTCGGCGGACTGCTGCTTCTCGGCGGTCGTCTGTGCGACGTGATGGGCACTCGTCGAGTTCTGGTTTCCGGGCTTCTGCTGTTCGCCCTCGTCAGCATCGTCGGCACCTTCTCCGTGTCCGCCGAAATGCTTGTCGGAGCTCGGGCGCTTCAAGGCGTCGGCGCTGCACTGATCGCGCCGGCCGGGCTCGCCGCCCTCAGTCAGGCCTTTCCCACCGGACGCGCCAGGGCCAAGGCATTCGGCATCGGCGCAATGTCGTCAGCACTGGGCGGCGCACTCGGTGTCGTCCTGAGCGGCATTTTGACCGAAGGGCTCAGTTGGCGATGGGTGATGTTCGCCGGCGCACCAGTGGCCCTGATCGCCGCAGTTGCCGGTGCCCGCGGCCTGCCGGCCGGCCAAGCCGCCAGAGGCGGCTCTCTCGATCTCCCCGGAGCCATCTTGGCGACGGCCGGAATCACCGCCCTTGTCGGCACAGTGATCGCCACGGAATCACATTCCTGGACTTCAGGTTACGTGCTGGGTGGATTCGCGCTCACGATCGCGCTGCTCACTGCTTTCGTTGTGGTCGAAAGCCGCTGCGCCACACCACTGGTACGACTGTCCACCCTGCTTCGACCCCGAATCGGACTGGCCAACGCCATCATGTGCCTGGTGTGCGCGGCACAGTTCAGCGCGTTCTTCTTCGTCTCACTCTTCCTGCAACGCGGGCTGGGCTATTCACCGACCACCACCGGTCTGGCTTTCCTGCCCTTCTGCTTCGGCCTGGTGATCGGCATCCTCGCGTCCACCAAACTCCTTCCGCGCTACGGAGTTCGACCGCTGCTCGTAGTCGGGACAGCAGTCGCCGCAATCGGAACTTTCATGTTTTCGACCATGAACCTCGACAGTCCCTTCTGGGCCGTCATCCTGGTGCCTTCGCTTCTGGCGAGCATCGGCATCGGTCTGTCGTTCATGCCGCTCAGTAACGTCGCCACCGCCGACGCTCCCCCCGAAGAAGTCGGCATGGCATCCGGGCTACTGAGTACATCGCGTCAGATCGGCGGTTCACTCGGACTAGCCGTTCTCGTGAGCGTCGCCGCTTCCTCGACGGCACGTTCGGACAGCGCGCCGACCGAAGCACTGGTTTCCGGATACTCCCAAGCCCTCTTCGTCTGCTCCGGCCTACTGCTGGCCGGTACCCTCCTGTCCTTCTTCTTCCCACGAATGGATCGTTGACCTCAGATGTTCACCACCCGAACCGCATTCGGCATCGTCTCGGCGCTTCTCCTGACCGTCGCCGGCGCAAGCGCGTGCAGCAGCTCCGCCGAGTCCGACACCGCCTCTGCAACTCGCTCCGTCACCCACGAACTCGGCACCGTCGAAGTTCCGGCCTCACCGCAGCGCATTCTCGCGCTCGACGAGTACGCGGGGTTGAGTGCACTCGCACTCGGCGTGAAGCCCACCGTCGTCTACAGCACCCTGCGATCGGACGTCGCCAAGTCGATCCTGCGCGAGCAGGGCGTCGAAGTTCTCGACAAGCCAACCTTCTTCGCCAACCCCGCCGTCGAGGAGATCGCGTCCGTCGAACCCGATGAAATCTTGATGAGCAATGCCGGTCCATTACCGAGCCTGTTCGCTCAGATCAACGCCGTGGCGCCAACCTTGGTCCTCCCGTACTCGGCGCCGTGGCGTGACGTGCTCGAACAAGCTGGGGCACAGCTCGATCGAGGCAGTGAAGCAACCGCCATGATCGGAAAGCTGGAATCCGGTCTCGAAGACGTCAAGTCCGCGGCTGCCGGCCAGAGCCTTGCGATCCTTCTCGGCTACAGCGGAAACCTGTTCACCGTGCCACCGACCACTCCCATCTCCACACTGGTCACCGAGGCCGGATTCACCAGGCCGGCATCGGAAATCAACGCGACCAACAATCAAGACACCGGCACGATTTCGCCCGTCTCACCTGAACTCCTACCCGAGCATGCGGCGCAGACCGTCGCCGTACTTTCCGGGCAGCAGTACGACGCATCCATCGTGCGAAACACTCCACTGTTCGACAACCTGACACCCGATCCGGCGCACGCTCTGGACGTCAGCGGTGATCTCTGGTTCGGCAGCCATCCTTTTGCCATCTACTGGATCATCCAGGATCTGGACGGCATCGCACATGGCAAGGGGCAGAACAGTATCGGAACCCTCGACAGCGCCGACGCGCGATGGGCGGCATTCAGCGCGCTCTGACGTCCTGACGAAAGGTCAGCGGAGAAACACCCACCCGGGTGGCGAAGAACTTCGTGAAGTTCGCAGAATCGTCGAACCCCAACTTCGACGCCACCTGGGTGACCGTGTCCGTGCCGAAAGACAGCAGACGTTTCGCTTCGAGAACCACACGCTGATCGATGTACTGCTTTGCCGTCATCCCGGCAGCGGCTCGGGTGGCCCGCAGCACAGTCTTCTCGGAGTACCCGATCTTGTTGGCGTACTCCGAAACCGAACGGACCGTGGCGAAGTCACGTTCGACAACGGCATGAAACCTTTCGAACACGTCATTGTGCGCCAGCACGGAACTCTGTTCCTGTCCACCGAGATGGGTCAGTTTCAACAGAATTGCTGTCAGCGTGTGCCGCAGAATGGCCGCGCGAACGACCGGCGCGGAAGTATCCGGGCAGCCGTAGTTCAGGTTCAGGTGTTTCATACCCGTGCTGATGGTCTCGAGGTTCTCGCCGGACAACTGCCACGCTGCCTGCCGACTGCGAGCGTTCCCGTCCAACAACTGCTGACTGACGGCATCGAGCGACGAGGGCGTGAACAGAACAACCGTCGCCTCGAAATCCTGGATTCGCCCCCACTGTTGCACCTGCCCCGGTCTGACCCAGAACACGGTCCCCGGGCTCACCGCGTAGTTCACGAAGTCGATGGTGTGTAGCGCCGAGCCCTCGGTCACCAGAGCGAGCAAGTGAAATTGCGGACGTTGGGGGCCGACGAACTCTGCGCTTCCCCCGTTGATGCGAATGGTGTCCAGGCTGAGTACTTCGATCTCGGTCGCATCTGCCACCGACGATGCGTACCCGACGTCCCGGACGGGTACTTGTCTGTTTTTCACTAGTTCGGGACTCATCTTCACCGTGACCGAATACCCGAATGCGACATACCGTCAGGGTATCAATCAGTTCACGCTCGGATAGGAATCTTCCAGTGCAGACATCACGCTCGGAAACAGCAGGCAAGACGCAACTCACCTACGTCTTCGACGCCTATTGCGGGTGGTGTTTCGGCTTCGGCCCTGCGTTGACGGAGTTCGTCCGTCAAAATGCCGATTCCATCGACTTGTCCGTGGTCAGCGGCGGACTGTTCACCGGTGAGCGCGTCGCGCCCATGTCTTCGGCTCAGTACCTGAAATCAGCCAACGCCACCATCGCCGCCCAGACCGGCGCTGTCTTCGGTGACGGATATTCACAACTGGTGACTGATGGGCGGTTCGTCATGGATTCGACGGTTGCAGCGATCGGACTCGCCGCACTGCGCGCGCAAGATCCGACACGCGCCCTCGACATCGCGGAGGCCATGCAGATCGCGTTCTACCGAGACGGTCGCAGCCTTTCCGATCCCGAGACGTACCGATCCATCGCGGAATCCCTCCAACTCGACCCATCTGCCGCGGTGTCTTCCCTGTTCACCGCCGCCTCGAAGGATGCCGCCCGCGCTGATTTCGTCCGAGCACGCAGGCTCGGCGCCACTTCGTTTCCGACGCTGTTGTTCCACGGGAGCGACGGGTCCGTCGTGAAATTCGGTTCTCCGACCAGTACCGCGGCCGATCTCACCCGCGACCTGAACACGTGTGTGCGGGCGTATGCGGTGGCTTGACCCACCCACCTTGCGAGCGAAAGGTACGCCCGGCGCCTTCAGTACGCCGAACGTACCTTTCGCTCAGCGTGACTTCACCCAAATCACTTCGGCCCCCCTTCTGGTTTGATGAACACCGAACGAATCGCACCAAAGGGGAAACGACAGTGGTTTCAGATCCGATCACGGGCCTGGAGATGGAACTTGCCGACATGTGGCAACGAGGACGCGCCCAGGCGCGCACCTATGCGCGCGCAATTCATCCCAAACTCGATCCGGCGCTCTACCCGGTTCTGGTCATCCTGAACCGTTCGGATGCGGTGCGGATGTCCGACCTGATCTGCACCCTCGATATCGAGAAGTCCACCTTGACCAGGCAAATCGACGCCGCAGCTCGACTCGGCCTGGTGGAACGGATCCCCGATCCCGACGACGCTCGCGCCAAGTTGGTAGCTCTGACCCCTGAGGCGCGAACGAAGCTCACGACCATCCGCAATCACCAGATAGATCGCTGGCGCGCCCGACTCGCGAAATGGGATACGGACGACATCACCACGCTGACAGCGCTGCTTCACCGACTGGGCAGTTCCGAGGACTGACGACAAAGTAATCGTGATGGGCAGCCCACTCGAACAGCCGGACGATTTACGCCGTCACGACAATTCTGCAGCAGCACGCAGAATCAACTGGGTGACCTCGTGCGGGTGGGACGCCAAGGATGCATGGCCTGCGTCGAGTTCCTCGATCTCGCGGGCACCGATACGCTCTGCCATCCATCGCTCGGTTTCCGGCGGAATCATTCGGTCCTGCCCTGAAACCTGATACCAACTGGGCTTCCCGCGCCATGCCGGCGGCCCTGACGGGTCCGAGAAGCACTGACCCGCAATGGGTTTCTGCGTCAGCGCCATGACCAATGCTTCGGTGTCGTCGAGATCCTGACTGAAACTCTCCTGAAACTTGTCCGGGGCGATCCACAAGAAGCCCTCGGCGTCCGGCGCGATGTTCGCCGCGCCCGCCGGCTGATCCGTGCGGGCGAAGATACTTCCCAGGCTGTCACCCTCGTCCGGCGCAAAGGCAGCGATATATACCAGTCCCACAACGTTTTCCGCATGACCCGCGCCTGTGATCACCGCGCCGCCGTACGAGTGTCCGACCAGCAAGGTCGGGCCGTCCATCGATTCGGCCACCTTCCTGGTCCGGTCCACGTCGTCGGCGAGCGAAGTAAGTGGATTCTGGACCGCAACCACTCGATGCCCGGCGTTGTGCAGGGTGGGTATGACGTGACGCCAATGAGAACCGTCTCCCCAGGCTCCATGCACCAGAACGATGTTTACCTTCTCTGCCATGACCAACTCCTCCAGATACGCAGTGCGACGAATAATCCGACGATCGGCAAGCCTTCGAAACCCAGACCTTGCCTGTTACCCACGTTAAGGGGATCCTGGATCAATAACCATGACCAGATTGCCAAGTTTTTGTGCAGAAACGCCGAATGCTCGAGACCATCGGAGTGATCGATCCATGAGGACAACATCATCACAGCGGTACGTACCCACCACCGACGAGACTCGAACCCGGGACACCCTCTCGCACGTTCTCGAAGTCGTCCACCTTCGCGGTGATCAGATTCATCGCTGCGTCCACGGCGAGAACTTCACCGTGGAGGTACCCACTGGGGTGCGAGCACTTCACATTGCCGAGCACGGTGACATCGTGATCAGAACGCAGGGCAAAGCCCCGATCGAACTCGGCCCCGGGGAACTCGTACTGTTACCCCATGGGCATGCTCATACGATCGAGAATGCGATGCCGATGCACACGAAAAACGAAACATGTTGGCTTTTCGGTACTTTCACACTCGACGACGTCGCAGCGCAGCGACTGCTGTCCGTTCTGCCGGACTTCGTCGAACTGCGCGCGACACAAGGAACCCCGGTCGAGTGGCTCGAGGTGAGCAGCCGACTGTTGGGCGCCGAGGTGGACGATCCGAAACCTGGTTCCTCCGTGATGGTTTCCCGGATTCTCGACCTTCTCTTCGTCCAGATCCTCAGAGCGTGGGCTCGAGCGGACGGATCGAACGGCGGATGGTTGACCGCAGCAATGGATCCACGAATCGGGCAGGCCCTCGAGGCCGTCCACAACGACCCGTCACGCAACTGGACCATCGACGAACTGGCGACGCTGTCCACCCTGTCGAGATCGTCTTTTGCGGAGCGCTTCTCGCGACTGGTCGGCCAGACGCCCGGCACTTACATCACCGAGCGCCGACTCGACCGTGCCGCCGAACTACTCGTGCAAACCACCGAGCCGGTCGGAACCATTGCGATAACTGTCGGCTACGAATCCGATGCCGCGTTCAGCCGCGCCTTCCGTCGACGATTCGACGCCTCGCCGTTGAACTGGCGAAAGTCCAACTCCCACAATCACTGACGTCAGGTCGCAGCGATTACGCCTGCGACCGGGATCCGGCCGAGAACTGCAACGCGGAAGTCCACCATCGCGCGCTCCACGTGATTGGCGCTCGAGACCACAACCACGCCGGTCGCGCCTCGATCGGCGAGAATCCGCGCAGAGTTGATCGCATTCTCGACCGTCGACCACGAAGTTCCCTCTTCGGTGATCCGGCCCGGGTTGACGCCGTTGGCAACGAGCCATTCGCGCATCGCCCTGGCTTCCGTTACTCCGGCCTTCGGAGCCCCACCGCTTGTGATGATCGGAGACTGCGGGTACTGACGGGCCAGCTGGAGCGCCGCCTGAAGCCGGTCGACCAACATCGGACGCATCGTGCCGTCGTCGAAGAGGCCGGCACCCAAGACGACGATGTTCGTGCCCCCGGGGTTTAGGTCGAGCAGCACGGGCGACTGGCGTGTCAGCGTCTCAGCACTCGTGCACGCGAGAATGAGAGACCGCACCGGTGTTTGGCAGCCGCCCACCGTCGACAGGATGCCGTTGACGACCGTCGTCGGAGTGATGTCGGCACTCGCTGTCGCCGGCGACAATCCCACTCCGGCTGCGGCGATTACCGAAGCAGCAATCAATCCCTTCGTCAGAGACCTACGAACATTTGCCATGTAGCCGAACCCCCAGATTGTCGATTGTCCAGCCCACGGTAACGAACATTTCGTCGCGATTGCATCATTTGACTCAAATTTACTGTTCACTGACCGTCACACAGATTAAACATAAATATTGGGCAACAATTCGGGTTCGAAACCGTCATCTACCAGCATCTCGAATCGACGCGCCTGCCGCGTTACCGATCTGAGCTGCAGCATCCCCGAGCAGGCCGGCGACACTGAACGGCAACAATTCGTTGTTGCAGATCACGATGTTGCATCCGGGTGTTCCTGCTCGCCCCGTCCCGACCATCGTGTCGAAGATCAATTCGGGGTTCGCGAAGCCGACGAGCTGTGACGGATCGTCGATGAGCGGACCACCCGACCCATGCACGGGAGGCCCGACGTACGGCGGCGGTGGAACGTCCACGATCGAAGCGACGACAAGCCGCAAGAACTCCTGGAGATAGAGATCCCGAGGCGCGTTCTGCCACACCGGATGCGAAACATACTTGCTCACCGGCGCATTCACGGAGTAGAAGTCCTCGCCCGCGTTCACCCAGGTCAAGAAGCCGTACCCCCCCATTGGACGGAGAGGGCGCGGACAACTCGTCGAGGTAGGCGGAGTCGATCAACGTCTGATCACGCCACGCGCCTCGTTGCACCATCAGCTGACCCAGTCTGGCCATGTCTCCCGGCCGGATTGCCAATCCGAGAATCAGACACGTTCACAGAGAACCACAGACGCATCACGTTTGGGAAGAGTCCGCCTCCATGCCGAGCGCGCGACGCGCTCCCAGCGCCATGGTGACCTGTACAAGATCTTTCGGTGACGACAGGTCAAGTCCCGTCAGGGAACTCGCTTTACGCAGGCGGTACACGACCGTGTTCGGGTGTACGTGCAACTGCCGAGCGGTGGTAGCTCGATCGAATCCGGAGTCGATGAAAGATTCGAGCGTCTCGAGCACGGCAGGATCGGACTCCAACGGCGACAACACATCTGCGAGGATCGGCAGCGCAGCGCTCGGGCGGGTCAGTTGATACTCGACTGCAAGATCCTCGAGACGCACGACCCCACTTGTACGGCCGTACTTTCGGGCAACGTTCAGCACCTCGCGCGCCTGCGACACCGCTGCGGGAATTGCGGGCGGTGCCGCGACATGTACGGCGGCAACCGTCGATGCACCGATGACCTTCTCGAGATCACCCAATCGTCGACACAATGAAAGATATTGCGGACTCGACGCCCAGTTCCCCTCAGCGGGTTCCGATTCCACAATAGGAATCAGTACGGCTCCGCCACTGCTCCCGAGCACCCCGAGCGCTTTGTCACGCCCCACCTGATCGAGCTCTCGTTGCAGGTGGCGCACCTTTCTCCGCTCGGCGACGGCAGTGTCCACCTCGGTCGAGGACTCGTCGTCATTCCGTTCGACGTGCAGCGCCACCACCCAGTACAGGCGCGCCAACCTGATGCCCACATCGTCGGAGACCCGATCAACATCGACACCCGTCGAAAGTGCTACGAACAATGACCTTCGCGCAGAATCCTCGTCCGTCTGGGTGGCGTGGTCGGAACCGTAGCCGGCAAGAACCGCCGACGCGGAGGCCGCGGTGTATGCATTCAAGAGTCGTCCGGTGCGGGCAAGTGCGACACCGTCTTCCGGGACCGCCCATTCGCTGATGGTCTCCCACCACAGCCCGGCAGCCAGGTGATATGCCCGCAGCACCTCACCGAGCGGAACCAATTCCTGAGCCCGTTGGCGAGCCGATTCGCTGATGTCGGCGAGCAACTCGGGCGCCAGATCGGCGCCGGTCCGCAGCATCGAAATGAACAGTTCCAGATTGCGCCTCACGATGGTGGTGACGTCGTTACGTAATGCCTCGTCAGGGAGCAACCGGTAGAAGGTGACGTCGCGGTGGACCAGATCGACTGTCTCAATGACCAGTGGATGGGTGCGTTGCGCCAGTCGGTCGGCCAGAGATCTGCCACCAACCAGGATCGGCTCGAACGGCAGATCTTTGTTTCCTGACACAAAACCCTCCACAGAATTGAATTGCCACCACAAGGCCGACCTGCCTTTTTCCTATCACTATGTAACCCACGCCACTCACGAATTCACAATCAGCGGCGTAACTGGAAGTCCCACCTTCGACCAAGAGGAGCCTCGAGTGACGTGGAAAACGCGCAGCGCAGCCATTCTGGCAGGCGTCGTGGCTGCCGGTTCGATCGCGGCTCTCGGGACCGGTGTGTCGAGTGCCGAGACACCGGTCAGCACTATCCAGTACGTCGCACTCGGCGATTCCGCGGCGGCCGGCCCACTGGTCACCGCGCAGGACTCGTCGTCACCGGGCTGTCTACGATCACTCGACAACTACCCGTCCGTGGTGGCGCGAGAACTCGGCGCTCAACTCACGGATATGACCTGCTCGTCGGCGCGATCCGCCAACGTCACGGACACCGCACAATCGACGTTCTCCGGTCAAGTATCACCGCAGGCAACAGCATTGGGGCCTGATACCGACCTCGTCACCATCACCATCGGTGCCAACGACATCTCGTTGTTCCCGACAGTTCTGAGCTGCGTCAATCCACTCCCCGAACCCACCGGAACGTCCTGCCGTGACAAGTTCACCTCCGGTGGCGTCGATCAACAGCGACAGATGATCGAAAATGCGTCCACAGGTTGGAGTTCCATGATCGAAGTCGCGCAGGATCGAGCACCGTCGGCGCGCATCGTCGTGGTCGGATACGGAACATACATCCGTGGTGGCGGCTGCCCCGGCACTCAGCCGTTCTGGCCGCGCGACGCCGACTATCTCCAGAGTGTGATCGACTACGGCAACACGGTCATGGCAGCAACTGCGGCCCGTTACGGCGTCGAGTACATCGACATCACCGAAACCACTGCCGGGCATGACATCTGCACGGACCCTGCCACTGCTTACTACACGGGAATCGTCCCTACCCAGCCGGCGGTTCCACTGCATCCCACTGCGGCCGGGATGCGGGCGATCGGGAAAACGGTCGCCGACACTCTGTCCTGAGCTTCTCCCCCCAGCACAATTCATTCAGCACTCGCGAAAAGGGTGGAACAATCATGTCAATTCAACGAGACGCTCCGCCGCTGCCGTCCGTCGACGGCGCCCCTGTCGGAACACGTGACAAACTTCTCGGCGGCACACTCGTCGCCCTGTTTCTCGCGAACATGCTCAACTTCTTCGACCGGGCGATCCCCTCGGTCGTTGCCGAGCCGATCAAGAACGAGTTTTCGCTCAGTGACTTGCAATTGGGATTGATCACCTCTGCATTCACCCTCGTCTACGCAGTCGCAGGACTGCCTCTGGGCCGGTTGGCCGACACGAAGAACCGTCCCAAGATCATCGGGATCGGACTCCTGGTGTGGAGCGGACTGACGGCAGCAACCGGTGCCGCCGGCAGCTACGTGCTGTTCATCCTCGCGCGCCTCGGCGTCGGTGTGGGCGAAGCGACCTTCACACCCGCAGCAAACTCGATGATCGGCGATATCTACCCGGCAGAACGACGCTCACGCGCACTTGGTGTCTTCATGCTCGGTTTGCCGATTGGCCTCATGCTCGCCTACTTCACCGTCGGCAAGATCGCCGAGGCATTCGACAGCTGGCGTGCACCGTTCTTCCTCGCGGCGATTCCCGGTGTCCTGCTGGCAGTCGTGCTCTACCGCATGGCAGATCCGGTTCGTGGTGGTTCCGAAAGTCCGGAGGCCCGCGCAGCCGCTGTTTCACAGGCACCGATCACCCGCCCGATCCGTCGTCTGCTCGCAATTCCCACGCTTCGTTGGCTCATCCTTGCCGGGCTGACGTTCAACTTCGCCGCCTACGCAGTGAATTCGTTTGTCGTCCCACTGCTCATGCGCCAGTACCACCTGAAGCTGACTGCGGCGGCATCGGTCACGGGCATCATCGTCGGAATCACGGGCCTGATCGGATTGCTTCTCGGCGCTCGCTACGCTGACAAGGCCAGCGCACGCTCACCGCGCGCACGGTTGATGATCGGTGTCGGAACCTCGGCATTGGCGGCACCTTTGACGGCGCTGGCACTGTTGCAACACGGCGGAAACGTCGTGATGTTCACGCTCTTGTTCTCGGCCGGGTGGCTTCTGGCCTACGGCTTCTACATCAGCGTCTACCCTGCCATTCACGACGTCGTGGTTCCCAGGCTCCGCGGCACTGCGACGGCGCTGTTCTTCGCTGCCATGTACCTTCTCGGCGGATTCTCCGGACCGGTTGCCGTTGGAGCGATCTCGGACTGGTTCGCCAAGCGTGCGCTTGCAGATGCCGGTACCGGGAAGTTGGCTCAGTACGCCGGCGACGGGTTGAACTCGGCCATGTATCTCGTGCCGATCATGTTGGCACTCACCGCGGTATTCATCTACCTGGCTACCCGCACTGTAGGCAAGGACTCCGCGCGCATGCAAGCGGAGCTGAGCCAGGCCTGACCGACAAGTTCACGGGCGGTGGCGGGACCCTGAGGCCCCGCCACCGCCGAGTTCAGTTGACCGTAATCGCCAGAGTCGACAACATGGACCGCAACATGTCCGGCAAGCGAGCGATCATTCGCTGCTCGGTTATCCGAACGGAGACGGGCGCGGCCAGCGTCGCTCGCCACAGTTCCGGTTGATTCTTCATCAGGTTGTTGTAGACCGGGAGCAACTGATCGTTGATGTAGGTCCAACGACCATCCCGGTCCGCCCAGTTGAAGTCCGGAAGCGGCGTTTGCACAACAGCATTGCCCACCGCGAACGAGAGCGGGTTCGACTCGCGTGGCGGCACGACGCCAGGCATCGACGGTGATGCGGCGAAGGTGGTCAGGTAAGTCAACGAGCGACCAACGCTACCGCGGTAGGCCTTCGCCTCGTCCCACTGATCACCCACCGACTGGTACTGCTCCCTTCGCAGCAGACGCACATTGCCGTCGAAGACCGATTCCGGTGTCCCCGAAGCAATGTTGTTCCACGCGATACGGGCGTTCTCGTCGAGCAGCCCTGCGCGATCGAGTTCGGCGATGCCGTCGACACCGTCGTGAACCCACGCCATGTGCATGGGAATCAGGTCCGAGAAGATGTGTTTGCTCATCGCAATCACTTTCCCCTGGAACCACATCACGTCCTCGGGGCGAATCTCGTGGCCGACCTGGAGAAGTGCCGCAATGTCCTCGGGCGCTCCCATCGACGATGCAACCGGCGCCCCGATGCGGTCGATCTCTCGCCACACCAGTGCCATCGCCTCGCTGATCGCTTGGACTTCCAGCACAACCCGCCCGTAGTCCAAGTCGAGGAGTCCACCGGCGAAAGCGGGCCCGACCATTCCTCCCATACCTGCCCACTGCAGCTCTCGATGCTCGAGCTGGAGTCGCTCGTAGAATTGGAAAGTGTTGGTGAGGTTTCCGAGATTCGCGTGCACACCGTCGAACGGAGTCCACGAAGCGAGATCGATACCTGCCGACTCCGTCCCGACCGCGAGCCAGTACTGCTTGAGCAGTGTCTGATAGCGATGCGGATCCACTCCCGAGGCTCGGGCGGTATCCACCAAAGACCGCAGCGTCGCGGAATCCGATGGCAGAGAAGGATGCAGGCCGCCCGTGGCTTCGGCGTTTGCGTTCACTGCTTCCAGGTCGAGGTACCTGTCGAGCTCACCAGTACCCGCGGACGCCCTGCCTCCCAGTACGACGGCACCGCCGATACCTGCCGAAGCAACGAGAACCGTGCGCGCAAAATCCCTGCGCGTCAGAGACTTCCGCAAGCTCATCGTCCCTCGGCTTCGTCGAACGTCTTTGCCAGCCAGGCGATGTCCTGCATACCCAGCTGATCGGTCACCGTCTTGTACAGGTTGGTCACGTAATCGAGCGGCCCGCACTGCGACGGGAGCAGGTCCACGCTGCCGCCGTCTGCTCGATATGTCTGCGCCAATTGCTCTGCCTCACTGAAGGGAACGAGAAAGTCGTCCTCACAGGAAGAAATCAGAAGCTTGGAAGCCGGCGCCTGCTTTCCCAACGTGTTGTCCGCGTACGCCGCGGCCAGCGCAGGGATCGTTCGGGGCGAAGGGTTGGTGAGTAGGACGTCGAACGGAACGAATGGGAGTCCGAGGTAGAGCGCCTGGCAGGACGCGCGGAAGGCTGCGGCGACGTTGTGACCGATCGGAGTCAGATGGTCGTCGAGCCGAACGTCGGGGTAGCCCGCGTCGAATCCGAGAATGCTCGAGAAGACGAATCCGGAACCGATCCCACCGGCCGCTGTTTCCTCGAACGTTGCGGGGTCGATCATCATCGCCTGAATGGCACTGGCCTGGACGTTCAGTTCCGGCGCATAATCATGGGCTTGTTCCGCGGCAAAGCCCGCTGCGACACCGCCTCCGGCGACACCGTAGATGCCGACAGGGGTGTCTGATTCGAGGCCGGCTTCCGGAAGCGCGAGTGCTGCCCGGACGCCGTCGAGCGTTGCCTTCCCTGAAAACTGTCCGATCGAGAACGGATGGGGAGCAGTGTCGCCGTCGTTGCCGACGTCGCTCATCATCACTGCCCAGCCGTGGCCGAACATCTGAGCCACCGGGCCGAGCGCCGAGAACATCGCCGGGTCGCTCTGATTGCCGCCGGTCCACTGGTGACTTGGTGCGCAGTTCGCGCCGAGGCTGTCGTTCGCCTCGGCGTATCCGATGATCTTGCGATCACCTGGCACAGTTCCGTCCTCGGGAATCATTAGAATTCCGGTGCTGATCACCTGCCGACCGAAGTGATCAGTGGTGGTGTACATGAGTTGGTGAGCCGAGACCACGTCGGGACGGACCTGGTAGACCTGCACGCTGACCGGACGCGCTTTGAGAAGTGTGCCGGGGGCGGTACCCGGCTCGATTTCAGGTTCGTCGAACCACGGATCATCGGACGAGAGCCCGAGTGGAGTCAATTCGGTGGAAATGTCAGCGCCTTGGAGTGCCTTCACGACCAACGGGTTGAACACGTCGGCCAAGTCGACGGTCTCCTGCGCACCAGCCGGCGACCCCACCGCAAACAAGGCCACTGCCAGGGCCGATGCCGTTCCGGCGCGCCATGACCACCGTCGCCACGTCGAGTCAAACATCGTTCACGAGTTCCTTACTTTCGGGTAATGAGCACCCCTACACTCCCATTCACCTGCATTAACAGACAAGTCGGGCACCCATCCGTTGGCCGAAAACCTCGATCGGGCTTAGGCTGACGGCACCTGTCCGGCAAGTCTGGCGTGGGAGGTTTGTCTGTGAGTGCTCCGACCCGTGTATCGCGAGCTACCGGCGATTCACTCCAAGCTCGACCGCGGCCGTCCAACATCACGTGCAAGATTCTGATGGCCGTGACAGGACTGATCTTCGCCGCTTTCGTTCTCGTCCACATGATCGGAAACCTGAAGGTCTACACCGGTGCCGATCACTTCGACGACTACGCACACTGGCTACGAACGGTGTTCGAACCCTTCCTGCCCTACGAGGGACTTCTGTGGATTCTTCGCATCGTCTTGCTCGCGTCATTGGTCGCACACGTCTGGTGTGCCTGGCTGCTCACCGTCCGCGGACGCCGAGCTCGAGGAAAATTTCGACGTAAAGGTCTGGGAATCAAGTCCTTTACAGCGCGCACGATGCCCGTCACCGGAGCTGTGCTGCTGCTATTCGTCATTTTCCACATACTCGACCTCACGACCGGAACCCGACCCATCGGCAGCAGCGAGTACGAAGCGGCCACGCGCACACAGAGTTACGCATACGACAATCTGATTGCCAGCTTCGAGCGTCCGCTGGTGGCAGCGTTCTACATCGTCGCGATGGCTCTGCTGGCAATGCACCTCGCACACGGACTCTGGAGCGCGGTCAACGATCTCGGCGTGACCGGCCAACGACTGCGCCAGATTGGCGTTGCACTCTCCGGAATCTTTGCGCTCGTCGTGATGGTCGGAAACATGTCGATCCCCATCGCGGTCATGACCGGCGCCATCTCGAAGACAGGAGCGTCATAAGTGAACAGCTTCGAACTCGACGATCTGCGCAGCATCGGGACACCGGTGGACGGTAAGGTCCCGGCCGGCGATCCGGCGACGGCCTGGCCCACTCGCAAACTCGACTACAAGCTCGTCAGCCCACTCAACCGGCGCAAGTTCACGGTCATCGTCGTCGGTACCGGCCTCGCCGGCGCGGCCTGCGCCGCCTCCCTCGGTGAACTGGGCTACCACGTCGAGTCCTTCACCTTCCACGATGCACCCCGCCGTGCACACAGTGTCGCCGCGCAAGGAGGCATCAACGCTGCTCGCGCTCGAAAAGTGGACAACGACAGTCTCGCCCGCTTCGTGAAGGACACCGTCAAGGGCGGTGATTTCCGGGGCCGTGAGGCCGACTGTTTCCGTCTCGCCGAAGAATCCGTACGCGTCATCGATCACATGAATGCCATCGGGGCACCGTTTGCTCGCGAGTACGGCGGCACTCTGGCCACCCGATCCTTCGGCGGCGTTCAGGTGTCGCGCACGTACTACACGCGCGGGCAGACAGGCCAGCAGTTGCAGATAGCGTCGTCGCAGGCACTGCAACGTCAGATCGCAGCCGGAACGGTCAACCTACACACCCGAACCGAGATGCTCGATCTCATCGTTTCGGACGGGCGAGCACAAGGGATAGTCACACGCGATCTCGTGACCGGTGAGATCGGCGCCACCACAGGCCATGCCGTCGTACTGGCATCCGGCGGCTACGGAACCGTATTCCACAAGTCCACACTTGCGAAGAATTCCAACGCCACGGCCGCGTGGCGAGCGCACCGACGCGGTGCGTTGATGGCTTCACCCTCGTTCATCCAATTCCATCCGACGGCACTTCCCGTCAACTCCGAGTGGCAGTCGAAAACCATTCTGATGAGCGAATCCCTGCGCAACGACGGCCGGATCTGGGTACCGGCCAAGCCCGGAGACGATCGTGAGCCCGGCGACATTCCCGAAAACGAACGCGACTACTACCTCGAGCGCAAATATCCGGCGTTCGGGAACCTCTCTCCCCGCGACGTCTCTTCACGGGCCGCCCGCGAGCAAATCGACTCCGGTCACGGCGTCGGCCCTCTGAAAAACAGTGTGTACCTGGATTTCCGCGATGCGTTGGCACGGCTCGGCCGCAAGACCATCGAGGAGCGATACGGAAATCTGTTCTCGATGTATCGCGACGCCACCAGCGAAGACCCCTATACGGTGCCGATGCGCATCGCCCCCGGAGCCCACTTCACCATGGGAGGACTGTGGAACGACTACGACCAGATGACCTCCATCCCCGGCTTGTTCGTCGGTGGTGAGGCAGGCTGGGGATACCACGGGGCCAACCGCCTCGGCGCCAATTCGTTGCTCTCGGCATGCGTCGACGGCTGGTTCACCCTCCCGTACGCGATTCCGAATTATCTTGCACCGCTACTCGGATCCACTCCACTCGAACTGTCCGATCCCGCTGTGACGTCGACGCTCACTGACGTGAGGGGTCGGGTGGACCTGCTGCTCTCGGTCGGCGGAACACACGGCCCCGACAGGTTCCATCGACAACTGGGCGAGATCCTCTATGCGGGTTGCGGTGTCACCCGAACGGCCGAGGGCTTGACCAAGGCGATCGCCGAAATCCGCGCACTGCGAACCGATTTCTGGTCGAACCTGCGAGTTGCCGGCAGCGGAAACCAGTTCAACCAGGAGTTGGAAAGGGCCGGCAGGGTAGCCGATTTCCTCGAGCTCGCCGAACTGATGTGCGTCGATGCTCTCGATCGTGACGAGTCCTGTGGAGCGCACTTTCGTGCCGAACATCAGACTCCCGACGGCGAAGCGCAGCGAAACGATCAGGACTGGTGCTTCGTCTCCGCGTGGGAAACCGCCCAGGACGGCAGACACGTTCGACACGACGAGCCGTTGTCCTTCACCGCTGTTCCACTGCAGACGAGGAACTACGTATGAAAATCACCGTGGACGTGTGGCGCCAATCCGGACCTGAGTCGTCCGGCGCATTCGACACCTACCAAATAGACGACGCGACGGTGGAGATGTCGCTGCTGGAGCTCCTCGACCGACTCAACGACCAACTCGTGGAGAGCGGCAACGAACCCATCGCCTTCGATTCCGACTGCCGAGAAGGGATCTGCGGGTCCTGTGGCATCACCGTCGATGACGTTCCCCATGGGCCGGTTGCGAACACTCCCACGTGCCGTCAGCACCTGCGCAGCTTCTCCGACGGTGACCGAATCAAACTGGAGCCATTCCGCTCCGCAGCCTTTCCCGTGGTCCGAGACCTCGTCGTCGATCGCTCTGCGCTCGACCGGGTGCTCGAAGCCGGTGGATACGTTTCGGTCAATGCAGGAACCGCGCCGGACGCAGACAGTCAGCCGCTCTCGCATCAAAGTGCCGAAGCTGCACTGGACTTCGCCGCGTGCATCGGCTGCGGCGCTTGCGTGGCAGCCTGCCCGAACGGTGCCGCGCACCTCTTCACCGGGTCCAAACTGACCCACCTGTCTCTCGTCACGCAGGGCCGCAACGAACGTGGCAAGCGGGCCCGAGCGATGTCGCACCAGATGGAGGCCGATTTCGGGCCGTGCTCGACCTACGGTGAATGTGCGCAGGTGTGTCCCGCGGAGATACCGCTGACCGCGATTGCCGCTGTCAACAAGGAATCGATGCGATTCGGATTGCGGCGCAAGGACAACTGATCGTCACCAGGCGCCGATCAGCTTCATCCACGCCCCGCCGATGATCGTCCAGATCAGGATGATCACGACGCTCATCACGAAACCGATTCGGAACCACTCCGAGGTCTTGATGTATCCGGAACCGTAGATCACTCCGGCCGGACCGGACGCGTAGTGCGAGATACCGCCGAACAGGCTGCCGATGAAGCCGAACACCAGGGCCGAGAACAGCGGCGGCGCACCGGTTGCCACCGCCGCGCCGAGAAACACCGCGTACATCGCGACGATCTGCGCGGTGTTCGACGCAAACAGATAGTGCGCGTAGAAGTACACCAAGGTCAGGATCGCAAAAGCCCAGATCCACGGCAAACCGTCGACGCTCGAGGAGACCTGGGTTCCGATCCACGAGATCACGCCGAGTTCTTCGAGATGGCTTGCCATACCGACCAGAACGGCAAAGAACACGAGCGTCTGCCACGCCCCGGTGTCGTGGACCAGGTTGTTCCACGTCAGCACCTTGGTCACCAACAGGATGCCGATTCCGACGAATGCTGTTGTAGTGGCATTGACATTGAGCTGCGAGCCCAGGCACCAGAGCACCAGCAGCAGAACGAAGGTGGCGGCCATGATCTTCTCGTTGCGGCTGATCGGACCTGCCTTGCGCAGTTCCTCCCTGGCTTGCTCGGGTGCTTTCGGAGTCTTCAACATCGTGGGCGGGAAGATCTTCGACATCACCCACGGGATCGCGATGAGACTCGCAATTCCCGGAACCGATGCTGCCAGCGCCCATTTGCCCCACGAGATGTCGATGCCGATCTTGGCAGCCGCATCGACGGCGACGGGGTTACCCGCCATGGCGGTGATGAACATCGCGGAGGTCACGACGTTGACTTGCAGCGACGTGAGCAGCAGATATGCTCCGAGCTTCTTGCGAGAGTCCTCGGGCTCGGGATTGGAGTCCTCCAACTTGCTCAGTGAGACGATGATCGGATAGACGACGCCACCAGCGCGGGCGGTGTTCGACGGTGTCGCCGGAGCAAGTATCAAGTCCGTCAACGTCATTCCGTAGGACAAACCGAGGCTCGACTTGCCGAGCTTGGTCACGAACATGAGTGCAACCCGTTTCCCGAGTCCGGTGACCAGGAAGCCTTCGGCAATGAAGAACGACGCGACGATCAGCCAGATCGTGGTATTGCTGAAGCCGGACAACGCTTCCGTCGGCGTCTCGGTCTGGGTGATCATGGCGATCGACAGGCCTACCAGCGCCACAGAACCCGTCGGCAGAGGCTGCAAGATCAACGCCACGATGGTGCCGACGAAGATTCCGAGCATGTGCATGCCCTTGGGATCCACACCGTCCGGAACAGGCATGAAATAGATGATCAGGCCGAGGACGACGGGCACCGCAGCCGGGTAGTACCGCCTGAGCACCGATTGTTTCGACGGCTCCGCCGGCGGTGTCGTCTCAGAAAAAGACTCAGTGCTTTCGGATTTGGCCTCGGACATTTGCATCTCCTCGACTTGTCGCCCCAGGTGATCGCCCCAGATGATTGTCCCCCAAACATCAGGTTTTCGTGCGGTCAATCCAAGTTCGAGAGAAAATGCCCGGAAGTACAGTCGTCCTCACGAGGCGCTGTCTCGCACCGACGCTTCAGTGGGAGAATGCCCATCTCGCAAAAGATTGTGCCAATCGATCAACAGAGGCGCGGGCGTGCTGCACGCTTGAATCTCGGAGAGTTGTTCAACCTGCTTCTTCGAAAGGTATTCGTCGGCAAGATGTTTGGGTCAGGACTGCGCGGATTGCCGACCTCGACCGGATCTTCGCGCGTGATGTGATCCAATTCCGAAGCATGTCAGCCGACAGACAGACCCACGAACCGAGAAGATTCGTATCGGGCCGACGAGTGGTTGCGCCATCTATTGTCGGGAGTGTGACGGAATCCGACGCCCACGAGGACTCGACCGACTCCACTGAATCGGAAGTGGCCGGTCACCCGCGGAAACGTCCACTGTGGCGTGAGATTCTGATCCTCGTTGTCGTCGCACTTGTCCTGAGTGTTGTCATTCAGAACTTCGTCGGACGCATTTTTCTGATCCCGTCGGAGTCCATGGAACCGACACTTCACGGATGCACCGGCTGCACGGGAGACAAGATTTTCGTCGACAGAATCAGCTATCGATTCGGGGATCCACAGCCTGGGGATGTGGTCGTGTTCAAGGGACCCGAGTCCTGGAACGACGAGTACAAATCCATTCGATCCGACAATTCGATTGTTCGCGCATTTCAGGGACTCGGGTCCATCGTCGGCTTGGTCCCGCCGGACGAAAACGACCTCGTGAAGCGGGTAGTCGCGGTCGGTGGCCAAACCGTACAGTGCCTGTCCGAGGAAGAGGGGCTTCGGGTGAACGGCAAGCCGCTGACCGAGCCGTACCTCGACAAGCGCATTTCGGGCAACGATACCTCTTGTCAAGGAAGGTATTTCGGGCCGGTCACGGTTCCCGACGGGAACCTGTGGGTGATGGGCGACAACCGCGCCCATTCGAAGGATTCACGGTTCCATCTCGATGACGAACACAGTGGAACGGTGCCGATCGACAATGTCATCGGCAAGGTTCAATTGATCGTCCTTCCCTTCTCACGGTGGGGAACTGTGAGCTCGTTCGATCCGCAGTGACAGATCGAATCAACCAGGCGGCCCGCATCTTCGGACGGCACAGTCGACATGGATCCGCTTTCGGACGATCATCGAGCGCATCTGTTGCCGAAGGTAGGAGAACCACATGCGCGCTCGACGCATCACCGCCAACCTCAAAGTCGCCGATGTCGGAACCGCCAAGAGCTTCTACTCCGACTTTCTCGGCCTGAGCACCGAAGAGTTCAACATGGGGTGGGTCGCTCGCTACACCTCTCCCGACACCGGCGCGAACGTACAGCTCGTCACGCACGACGCCACTGCAGCCGAGGACTCGGTCATCTCAGTCCACACAGACGACGTCGACGGCGCCTACGAAGAGGCCCGCAGGCTCGGCTACGAAATCGTGCACCCCATAACGACCGAAGAGTGGGGTGTTCGCCGATTCCTCGTCCGGGCACCCGATGGCAACGTCGTCAACATCGTGCAACACCGGGACTGAGCAGCGAAAAGAACCCCATTCGACGTTTTAGGTCATTTGACCTAGAGTTAGGTGCATGACCGATTCATTGCAGTATTCAGCCGACGGCCCGATCCTCGTGGCCGGCGGATACGGAACCGTGGGCAGCGCCCTGACAGCGTTGCTCGCCCCCGACTTCCCACTACTCCTCACCGGACGCACCCCCGAGCGAGGCGACGAACTGGCCGGCCGTCACGGCGCTTCCGTCCGCCGCTGGGACCTCCTCGACCCGACACCCTTCGACGCGTCCGTACGCGCGGTCGTGTCGACGGTCAACGATCCCCACGATCGTGTCCTGTCCGCCGCCGTCGAGGCCGGCATTCCGTACGTGGACATCACCCGCTGGACAACCCGCGTCGCTCGCGCCGCTACTCTGGCGGGTCAGAAGTCGCCGAGCGCACCGGTGTACCTGTCGTCCGGATGGATGGGCGGAGTCACCAATATCGTCGCCGCAGCGCTGGCCGAGGAACTGGGTGGCGCGAGCACGATCGACGTCTCGATTCGCTACGACGTCAACGACATTGCCGGGCTCGACTCCGTCGACTTCATCGATCGGCTCGGGCAGGATTTCGAGGTGATTCAGCAAGGAAACCCGATCACCGTCAGCCCGTTGACGGATACACGCTGGGTCGACTTCCCCGGATCGCGCACCAAGGTCGGAAGAATCGACACTCCGGAACAATTCACGTTCCCCATGACCCTGGGCGCCGAAACTGCCAGCACTCGAATAGGTTTCAGTTCGAATGCATCCACAACTGCGCTGCTCGCCGTCAAGAAGGTGGGTCTGTTCCGTTGGGGTCGCGGCGACCGCTTCACACCGCTACGACGCGGACTCCTGTACTCGCCGGGCAAGGGCGGGAGCGCGCAAGTACGCATCGATGTCACCGGCCCGAGCGGCACGACAAGCGCGACAATCGTCGACCGGCAGGGCCAGGCTCACCTCACCGCGGTGGGCGGCGCGCTGGCCGTCAGACGAGCCTTGGCCGACGATGCCCGGCCTGGAGTCACTTTCCCCGAATCGCTTCCGAACCCTCGCCGCACCGTCTCCGAGTTGGAGAGCTTCGGGGTGGCAGTATTGCGACCATGACCCTCTCCAAGGGCGCCGCCCGTGCGGCAGCACTTCTCGACGCAGCAGAACAGGTCCTCACTACTCAGGGCAATGCCAACTCGGCAATGCGCGATTTCGCAGCCGCGGCCGGAGTGCGGGTAGGACATCTGCAGCACTACTACCCCACCCGTGCAGATCTGATACGCGCAGTGATGTCACGTGCATTGACCCGCTCACTGGATCGCCTTGCCGTCGTCCCCGATACGGATCAGAGCCTTTCCCGCGAGGAATCCGAACACTTCATCGGAGTCCTGCTCGGAGAACAGGACGACCAGGCCACGGTGCGTCTGTACGTCGAAGTATGGGCCATTGCAGCGGCGGACCAAGAAGTCGCGGTCGTGCTTCGAGACTTCTACGCCCAGTACATCGCACACGTAGAGCGCGCAGTCGCGTGTGCACAACCGGAGCTGGATGCGACTGAACTTGGCGCGACAGCGCAGACCATCGTGAGCCTGCTCGAGGGTTCCGCAATTCTCCGATCGGGAATCACCGGCCGAAAGTCCGAGGCTTCGGACCGAAAGCTCGTGGACACACTGCAGTACCTGATTCACGGGTCCTGACTCGGACGTATCGTAAAGCCCATGAGCGTTGCAAACGAATGGAGCCGAATCGAAGCGTGGTGCCGTACACACGCACCGGTGACGGCTGCAGCGTTTCAACCAGGACTCGGTGACGCCGTTATCGAGGAATTCGAAGCCTCGACCGGCGTCACGTGGCCCCAGGAACTTCGCGACCTGTATCGGGTCCACAACGGCAGCCTGACCCACGACGACCGGACCGGCCTCTTTCTCGGCAGCGTGCTCCCGGACAAATTCTTCTACCCCATCGACGTCGCAACAGAAGTTCGTCTCACTCTGCTCGAAACGTGGGATGAGACGATCTACGAGAATCCAGACCTCTACGCCGAGGACGAGATGGATCGACACGATCAACGCGACGCAGGCACTGCCGCAACCATGTTCATCCCCTCGTTCGTTCCCTTCGCCGGACTGGACGAGTACCACTACTTCGTGGACACCCGCAGCGGCGCACTCCACCATTGTGTGACCGAGTATGCCTCGGACGCCACTGACAACGGCGGTCCGATCTGGGCGTCCATCTCGGTAATGCTGGCCGCCCATGCCGTAGCGCTGGAAACAGGATCAACGATCGGAGTGTGGAAACCCGTTGTCAGCAAGGGTGTTCTGGAATGGGAAGTCGACGCATGACACCCAAGCAGGATCCGACCCGTCGCACCCTCGCCGACGGGCGTCAGATCTTCTACTTCGACGATGCCGGCAGTGCCCGCGCCCACTCTGCGCGAGATTCCCGCGAATTGCCGGCTCTCGACCACTCGTCTCGGATGAGATTCGACGTTCTCACCGGGGAGTGGATCACCATGGCTTCGCATCGCATGACACGGACACATCTCCCCTCCGCCGCCGAATGTCCATTGTGCCCGACCGACGAAACACGCACGCCCACAGAGATACCCGACGGAGACTACGACGTCGCGGTGTTCGAGAATCGGTTTCCGAGCTTTGCCGCGGCGCCTGAGGAAGCCATTGACAGTCCCGGAGACGGTGCGGGCGATCGCCCAGCGGCCGGTCACTGCGAAGTGATGTGCTTCTCGAGCGATCACACGGCGTCCGTCGCCGAGCTTCCACTCGAACGCATGCGCACGATTGTGGGCGCCTGGATTTCTCGGACCGAAGAGTTGTCGGCGGATCCGCTTGTGGAACAAGTGTTCTGCTTCGAGAACCGCGGCGAAGAAATCGGGGTGACACTCACCCATCCACACGGACAGATCTACGCATACCCGTATGTCACGCCACGCACCCGATCGATGTTGACGCAGGCGCACAAACACTTCGAGCGCACCGGTCGCTCACTACTCGCCGATGTTCTGGCGTTCGAGCGCGAGGACAAGGCCCGGTTGATCTACGACGGCGATCACTGGAGCGCCTACGTCCCGACCGCCGCACGATGGCCCATCGAGATTCACCTGGCACCGCACCGAGACGTCCCGGACCTTCCCTCGCTGAACGACCAAGAGCGCGACGAGCTTGCGGTCGTCTACCAAGATCTCCTACGCCGTATCGATCGCTTCTATCCGGGCGTCGACCGGGTACCGTACATCGCGGCCTGGCACCAAGCTCCCGTCCGCATCGACCGACCTCTGGGCCGACTGCATCTTCAGCTGTTCTCGATCTTGCGCGCACCGGGCAAACTCAAATACCTCGCCGGGTCCGAGTCCGCCATGGGCGCCTGGGTGAACGACACCGTTCCCGAGGCAGTCGCGGCCCGCCTACGGGAGTTGAAATAGTGGATACGGTCTCGAACAATTCTGTGCTCCAACAGTTTCACGCCACCTACGGCTATCCGGCAACCGGAGTGTGGGCGGCACCCGGTCGAGTCAACCTGATCGGTGAACACACGGACTACAACGGTGGATTGTGCCTACCGGTCGCTCTCGAGCAGCGAACACTGGTTGCCGTCGCACTGCGCAGCGACGGGGTCGTCCGCGTGCACAGTCGGCAATCCGCCGAGACGTACACCGGGCCCCTCGGCGACATCGCCACAGGGTGGGCCGCCTACCCCACAGCCGTTCTGTGGTCTCTTGCGCGCAGAGGCCTCCCGATCGAAGGAATCGATCTTGCCGTCGACTCGTCGGTACCGGTCGGGGCCGGGCTGTCGAGCTCCGCTGCCCTCACCTGTTCGGTTGCGTTGGCCGTCAACGAACTTCATGATTCACCTTTCGCCCGCGATGAGCTGGTACAGGTGTGCATCCAGGCCGAGAACGACGGCGTCGGCGCACCGACCGGAGGGATGGATCAAACCATTGCCCTCTTTGCTCAGCCCTCGACTGCGCTCCTGCTGGACTGCCAGGACGGATCCACCGAACCCATACCTTTCGAACTCCACGGTGCAGGTTACGACCTGATCGTCATCGACACCCGGGTCAAACACTCACTCGCAGACGGACAGTACGGAATGCGGCGCTCTCAATGCGTCGCTGCAGCAGCAGCTCTCGGCGTCGGCAGCTTGCGAGAGGCTACAGCAGGCCAGGCCGAGACAGTGCGAGACCCGATCCTCCGGGCGCGGGCACGGCACGTCGTGACCGAGATCGAGAGGACGCGGAAGACCGCAGAACTTCTGCGCAACAGCAGATTCAGTGACGTCGGCGAGCTGTTCGACAACTCGCACGCCTCGTTGCGCGACGACTTCGAGGTCTCGTGTGAAGAACTCGACGTCGCCGTTGCCGCAGCACGACGCGGCGGCGCGATCGGTGCGCGGATGACCGGCGGCGGATTCGGAGGCTCGGCCATCGCGCTGGTTCCGGAAGGAAGCGGAGCGGAGGTCATCGCATCGGTGAGCCGCGACTTTGCGGCGCGAGGTTGGCGAGCACCACACTTTCTCGGCGTCGTTGCCGGGGGTTCGGCCGCCCGTCTCTGAGCGAACGGCACGTTCAGCGCACTGGAGGCGCCGAACGTACCGTTCGCCCTGGTTGGGGTACCTCGAGATCCCCCTCACATAAATAGTCATCTCAGATGCGAATTATGTAGGTTCAGATCATGCAACTGACGCAGTTCACCGATCTGGGATTGCGCGTCGTCATGCGGTTGGCCGTACTCGACGCGGATGCCTCCCCCAGCACTCGGGATGTTGCGCAGCAGCTCAACGTGTCGTATTCCCATGCCACCAAGGTGGTTACACGGCTCGGTGAGCTCGGCATCGTGACAACCAGGCGCGGCCGCGGCGGTGGGCTTTCCATCACCGAACTCGGCCGCACCGCCACCATCGGCTGGCTGGCCAGACGCCTCGAAGGCCCGGGTGAAGTCGTCGACTGCGAAGGCGACAAACCGTGCCCATTGCGCGGAGGTTGCCTCCTTCGAAGTGCGTTGCGCGAAGCACAGGAAGCGTTTTTCGTTTCACTCGACGCGGTCACGATCGAAGACGTCATCCGGCAGCCGTCCAAAACTGTCCTGCTACGCCTCACCACCCGGAGCGACGAAGCAGGCTGATCAATCGAATTTCGACCGAACGGAGCAGCTCATGCTTTCCCCACAGTCAACCGAGGTCATTCGCGCCACCCTTCCCGTGGTCGGCGCCGCCATCGGCGATATCACAACCCTGTTCTACCGCAAGATGTTCGACGCACATCCTGAACTCGAACGTGATTTGTTCAATCGCGGCAATCAGAAGCAGGGCGAACAGCAGAAGGCTCTCGCCGGCGCCATCGCGGCATTCGCGACGCTTCAGCTCGAGCCGGACAGCGCCAAGGTCGATCTCATACTTTCACGTATCGCCCACAAGCATGCGTCGCTGGGAATCACGCCCGACCAGTACGCAATCGTGCACGAACACCTCTTTGCCGCGATCGTCGAAATACTCGGCGATGCAGTCACTCCCGACGTCGCAGCAGCCTGGGACGAGGTCTACTGGCTGATGGCGGAAACCCTCATCACGATGGAGCGTGGCCTCTACCAACTCGCCGGCGTGGACGCCGGTGACGTCTGGCGCACAGTCAGGATCAGTGAACGAGTTCTTCAGTCCGCCGACACCGTCTCACTGACGCTCACGTCGCTCGACGGCAGTGCACTCCCCACCTTCGCTCCCGGACAGTATCTTTCGGTCGGGGTTACGCTGCCCGACGGCGCCCGCCAGATCCGCCAATACAGCCTGTGTTCGATACCGAGCAGCGCAGACTGGCGGATCAGCGTCAAGCGAATCTCCGGAACTCCCGATGGCGAAGTGTCGAACTTCCTCTACAACAACGTATTCGAAGGCCAAGAACTCTCCGTCACCACACCTTTCGGTGATCTCACCTTGCCGGACGACAACTCGCCGCTCCTGCTCGCGTCGGCCGGAATCGGTTGCACACCGATGATCGGGATGCTCAATCATCTCGTGGACACCGGCGCTGACCGTCCGGTATCTGTCATCCATGCGGATCGATCCATTGCGGATCACGCGCACCGCGCAGAACTCAGCACACTCGTCGACCAGATTCCCGCCGCAACCCTGCACCGTTGGTACGAGGATCTCGGCACGCACGTTGCGTTCGGATCGGTTCACGAAGGACGGGCGGATTTGCAAGGTATTGCAGTGGAGCCCGATACCCAAGCCTTCCTTTGCGGGCCGATGCCGTTCATGTTGGCGATGCGCGCCTCGTTGCTCGAACGGGACGTCCCGGCGCAGAATATCCACTACGAGGTCTTCGGGCCCGACAGCTGGGCCAACACCTGAGCGGACCACTGCCTGCGAACTGGACCTTGGCGCGCCACAGTAATCCCTTGTGTACTCGACGGAACATACGTACCGAGTAGTGGGAGACCGACATGATCACGTCAGCGTCGATGACGGGAGTCGCGCTGATCGCCCTGGCGATGGTTCTGACACCGGGCCCCAACATGATCTATCTGGTGTCCCGCAGCATCAGCCAGGGCCGCCGGGCAGGTTTGATCTCGCTCGGCGGAGTCGCAACCGGTTTCCTGGTCTACCTCACCGCCACGTGTGCAGGGCTGACGGCGGTTCTCTTCGCCGTACCAACGGTGTTCACCGCGGTGAAAATCGGTGGTGCCCTGTACCTGGCCTATCTCGCCTGGTCGACACTCCGACCAGGTGGGAAGTCCGCTTTCGAGGTGGGCGAGGTCGACCGCCACGGTAGCGGCCGTCTGTTCGGGATGGGGTTGACCACCAATCTGCTCAATCCCAAGATTGCGCTGATGTACGCGGCCCTGATCCCCCAGTTCGTCGATCCCACTGCGGGTCCGGTCTGGCAACAGGCACTCGTACTCGGCGGCGTGCAGATCCTGGTCGCAGTCACCGTCAACGCGTTGATCGTGTGCTGTGCGGCAGCCGTGTCGACCTTCCTCATGGCGCGTCCGGTGTGGATGCGGGCTCAGAAATGGCTAGCGGGTGGCATTCTCGGAATCTTCGCCACCCGCATGGCCCTGGAGTAGTTTCAGTCCTTCGGACGTTGGTCGATCAGACGACGCGCTTTGCCGATCGAGCGTTCGAGTCCGCCGGGTTCGAGAACGCTCACCTCGACCGTGACACCGATCTTGTTCTTCACCAGCTTCTGCAACGCCGAAGACGCTGCCGCATGATCGGAAATTGCCGCGTCAGGGCGAGCCTCGACGCGCACTGTCAGAGTATCCATCCGGCCCGGACGCTCCAGCACACACTGGAATTGGGGTGCCAGGGCGGGGACGGTCAGGATCAGCTCTTCGATCTGTGTGGGGAACAGATTGACCCCACGCAGGATGATCATGTCGTCGGTCCGGCCGGTGACCTTCTGCATCCGACGCATCGAGCGCGCCGTACCGGGCAACAGACGGGTCAGGTCCCTGGTTCGGTAGCGAATGATGGGCAGCGCTTCCTTGGTGAGAGAGGTGAAAACCAGCTCACCTTCTTCACCGTCCGGCAGCACTTCGCCCGTGACCGGATCGATGATCTCCGGGTAGAAGTGGTCTTCCCAGATATGGAGCCCGTCTTTGGTTTCCACACATTCCATTGCCACACCCGGGCCCATGATCTCGGAGAGTCCGTAGATGTCGACCGCATGCATGTCGAGTTGCTGTTCCAGCTCGGTACGCATCTGTTCGGTCCACGGCTCCGCTCCGAAAACTCCCACCCTCAGTGAGGTCTTCGAGGGATCGATGCCTTTCTTGATCATCGCATCCACGATGGTCAACATGTACGACGGAGTCACCATGATGGCGTCGGGCTCGAAGTCCTCGATCAGTTGAATCTGCCGCTCGGTCATGCCACCGGACATGGGAATGACCGTGCAGCCCAAGCGCTCCGCACCGTAGTGTGCTCCCAACCCACCGGTGAACAGACCGTACCCGTAAGCCACGTGAACCTTGTCCGAAGACCGCACGCCGCCGGCCGAGAGACTGCGCGCGATGAGATCGGCCCAGTTGTTCAGGTCGTTGCTCGTGTACCCCACCACCGTCGGGCGACCGGTGGTCCCCGAAGACGCGTGAATTCGCGAGACCCGGTCCTGTGGCACCGCAAACATCTTGAACGGATAGTTCTCACGCAGATCCGCTTTGGTGGTGAAGGGAAACTTCGCGAGATCGCTCAGATCCTTCAAGTCGCTCGGGTGGACGCCGGCGTCGTCGAAAGCTTTGCGGTAGTGCGGAACATTGGTGTACGCGTGCATCAGGGACCATTGCATCCGCTCGAGTTGGAGCGTCGAAATGCGGTCCCGACTGGCAAATTCGATTTCTTGCGAAGTAGCAGTGACGAGTTCGGTCATGATTGTCTCCGGTGGGCTCAGTGAGGGCGCTGTGCGGGCGGTCAGGCGTCGAAATCGACTGTTATCTGTTCACCGACAGGGAAGGTCTGGCAGGTCAGTACGAAACCCGCGTCGACTTCGTAGTCTTCGAGTGCGTAGTTCCTGCGCATCTCGACGTCACCGCAGGTGACCTTGGCGCGACACGTTCCACAGACCCCGCCCTTGCACGCGAAGGGCAGATCCGATCGGTACTGTTCCGCTGCATCGAGAATCGACTGGTCTCGCGGAAGTGTCGCGGTGGTCGATCGACCGTCGAGCGTGATGGTGACCTCGCTGCCTGGTCCCACAATTCCGGGCTCACGATGCACTGCAACCGGCGGAGCGACGTCGTCGACGTAGAACAGCTCGTGATGGATGCGATCCTTGGCAATTCCCAAGCCGGCCAGTACTTCCTGGGCGTCGTTGACCATCCCGAACGGACCACACAACCAGAAGCCGTCGACCTGGTCGCACGGAACGAGAGAGGTGAAGATCTCACGCAACCGGTCGGCGTCGAGACGGCCCGAGAACAACTCGACCTCGCGCGGCTCGCGAGAGAGGACATGAATAACGTCCAGGCGCGCACCGTACCGGTCCTTCAGGTCGGCGATCTCTTCGGCGAACATGACCGAACGGGTGCGCCTGTTCCCGTACAGCAGGGTGACATCGGCCTCGGGGTTCACCAGCAGTGTTGCAGCGATGGACAACATGGGCGTGATTCCGGAGCCCGCCGCGATCAGGACGTGCCGTCCACCCAATGCCGGATCGGCGACAAAATTGCCAGATGGGCCCTGGACGTCGATTCGATCCCCGGCCTTGACGTCTCGCACCAACCAGGAGGAGAAGAGTCCGTCTGCCACTTCGCGAACCCCCACCCGTGGAGACGCCCCTACCGGTGCACAGATCGAGTAGGAGCGACGGTGTTCGACGCCGTCGATCATCCGCCGCAGTGTCAGTGACTGCCCGGCGCCGAAGTCGAATTGATCGGCGATATCGGCAGGCACGTCGAAGGTGACGGCAACTGCGTCGTCGCACAGTGATTCGACACCGGCGACCGTCAACACGTGAAATGGTTTGTTCCGGTTCGTCGTTGCGGTACTCATCTGTTCAGATCTCCTTCACGTGATCGAACGGCTCGAGGCAGTCGAGGCAGCGATAGAGCGCTTTGCACAGGGTCGCACCGAATTCCGAACTCAGTCTGGTGTTTGCCGAACCGCACTGGGGGCACAGGATGTCGCGCGGCTTGGCCGTCAAGGTCAAGGCGATCGGGCCGGAGGTGCGACGCGGCGCGGCCCCCGGCACCGAGTACCCGGCCGTCCGAAGTTTCGCGAGCCCCTCTTCGCTGATCCAATCCGAACTCCAAGGCGGCGACAGTTGAGTCTTGATCTGGACGCTGCCGTACCCCGCGTCGGTCAGCTTGTGCTCGATGTCGTCTCGCATCGTCGCCATCGCCGGACACCCGGAATAGGTGGGAGTGATTGTCACACAGACCAAGTTCGCTTCGACGTCGACCGATCGGATGACGCCGAGATCGGCCAAGGTCAACAGTGGCATCTCCGGATCCATCACCGAGGCGACGATCTCCTGCGCGGAAGAGACGGTAGCGGCAGTAACGGTCACCACACCCCTTCCGGATGCTCCCGAGCGACGCTCTGCATTTCGGCGAGAAGTAGCCCCAGTGCCCCGGTGTGCAGTCCGGCACGCCCGCCGCGGCCGCCGACGAAACCGGAGAAACGCGAAGGGGGCTCTTCCATTTCGGCTGCATGGAGGACCTGGGCAAGAACAGCGTCGAACTCCGGCCGAACAGTACGCGGGTCCACTCCGACGCCAACTTCTGCCAAGACGAGTTCGTCCTGAGTGGGAACAAAGAGTTCGTCCACGAACGGGAAGATCTCGAGCAAGGCGTCGGCCGTCCGACGCTTGGATTCTGCCGTGCCGGCGCCCAAGGTGACGACCCATCTTGCCGCGTAGTCGCGGTGATAGGTCAGTTCCTTGACGCCCTTGTTCGCCACAGCTGCGAGAACCGGATCGCGCGACATGCGCAGCCGATCGAACAGCGCCAGCCGCCAGGTCGAGAACACGAGTAGCCGAACGACCGTGTGCGCGAAGTCGCCGTTGGCGAGTTCCACCAGTCTCACGTTGCGGAAACCGAACTGATCACGAAAGAAGGCAAGCGCATCTTCAGCCGGCACCGGTGACGTATCGGAGATGAACGGAACCACAGTGGAATCGGCTGCTGCCGCGCGAGCCAGCAGCAGCCTGGCCTGCCCGATCAAGTCCAGGCCGACGTTGGCGAGAGCTACCTCTTCTTCGAGTTCCGGTGCCCGCGTCGACCATTCGGCGAGTCGCTGCGAACTGACGAGCGCGTCGTCGCCGAGCATGAGGCAGTAGCGCGCCAGCGCACCGAGATCGACATCGCCTGGCACCGTGGTGTCGACGCCGGCGAGGGGGTCGTCGAAGCTCGTTCCGAACGCCCACTGACCGTGGCCGTCACCGTCGACCAGGCCGTCGTAGGCACTGTCGTGATCGTTCATCTGTTGGTCCTCGAAGTCGAAGTGATTCTCACATGTGCGGAACGGAGTCCGGGATGTCGTAGAAAGTCGGGTGCCGGCAGACCTTGTCGCCGCTCGGCGCGAAGAACGGATCCTTTTCTGCCGGACTCGAAGCCACGATTTTCGCGGATGGCACGACCCAGATACTCACGCCTTCGTTACGTCTGGTGTAGACGTCGCGCGCGTGGCGTAACGCCATCTGGTCGTCTGCCGCGCGCAGGGATCCGACGTGCACGTGGTTCAGTCCGCGCTTTCCCCTCAGAAATACCTCGTACAAAGGCCATTCGCCCCGCACCTGATCGCGCTGTACCTGATCGTTCTCGCTCATGATGTTTCCCCAGTCGTGCGATCGTGCGCGAGTCTCTCGCGCTGTGCAAAGGCGTACGCGGCGTCGCGAACCCAGGCCCCGTTGTCGTGTGCGGCTTTCCGATTGGTGATCCGCTCGACGCTCGCCGCTCCGTTGCCGCGGACCACGTCCATGAATTCGCTCCAGTCCGGCTCGCCGAAATCGTGTGCGCCACGCTCGGGGTTCCAGCGCAGGTCGGGATCAGGGAAGGTCACACCGAGTATCTCGGCCTGCGGTATCGACATGTCCACGAATCGTTGCCGCAGTTCGTCGTTCGTGTGCCGCTTGATGCGCCACTTCATCGACTGCTCGGTGTTCGGCGATTCGTCGTCCGGCGGTCCGAACATCATCAGAGCGGGCCACCACCATCGGTCGACGGCTTCCTGCACCATTGCCCGTTGAGCTTCCGTGCCGCGCATCATCGTCGCCAACAGCTCGAAGCCTTGCCGCTGATGGAACGATTCCTCCTTGCACACACGGATCATCGCGCGCGCATACGGCCCGAAGGAGCTGCGGCACAGCGGAACCTGATTGCAGATAGCAGCTCCGTCGACCAGCCAGCCGATCACACCCACGTCGGCGTATGTCAGCGTCGGATAGTTGAAGATCGAGGAGTACTTCTGCTTTCCCTCGATCAGTTTGGTGGTCAGATCGCCACGATCGGCACCGAGCGTCTCGGCCGCGGAGTAGAGATACAGACCGTGCCCGGCTTCGTCCTGGACCTTCGCCATCAAGATCGCCTTGCGTCGCAACGAAGGCGCACGGGTGAGCCAGTTTCCCTCGGGCTGCATTCCGATGATTTCGGAGTGCGCATGCTGGGCAACCTGACGGATCAGAGTCTTGCGGTAGCCGTCCGGCATCCAGTCGCGAGGCTCGATGCGCTGGTCTGCCGCGATCGTCTCGTCGAACAGGTTCTGCAGGTCTTGTGGAGCTTCCACGTTGGTCATCGTACCTACCTTTTATTACCGAATGATCGGTTGGTAACTAGTATGCACCGAGGTGTCCCAGCACACAAGAGAATCTTTCGCCGCACCAGAAATCAGCGGCCCCCGAAAACCGGCTTCTGCTTCGACAGGAAAGCCGTGACTGCGCCTCGATGATCTGCCGTGGAACCCAGCTCCACCTGTGCGTTCGCCTCGGCCGCCAGCGTCTGGGAAAGCCCAGGAGCAACGGCACGGATCAGCGATTTCACGTGGGCGAAGGCCGCGGTGGGTCCGTCGGCAAGCCGACGCGCGAGTACCCGAGCCTCAGCTGCGACGTCCTCGTCGGCCACCACGCGATGAACCAAGCCCCACTCCAGCGCGCTCTGCGCGTCGAACTTGTCGCCGAGCAACATCAGGCCACTGGCGCGGCTAGGTCCGAGCGCGTGCACGAGCGCATGACTGAGCCCGGAGTCACTGGCCAGACCGATGCCGGTGAATGCCGTCGCAAAGCTCGCGCGAGCCCCCACGACACGGATGTCTCCGGCCAACGCGATTCCCAACCCGGCCCCGACGCAGGCACCGCCGATACCCACCACGACCGGGACAGAGAGCGTCGACAGCGCCGTGACCATGGGGTTGTAGTGCGCCTCGACGGTATCCATCGCGTGCGCCGGATCAGCATCCAACGCTGCAGCGTGCTCGCCCAGATCCTGACCGACGCAGAAGTTCTTGCCTTCGGCGAGAATCAACACCGCTCGAACCTCTGCGTCCGTGTGGACCTGCAGCAACGCTTCGAGCAGCTGAGACTTCATTTCGCCGTTGACGGCATTGGCGGCCTTGGGTCGGTCGAGAGTGATTGTCGCCAAACCTCGCTCGATCTCCAAGCGAATCACGTCAGTCATCGATGTTCCTTTCGCAGGCAGTTCGGTTCAGCTCCATGTGTGAAAACCCTGTCCCGTCTTGCGCCCCAACTCGCCGCGAGCCACCTTCTCTCGCAGCAGTGCTGGAGGTGCAAATCGATCACCGAGCGTGCTCGCGAGGTGTTCGGCGATCGCCAGGCGCACATCCAACCCGACCAGATCTGTCGAACGCAGCGGGCCCATCGGATGCCGATACCCCAATTCCATTGCTCGGTCGATCGATTCCGCGTCCGCCACACCCTCTTCGAGCATGCGGATGGCTTCGAGCCCGAGACCGACACCAAGCCGGCTGGTTGCAAAACCAGGTGAGTCGTTGACGAGCACCTCGGCTTTGCCGAGCATCGACACCCATGCTCGTACCGAGTCGACAACCTCGGGGCGGGTCTGAGGCGCCCGGACGATCTCGACCAACAGCGACGCCGGGACTGGATTGAAGAAGTGCATACCGATGAACCGGCCCGGATCCGTCAGCGCTGCGCCGAGTTCGGCGATCGACATGGAACTGGTGTTACTGGCGATCACGGTGCTTTCTCCGGCAACGGTTTCCGCAGCGGCGAGCACCTCGACCTTGAGGGCCGCAATTTCCGGGACCGCCTCGACGATCAGGTCGAGCGACGGTGGCAACGAGGTCACTGCGTCCACGGTGCTCACGCGCGCCAGCACCGTCGCGGGGTCCTGGTCGTCGAGTTTCCCTCGCTCGTGAGCTCTGTCGAGGCCGGCGGAAACACGCTGCAACGCGGCCGCGGTGTCGCCACTCTCCGCGATGGTGACCGCCCCGCCGAGACTGGCGAACACCTGGGCGATACCCGCACCCATGCGTCCACCGCCGATGACTCCGACGGTCTTCGGTGCAACTGCTTCAGTCATGATTTCTTCTCCAGGAAGGCCGTCATGCGATCGCGCTTGTCCGAACTCTCGAACAGGACGGCCTGGGCGATGTCGTCGGCAAACGGATGCGATCCCGGCGCATCGACGATGATCTTGGTCAATCGCAGTGCCAGCGGGGACAGTCGGGAAATGCGGTCGAGCAGCCGATGCGCTGCGTCGACGTGGCAGTTCGGTTCGGTTACCTCGACAACCAGGCCCGCTCGTAGCGCCTGCTCGGCGTCGAGGTTCCTGGCACCGAGGAGCATCTGCTTCGCGATCGAGACGCCGACGAGCTTCGGCAATCGATAGCTGGCGCCGGCGGCTGCCATTATGCCGAGATTGGGCTCGGGATTACCGAAGACCGCCGTCGTTGTCGCGACGCGAATGTCACAGGCGTAGGTCAACTCTGCCCCGCCGCCGAGCGCATAGCCGCTCACGGCGGCCACGGTGGGCAGCGGGAGCTTTCCGATACGGTCGAACAGGGTCCGGTTGATACCCGCAAACGCTTCCTCTCGTCCGCGCGCTCGGAGCTCCGCGATGTCAGCGCCGCCCGCGAAGTGGTCTCCGCGCCCGGCAAGCAGGAGCAGCTTCGGATCCCGTTCGAGGCGTCCACAAACCTGATGCAGTTCGTCGATCATTTCCGCGTTGATCGCATTGCGTTGCGCGGGCCTGTCGAGGGTGACGACGACGCGATCCTCGCGCTCGTCCACGTGCAGGGTGTTCACATTCGCTCCTTCTCGCTCTTCTCCATTAGTAACCGAACATTCGGTCGTTTGGCAAGGGTGAGAACGAGGATGGTGCACAGCTTTGCCCGAACTGAGAAGATGGGGACATGACTACGGCACGCCCCACTCGACGCACCGGCCTCCCCGGACGTCCCGGCTACGACCTCGATTCGCTCCTGGCCGTGGCCGTGAAGGTGTTCAACGACAAGGGCTACGACGGCGCCAGCATGGAGGTGCTCGCCAAGAAACTCGGCATCACGAAGTCCTCGATCTACCACCATGTGTCCGGAAAGTCAGAACTTCTCGAACTCGCCCTTTCGCGTGCACTCAACGCCCTGTTTGCGGTCACGACCGAAGAGGGCGCCACCACCGGTCCGTACATCGACCGGCTCGAATACCTGGTCCGGCGCAGCGTAGAGGTGCTGGTCGCAGAGCTTCCATACGTCACCCTGCTCCTGCGCGTCCGCGGCAACACGACGGTCGAGCGCGCCGCGCTAGCTCGTCGACGCGAATTCGACAACTTCGTCGGAGGTCTCGTCGCGTCCGCCGCAGCGGAGGGAGACTTGCGCCCGGACATCGAACCAGCCCTCGCCAGCAAGCTGATGTTCGGCACCGTCAACTCACTGATCGAGTGGTACAAACCCCGAGCGGGTGAGTCCGTCTCCGACATCGCCGACGCGGTCGTCGCCGTCACTTTCGACGGACTTCGCAAGGCCTGACTCCAGGCAGTTCTGCCGAATCCTTGACAACGCGGCGTTACCGGGCGATCGTAATTACCGACCGAACGTACGGTGAGATGGAGTTGTCGTGAGCAGACTGTTGGAAAGCTATGTGGCCGGTCAGTGGTACGCCGCACCGGACGCAGGTACCCCGTTGCCGAGCGCAGTGGACGGATCGGAGGTGGCCCGGATCTCCGCAACCGGCATCGACCTCGCCGAGATGGTTACGTACGCCCGCGAGGTCGGCGGGCCTGCACTGTCCGCGATGACCTTCCACGAACGTGCCGGCGCGCTCAAGGCTCTCGCCCTCACGTTGATGGCAGGAAAAGCCGAGTTCTACACACTCTCCACTGCCACCGGTGCGACGACGCGAGATTCCGGGGTGGACATCGACGGCGGATTCGGGACCCTGCTGAGCTACGCGAGCAAGGCTCGGCGCGAATTGCCCGACAGCACAGTCTTTCTGGACGGAAACGTCGAGCCTCTCGGCAAGGGCGGAACCTTCCTCGGGCAACACATCTATACATCACGTCGCGGCGTCGCCGTGCAGATCAACGCCTTCAATTTCCCGGTGTGGGGGTTCCTGGAGAAGCTGGCACCGGCATTCATCGCGGGGGTGCCGTCCATCGTCAAACCTGCCAGTTCCACGGCATATCTCACCGAACTCGTCTTCCGGCGCATCATCGAGTCAGGCTTGCTCCCAGAGGGTTCCGTCCAACTGCTCTCCGGTAGTGCACGCGGCCTCCTCGATCACCTCGGCGGGCAGGACTCAGTGGCATTCACCGGATCCGCCGACACCGCAGCAACGCTGCGTGCTCACCCGAACGTCGTCGGCAAGGGCGTCCATTTCAATGCCGAGGCCGATTCACTCAACGCGTCGATCCTTGGCGAGGACGCCGTACCAGGAACGCCCGAATTCGATTTGTACGTCAAACAACTCGTCACCGAGATGACGGTCAAGGCTGGTCAGAAGTGCACGGCGATCCGGCGCGCCCTGGTCCCGGTCTCGCTGGTCGACGCCGTTGTCGATGCCGCATCCGAGCGACTGAACAAAGTGGTCGTGGGACACCCCGATGCTGATGGCGTCACTATGGGAGCTCTCGCCAGCATCGAACAGCGTGATGAGGTCTTGAAATCCATTCGCGGTCTGACGAAGTCGGCAACCATCGTATTCGGAGACCCGGACAACGTGGACGTGGTCGGTGCCGACGGCCAGTCAGGAGCCTTCCTTTCCCCAGTCCTTCTCCGGGCGGAAGAGAATGCGCACGAGGTACACGAACTGGAGGCCTTCGGACCCGTCAGCACCGTCATCGGATACGACGGCATCGATCATGCGATCGAACTCGCGGCCCGTGGCGAGGGAAGCCTCGTCGCCTCGGTGGTCACTGCCGACACCGACATCGCACGTCGACTGGTGCTGGGTCTCGCAGCTTTTCACGGCAGAGTGCTCGTGCTGAACCGCGACGACGCCAAGGAATCCACCGGCCACGGCTCTCCCCTTCCAGTCCTCGTACACGGCGGTCCCGGCCGTGCCGGCGGCGGTGAGGAGCTGGGTGGCATCCGCGGAGTTCTGCACCACATGCAGCGGACCGCCGTACAGGGCACACCCGACGTCCTCACCGCAGTCGGCGAGCGCTGGTTCACCGGATCGCAGCGCACGACCGGATCCGAACATCCATTCCGAAAGAGTCTCGCCGAGTTGAAGATCGGTGACACTGTTGTCGGCGGTCCGCGCCAGGTCACACTCGCAGACATCGATCATTTTGCAGAGTTCACCGGTGACACCTTCTACGCTCACACCGATCCGGTGGCCGCTGCGGCGAATCCACTCTTCGGCGGCATCGTCGCGCACGGCTATCTTGTTGTCTCACTCGCTGCGGGCCTGTTCGTCGACCCGGCTCCCGGCCCGGTTCTCGCGAACTTCGGCGTGGACAGCCTCAGGTTCCTGACTCCGGTCAAAGCCGAAGACAGCCTGACGGTCACCCTCACAGCCAAGACCATCACACCTCGCAGCAGCGCCGACTACGGTGAGGTTCGTTGGGACGCCGTGGTGACGAACCAGGACAACGATCCGGTCGCGACATACGACGTCCTGACTCTGGTAGCCAAGACTCGCCCCGAAGGGAATTGAAAGCACATGACCTATCGAGTAGCAGTGTGTTACGGACGCCCCACCGATCCGGAGGCTTTCGACAAGTACTACAACGAGATCCACGTCCCGCTCGCCAGCGCAGTGCCAGGGCTCTCGGACTTCACGTTCAGCAAGTGCTCGACGCTGGACGGCTCCGATCCAGTCTTCTATGCCGTCGCCAACCTCGTGTTTCCCGATCTCGAGACGATGCAGAGCGGCCTGAAGTCCCCGGAGATGGGCGCCGCTGGAAAAGATGTCGCAAACTTTGCCACCGGCACGGTCGACATGTATGTCCAGGAAGTTGTCTCGGTCCTCTAGACCCCTGCAATTTCCCGATCACACAGGAGTTGTCTCGTGAGTACAGGAAGCATCACCGCCAGAGAGATGTTCGACGCGGACCAGGCATCGCAGGCACTCGGTATCGAGATTTCCGAGCTGGCGCCCGGTAGCGCAACCGTGACCGTCACCGTGGGCGAAACCATGGTGAACGGTCACGGAATCACACACGGCGGTTATGTTTTCCTGCTCGCGGACACCGCGTTTGCGCTCGCCTGCAACGGCTACGAGGATTCAGCCGTTGCAGCGCGCGCGGACATCAGATTTCTGCGTCCGACCCGTCTGGGCGACACCTTGACCGCGGTCGCCACCGAGAAGGCTCGAGGCGGCCGAAGTGGGATCTACGACGTGACCGTTCGCAATGGCGACACCGTCGTGGCCGAGTTCCGCGGCGACAGTCGCACCATCACCCGCTGAAATTCAGCCCACGGTGTATCAGCCCACGACGGGAAGTTCGAGGGGGCCGGACCCGTCGGCGAAGATCGCCACCGGCATACCTTGCAGTCCCCCACGGAAACTGATGTCGCCACCGGTGATTGCCAGACGAACGGAATGCCCCGGTTCGAATCGGTGCACTATCGCCGGCATCGTCACCGGCACCGGCTGCGACGGATCACTGATGCGTATGGGCGCAATGAGTCCGTTGATCAGCGAGGAAGTTCCGTCCGGAGCCACGTCGTAGAGTTTCGCGAACACCACCGGCTGTCCGGGCGCCGCAACACGCAGCGTCACAGTGGGAGCTCCCACCACGTCCATCGCCTCGGTCATCGGCGCAGTGGTCCAGAGCGCCTCGGTTCCCGGAATCTGTGCATTCGGAATGTTTCCGGCCGGATTGATATTGAGTGGCTCTACGCCCGTCGGCAGCCCAGCCGGTGCGGTGACGATCGTCTTCGAACCCGGTATCACCGGCGTGCCGTCCGGTAGCAGTCCCCCGTCAGCGGACAGATGGAAGGCGCGAGCGGTCCCGACATCGACGGTGTCGGACGTCGCGTAGGCCGGTGCCGCGTTTCCTTCGTAGTCGATCCAGTTGCGGAAATACGCGAATTCCGGGCCGGTCTCGGTGTTCTCGTCCTTGAGGTAGTGATCGAACCAGTCCATGAAGCGACCGGTCTCGTACTGGGTATCCTCGTCGGGTGCGGAGAAGCTGAACTCGCCCGGCGCAGCGGCCAAGTGGCTGTGCCCCCACGAATGCCAGATCATCTTGGCATCGACGCCACGATCCTTCAGCGCGTCGTAAGTCGCGGTTGCCTCGTTCAGATCGAACAGGGTGTCCTGTTGCCCCTGAGCAAGCAGTACCGGAATGTTGATCCGGTCGACGAACGACGAGACCGACGACGCTCGGAGCTCACTCACTACTTGCGGTCCGATGTCGCCGGTCACCACCGCCTCGGCGATCGCGTTGCACATGTAAGGGACGTAGTTCGGGCAGCCGGGTAGCCGTGCGGGATCTGCGATGTAACCGTCCACACCGGGATTCGCGATGCCCGCGCCGAAGAGCAGCGATGCAAAGAGCACCTTCGCGGCTCCCGGCTCCGCTGTCGACACACCGGAGATGATTCCCGTGCTGTTGGGCGCCAAGGAATACGAGAGATCGTTCCAGGTGATCATGGGGATGATCGTGTCGATACGGGGATCGACACTCGCGGCGGCGAATTGAATGCCGCCGCCGTAAGAGCCACCCGTCATTCCGACCCGCGGGTCGTTCGTCGACGGTGCACCGGTGTGATCGACGGAGTCCTGAACCACCGCGGTGAGCGCCGGATAGGGCTGCGTCAGAGCCTGATCCGTGAAGGCAATCCCTTCTTGGCCGCCGAGGAAGCTGACCAACTGGGAAGCGGCGACACCGTCGTATGCGGGAGAGTCGAGGGTGATCTTGCAACTCGAGCCGCCGAAACCCAATCCCGAATACGTCAGTCCGACGTACCCGTTCTCGGCGAAGTTCTGCAGGGCCGGAATCTGGTCCTTGTACGAACCGCCGAACCCGTTGGTGGTCAGGATCGCGGGAGCTGGGTTGTCAGCGTCGACACCATCGGGAACAAAGAGTTCACCGACGACGGTGCACGGCGTCGAGAGTTCAGGCCCGACATCGACCGAGAAGTACAGCAGCTGTGACGAATACGAGCCGTTCGGTGAATCCGCGAGCGCCGGCGGCGAAAAGCCGAGGGCGCAAACCACGAGCGTGACGACACTGATCGCTGTTCTCCGGCGCACCTGAAAACCGTACACCCGGATCTGTTCTCCACCAGCCTGATCGGCTGCGCGCCGCCGAAGTTTCCGGAGCAAAAGCTACGCCGGACGGGCCGACCTCTACTTGACCGTCAAGGTGCCGTGCATGCTCGGGTGGTAGGTGCAGTGGAACGTGTACGTTCCAGGCTCGTTCGGCACCGTGATGGTTTCCGTCTCACCCGCTTCGATGTCCTCGTTGAACAACCCCGCGGTATCGGACGTGACCGAGTGCTCGACGGTGTCGTTGTTCTGAATGGTCAGTACCTGTCCGGGCATCACCGACTCCGGCGTCGAATACTCGAAGCCGCTGATCACGATTCCCATCGACGACGCTCCCGGCGTCGACATACCCAGAGGCATGCTCGGCATCGACATACTGGTCGGCATGCTGGTCATCGGCATACTGGTCATCGCCATGCCGTCGTGATCGGCCGAATCGTTGTCCGACGAATCGTTGTTGTCACTGCACGCGGTCAGTGCGAACACCGCCAGGATCAGCGCTGCGAGCACTGCGAGAATCCGCTTCATTGCTTCGCCTCCTGCTCGTTCCCCCGCAGTCTGCTGATTACCCGCCGCCTAGGGGGCCAAACAGCTCCGATGTGGTGCCTGCGGCGCTGATAGTGCACGATTTCTGCACCAGCTCCACTCGCGGACCGACACTGAAGGAAACAGCACAGATGGCCAAGAGCAAAACGTCGAAGGCAGCCCAGCCGAAGGCGTCGAAGGCAGCGCAGCCGAAGGCTCCCAAGACAGCAGAGCCGAAGGTAGCCGAGAAGGCTCCCGCCGTTCTCTGGAAGGACCTGCCGGACGAGCACGACTACCCGGCGGCCCGCGATTACCTCCAGTTGGGCGCGACGCCGGTTCAGGTCCAAGCTCTCGTGTACGCCCTCAAGACGGCGACGCTGGTCTCGAAGAAGGCCAAAGACATCCTGCGGGCTGCTGGGCTCCCTCTGCTTCCGGTCGACAACCCACACGTTGCTACCGACCTGTTGAAGATCCGCAAGGGGATCGCGCTGTCGCCGATCCTGCTGGTGCAGGGAGACTTCCGCGCCGGAGTACCGGCGCAGATCGCCGACGGCTACCACCGTGTCTGTGCGAGCTACCACGTGGACGAGAACACCGCCATCCCCGCGAAGATCGCACCCTCGACAGTTAACTCGTAGGTCGTCGATGACCTTCGGCATCCTTGCCCTCGTCGCGCTGGCCGGCATTCTCGGCCCGCTGCTCGGCGCTCGCGTCAGCTGGCATGTCCCCGTGGTGGTCGGCGAACTTGCCGCGGGCGTCGTCTTCGGTGTCACCGGTTTCGGGCTGCTCGACTCTTCGGACCAGACTTTCACGTTCCTGGCCGATATCGGATTCGCGCTCACGATGATGGTGGCCGGCTCACACGTCCCGGTTCGCGATCCGGCAGTCCGTGCGGCAATCGGCAAGGGTGCCGTTCGCTCGGTTGTCGTCGGACTTCTGTCGGTTGTTGCCGGCTACGGTGCGGCGACGGCATTCGGCACCGGTCACGCCGCGCTGTACGCGGTCCTGATCGCGTCGTCGTCCGCGGCGTTGATTCTCCCCATCGTCGATTCGCTGGGGCTCGGTGGAACCTCGGTTCTGCAGATGACTGCCCAGGTCGCGATCGCGGACACCGTCTGCATTGTTGCGCTGCCTTTGGTGATCGATCCGGACAATGCCCCTCGTGCCGGTGTCGGCGCACTGGCTGTGGCGGCGTGTGCGGTTGCCTTGTTCTTCGTACTGCGAGCCTTCCACCGGTCCGGCCATTGGCGAAGGCTCCACAAATTCTCGGAGAAACGAAAGTTTGCACTCGAACTCCGGATCAATCTGGTGATCCTCTTTTCTCTGGCAGCGCTGGCGTCGAGCACTCACGTGTCGATCATGCTCGCGGGCTTCGCCTTCGGGCTCGTTCTTGCCGCGATCGGTGAACCCCGCCGCCTCGCCAAACAGCTCTTCGCCATCACCGACGGCTTCTTCGCTCCCCTCTTCTTCGTCTGGTTGGGAGCGGCGATCAATCTGCGCGACCTCGTCACCCATCCGTCCGCCATCTGGCTCGGATTGGTCTTGGGCGGAGCAACTCTCGTGGTTCACGCCGCGATACGCGCCCTCGGTCTCCCGCTCCCTCTCGGCGTGCTGTCCGCCGCACAACTGGGAGTACCGGTTGCCGCAGTTACGGTGGGCACTCAATTGGGGGTGATGGGCGACGGTGAACCCGCAGCCATCCTCCTCGCCGCCATGATCACGATCGGTGCAGCAACGCTGGCGGGTGCTGCCGCGTCGAAAGCTGGTCTCACGAAGCCTGCTTGACCGCGGCCCTCTCCACCGTCAGCAAGCTCTCCTCCGAATGTTCGGCGTGATACGCCGCGCCGCCGCCGCGGACACCGAAGAGTCGCTTGCTCCAGATCAGCCATACGACGGCAGCGATGTTCACCAGCAGCAACCCGGCCCTCAACCACGTGATCTTCTCGGTCAATTCGTAGATTTCGAGGGGCAGGAACAAGCTGGTCGCCACCACCGCGAAGTACTCGCCCCAGCGTTCGACCATCCACAGGCCGACTGCCTCGATCACTTGAAGGCCGGCGTAGACCAACAGCCCGACTGCGATCCAGGTGAGCGTCGTAGCGGACAACGAAAACGCCTGCTCGATGTGATGGACCAGTTTGGAATCGTCGATGTTCCAGCCCAATTGACGGGCAAGTGGCCTGATCAACGGCAATTCGTTCTCGAAGGCGTCCTCGGCGCGACCCTTCGACGATCTCAGTTCGAACACACCGATCGCCAGAAGAACCAAACCCAGAGCGCGGAACATTCTCTCGGTGGCGAGAAGTCGCATGATCAACCGGTCGCGAAGCAGCCTCCCCCGCGGAACCTCGGGGGCGGCGTCCGCCGGTCCCGATGCTCGGGGCGCTCCCAGGACGAAGTTGCCGCAACGTAGGCACCGCCACGCCTGACCCACCGCAGTATCCACATGTAGTCGATCCCGCAGCTCAGGTTCGTCCGGAGCGTAGGTCTCGTGACCGTACCAACTGCACGAGCGCAATGCGAAGTCCACGGGTGAACTCTATGCCGCATATGCCCGGTAGCGTGGATACCCGCTGACCGTGCACTTCGAACGATGAGGATTCCGATGACAACCACCAAGATCGAAACCCGGCATGGCGTCATGGCAGTCGACGACAGTGCCACCGACGGTTTTCCGGTTGTCTTCATCCACGGGAACTCGGCCAGCCGCTCCATCTTCCGTCATCAGGTCGACGCCGACTGGGCCGGCGACTACCGCATGATCACTCTGGACCTACTCGGCCACGGCGACTCCGAGGACGCGAGCGATCCCGAAGCCGCATACACGCAGAACGGTTACGCCGACGCCATCGTCGATGTTCTGACCGAACTCGGCGTCGAAAGAGCCGTTGTCGTCGGCTGGTCGCTCGGCGGACACATCGCTCTCGAGTTGATCGCGAAATTCCCCGGGCTCACCGGAATCGTCATCACCGGTACGCCGCCGGCAAATCCCGAGACGCTCGGCGACGCCTTCAATGCCGGCGACGGATTGTCCATCGGCGGCACCGAGGTCATCACCGCGCAAGAAGCCGAACTCTACGCACGAATGACCGCCGTTCCCTTCGAGCAGGCTGCCCTCGACGCCGCGATACGCACGGACGGACGCGCTCGCAAGATCATGTTCGACGCATTCGGCGCCGGCCGCGAATCGGATCAGAAGGCTCTGGTTGCAACGGCGTCTGTGCCTCTCGCGGTGATCGACGGCGCCGAGGACCCGTTCGTGAACACGTCGTATGTCGCGTCGTTGACCTTCGCGAATCTCTGGGAGGGCACGTATCACGTGATTCCCGGTGTGGGGCATGCAGCGTTCTGGGAAGCCCCTGAGGTGTACAACCCACTGTTGCAACGATTCCTCGGCAGTTTCGCACAGTAACCTGCTGGACAACCTGCTGGACGCGGCGTCCTATGAGATAGAAGCCACTCGACAATCCGGCCATGTCCGGATCATTCATCGCCGTCCTACAGTTCGGAAAACGACTGGAGGCACTGCGATGACCATTCTCGAGCACGGCACGGAAACGTGCATCGGTGGACCGACCCTTCCCCAGATACGACGCCTCGTCACCGAAGTGCCCGGCCCCAACTCGCGCGCTTTGGCAAAGCGCCGGAGCGCCGCACTGCCGGCCGGGCTGACCAGCGGATCCAGCATTTACGTTGCCGCAGCGGGCGGAGGAGTTGTCGTCGACGTCGACGACAACTCGTTCATCGACTTCGGCAGCGGCATCGCCGTGACCACCGTCGGAAACAGTGCGCCGCGCGTGGTCGAACGCACCACGCGCCAGCTCGGTCAGTTCACCCATACGTGTTTCCTCGCAAACCCCTACGAGGGGTACCTCGAGGTCTGCGAAGCGCTCAACCGCCTGACCCCGGGAGATCACGAGAAGCGAACAGCGCTGTTCAACACCGGCAGCGAAGCGCTCGAGAACGCCGTGAAATACGCACGTGCCGCCACCGGTCGCCCGGCAGTTGTCGTCTTCGACCACGCATTCCACGGTCGCACGTTGATGACCATGACGATGACAGCCAAGAACCAGCCGTACAAGGCCACATTCGGCCCGTTCGCACCAGAGGTCTACCGGGTTCCGATGGCATACCCCTACCGTTGGCCGAGCGGCCCCGAAAACGCGGCCGACGAAGCATTCGCCCAGTTCCGTCTTGCGATCGACACTCAGATCGGCGCCGAATCGGTAGCCGCTGTGGTCGTGGAACCGATTCAGGGTGAGGGCGGTTTCATCGTTCCCGCTCCGGGATTCCTGAAGCGAATCTCGGAATTCTGCCGTGAGCGCGGCATTCTCGTCGTCGCGGACGAGGTCCAGACCGGTATCGCACGAACCGGATCCTGGTTCGCCAGCGAGAGTGAGGACTTCGTCCCCGACATCATCACAACCGCAAAAGGTCTCGCCGGCGGAATGCCACTCGCCGCCGTGACCGGCCGTGCCGACGTCATGGACGCCGCGCATCCCGGTGGTATCGGCGGTACGTACAGCGGCAATCCCGTTGCCTGCGAGGCCGCCCTGGCAGTTTTCGAGACGATCGAGATGGAAGGGCTCCTCGACCGCGCCAAGGACATCGGCGACATTCTGACCACAGGTTTGTCCGAAATCGCTTCGGACACAGACATAATCGGCGACATTCGTGGACGCGGCGCCATGATTGCAATCGAACTCGTCCACGACGAGGACAAGGCTCCGAATCGCGAGGCCGTCGCCCAGATCGTCAGCTACGCCCACACGCACGGTCTCCTTCTGCTCACCGCCGGCACCTATGGAAACGTCGTCCGTTTCCTCCCGCCGCTGAGCATCTCCGACGAGTTGCTGACCGAAGGACTCGGTATTCTTCGCGACGCTGTGGCCGCAGTCCGATGAGCGTCGCAGTGCGCAGCTTGATCGGCGGAGCTTGGGTCACGGGCAGCGACGGCACACTGACGGACACCAACCCGGCCCGTCCCGACGAGGTTGTCGCCACCGGAGGCCGCGCCGGTGCCTCCGAAATGGCGACCGGTGTTCGCGTCGCCCGCATCGCCGCGAACGACTGGGCCCGCCTGCCGATGTCCGCACGCGGCGCATACCTCACTCGCGCAGCGGAAATCATCGAATCCAACGCTGAGGCCTGGGGCGAAGAACTCACCCGCGAAGAAGGGAAAACGCTGGCCGAGGGTATCGGAGAGGTGCGCCGCGCAGCGCAGATTCTGCGTTACTACGGCAACGCCGCCGACCGCGAGACCGGAACGGTGTATTCCTCCCCACGTAGCAGCGAGCAGATTCTCGTCACTCGCAAACCTCTCGGCGTGGTAGGCGTCGTCACGCCGTTCAACTTCCCGATCGCGATCCCGGCATGGAAGATTGCGCCTGCCTTGGTGTACGGAAACACCGTCGTCTGGAAACCGGCTGCCGCGGTGCCCCTTCTGGCCTTCCGTCTCGCGCAGGCACTGACCGAAGCGGGCCTACCCGACGGAGTCCTGAACATGATCCTCGCCGACAGCGCGGCCGGTGAAGCGCTGGTCGATCACCCGGACCTCGACGCCGTCACCTTCACCGGTTCCACCGGAGTCGGCCGAAAGATCGCGGGATCTGCTGCGGCGCGCGGAGTTCCGGTACAGGCGGAAATGGGTGGAAAGAACGCAGCCGTCGTACTTGCCGACGCAGATCTCGAGCTTGCGGTCGAGCAGGTGATGCTGGGCGCATTTCGGTCAACCGGCCAGAAATGCACGGCCACTTCACGTCTGGTGCTCCATGAATCCATCGCCGAGGAATTCCTGGCCAGGCTGACCGTTGAAGTCAAGCAACTGAGAGTCGGAGATCCACTCGATCCCGACGTCACGACAGGTCCCGTGGTCAGCGCATACGCGCAGCAGTCGATCATCGAGGGGATCAATCGAGCCGTCGACGGCGGCGCCAGGGTTGTGGCCACCGCCGAAGCGCCGCAGTCGGGCTACTACGTCCAGCCGACAGTGCTGGAACTACCGGCGAGCACCGAACTGTGGTTCGAGGAACTCTTCGGCCCGGTACTGGCGGTGCAGCGGGCAGCAACAACCGCAGACGCATTCCGCTTGGCGAACGAGGGCGAATTCGGTTTGTCCGCAGCATTGTTCACGCAAGACCTGACCAGTGCACTGGCCGGTATCGACGATCTGGACGTGGGGATCCTGCACGTGAATTCGGAATCGGCGGGCGCTGATCCCCACGTACCTTTCGGCGGCGCGAAGAGGAGTGGATACGGACCCAAGGAACAAGGCGACGCGGCGCGAGAGTTCTTCACTCACACCACCACCGTCTATCTCAGGGGCGGCCGAGCGTGATCTGAATTCGATTCCGCCTGCAGCAGTTCACGAGCTTTGAGTGCGATCCACAACTCGGACCGGGTGTGGGCGGAATCGAGATCTCTCCCGATCAACTCGGCAGCCTTGTCCATGCGGTTACGCAGCGTGTGCCGGTGAACACCCAATTGCGCTGCAGCGGATTCCCATTGACCATTGTGGTGCAGGAACGCTTCGATCGAGTCCACCAGACGGGAACCGTTCTCGGCGTCGTAGCCTTCCAGCACACCGAGACCGCTGGCCGCGATCGACTGCAGAACATCGCTCGACTGCACACTCAACAAGAGACTGAAAGTCCCGAGTTCCGAGAACGGAACGAGTGTGTGTCCTTCGACCTGCCCCACTTTGGCAGCAGAGACGGCCTCGCGCAGACTGGCCGCAACACCGCTAATCGGCCGGACGCCACCGATTCCACCGTTGATACTCCGGCGTGAATTCTCCCGTACTCTCGCATACACACTGCGCGTGACCTTCTCCGCAACTTCACTTTTCACGACGAACCACACACCGGTTCCGTCAGTCAGCGGGGCCAACAGGTACGGCACCGACTCTTCTTCCAGGGCCGCTGAAGTGATGTCGGTGGCCGCAAGCAAAGGTCCGACATCGGTCAAGGCGGTTGCCACCACCGTGGTTTCGGATTCGAATCCGAAGTACCGCAACAGACTTTCGTCGACGTCACCGCCGGCCTGGCGCACCATCGTCGTAACGGCCAACCTCAGCCGCTGTTCGGCATCGACAACCCGCAACGGCTTGGCAAGCTCGATGGTCAACAGCGACACCGTGTGGCCCACCAACAGTCGCTCGGACTGATCCAAGGCGGCCTCGGACGCCACGGCCAGCGTGCCGCTCACAGCAAGGCGGTGAATGGCCAGGTGACCGTCGTCGTCCACCACGATCCGGCTGCGCTCCTTACCTGATCGCTCCCTGATGCGTTCGGGCAGAGACGAACTCGCACCTTCCGTCAGAGCCAGCACCGCGCCGTCCCGATCGAGAACACAGACTGCTGCGTGAACGGCTCGACCCAGGGCAGTGATCAGAGCCGGCACCCCGTCGAGCAGGGCACGCGCCAACTTCTCCTGCGCGTCGACCACCGCCTGCACCGTTCGTATCTGGTCGGCGGTCAGTTCGTCGATCACGGCCCGCGAAATGTCGATGAACGGCGTCTCCTTGGCGACGGAAAGCACGGCAAAACCCAGTTCGTCGCCGGCCCTGATGATCGCGTCCGGCACCCTCTCGTGCACGGTGCCGGTGTCGAACGCCAGTGCCACCGCACCGGTCTGCGCGATGCGCTCGACGTACTCGTATTGCTTTGTCGCCGAACGCGGTAGATGCAGCCCCGTCGTCATGACAAGCTCTCCACCGGCGAGCCAACGGGTCGGATCCTGCAATTCGATTGCGTGCGCCCAGCTGATCGACAGATCCACGTCGTCGTGACCGGCAACGATCGTGAGGCCGAGCGAGGTGGTGGCCGCCAGGCGCCGGACAGTCATCGGCATTACCGGAACCTCCGAGGGCAGTGAATAGAAAGGCAGTGGACAGAACTGACAGTTTCCAGTTCAGATTTGTACATCAAGTCCATGTTCTGGATCACACGATGAGCTTAGCGTCTCTCCGAAAGAACTGATCGCGTCATGCAATAGGAGCTGAGCCCAGATGCCCGACAGCAGCACCGAAACAGCCGAAGCCGCCAGCGTTCATTCGACACTCAAAACAGGCTTGAAGAAGCGCCACCTGACCATGCTTTCCATGGGCGGCGTCATCGGCGCCGGTTTCTTCGTCGGGCTGAGCGGAATCATCAACCAGGCCGGCCCCGGCGCAGTCATCACGTGCGCGATCTGCGGCATCATCGTGTTCCTGGTGATGCGCATGCTCGGCGAAATGGCCGTGGCCAAGCCGTGTACGGGATCGTTCACCGAATACGCCCGCATGGCGTTGGGCGACTGGGCGGGTTTCACCACTGGCTGGCTCTACTGGTATTTCTGGGTGATCGTCGTCGGCATCGAATCCGTCGTCGGAGCAACCTTGCTCTCCCGGTGGATCCATGGTGTCCCGCTCTGGCTCATGTCAGCGGTACTCCTGTTGGTGATGACCGGGGTCAATCTTCTCTCCGTCAGCAACTTCGGCGAGGCTGAATACTGGTTTGCGGGTATCAAGGTCGCCGTCATCATCGGCTTCATCGTGCTCGGCAGTCTGTTCGTCTTCGGCATCTGGCCCGGCAGTGAAGTCGATTTCAGCAATCTGACCGGCCACGGAGGATTTCTGCCGAACGGCTTCACCCCCGTACTGGTGGGCGTTGTCGCCGTGATCTTCTCCATGACCGGAGCCGAGCTTGTCACGATCGCCGCAGCGGAATCCGCCGAACCTGCCGGAGCGATCAGGCGGGCCACGAACACGGTCGTCTTCCGCATTCTCGCCTTCTTCGTTGTCGCCACCTTCCTCCTCGTGACGATGCTGCCGTGGGATTCGTTCGTCGTCGGCGATTCTCCGTTCATCTCCGCACTCGACCTGCTCGGAATTCCCGGCGCCGCCGACATTCTCAATCTCGTGGTTCTGGTCGCGGTGCTGTCCTGCCTCAATTCCGGCCTGTACACGGCGTCGCGGATGCTCTTCGCACTCTCCGTCTACAACGACGCGCCGGCCTGGATGACACGGACCAACAGCCGCGGCGTGCCGGTGAAGGGCGTACTCGCCTGCACCGTGGCCGGGTACTTCTGTATCGCGGCCGGCTACATCTGGCCGGATACGATTTTCTTGTTCCTCGTGAATTCGTCGGGCGCAATCTGCTTGTTCGTTTACATCCTGATCTGTGTATCCGAACTACGCCTCCGACGCCGATGGGAACGCGAAAGCCCCGAGATTCTGAAATTCCGTGTCTGGTTGTATCCCGGCCTGCCGATAGTGGTCACTGGTCTGATTCTCGTGATCCTGGTGGGAATGGGTCTCAACGAACCCACGCGCGCGGAATTCGTCCAAAGCCTGGTCGCGCTGGGGGTCATCCTCGCCGCTTACGGCGTGAGAAAGTCTCGTACGCGAAAAGTCGGATCGTTCGCGACCGCCTCGAACAACGCACACAGCAATTCGAAGAAGGCTTGAAACAAGCATCGAGTAAGCGCTCGACTCGATAATTGAACCTCTTCCCCGAAAAGAGCCGATCCAATGGAAGCGGTCGAACATAGATTTTCTCTTTACCTAAATTCAAGGCAAAATGGACAGCATGCCGAGCCCTGTCATCGCCTCCGAGGGGCACAGTTCTTGGCGAACACTTCACGAATGGTTCAACGAACCACACGACTACGAGTGGATAAAGCACCAGAGATCCGGCCGGGCAATCATTCCGATCTTCCGAACCTTGCTCGGAATGATGACGATCATCTTCGGACTGTCCGCTTTCTACAAATTGATCGGTCCGGATACGCCGCCGACCACACCCGGCAAAGCTCTTTCGATTTTCATGATCTGTACGTGTGTGGGAATCGCCGCATGCTGGTTCACACAACCGTTTCCCGGACGCCGGGGGTTGCTTGCATTCGGAATATTCGCAGATCTCGGGATCGCGGCTGCCGTCCTCCTGGTGCCGGATCGCTCGTCCGGGACGTTCGGTTGCATCGTCTTCGCGGTCACCGGAACCTTTGCGACGCTTTTTGTCAGCGCAAAGTGGCTTGTCGCTCATGTCGTTTGGTCGACGACCGTCACGACCACCGTTTTCGTTCTTGCATATCTGGAAGGCGACGTCGATATCACGACGCTTCTGGCCCGCGGCACCGTTCTTTTCGGAGCTGTCACACTCGTTCCCATTTTTGCGCACCTGACTTGGCGCACTCTCTACCGCGATGCCCAGTATTCGGACCGGGATCCCCTCACTGGACTGTTCAACCGTCGGGGACTGGAAGGGGCAGTCGGCGATCTCTTCGAGAGCGCCCGAGACGATTCTTCATCTCTCGCCTTCATCGTCGTCGATATCGACAAATTCAAAACGGTGAATGATCTTCACGGTCATGCCGAAGGCGATCATGTCATCAGGAGAACCGCGAACCGATTGAGCACACATCTCGGCGAACGCGGAGTCATCGCTCGAACCGGCGGGGAAGAATACCTGGCCGTCATCGCCGGCGATCCAGAATCGACAACCCTGTTGATCGAAGGGATAAACGCGGCGCTGTCGGATTGTTCCGACGCGATCCCCACAACGGTGAGCGTCGGAGCGGTGATGATGACCGCCGAATCGAAGGCGTGGAGCGGCGGTGCTTCCGCAATCCTGGCGGCGACAAATGTCGCGGATTCGATGATGTATCAAGCGAAGGCGGCAGGCGGTAATACGATCCGCTCGGCTCAGATCTGATTCACAGCCACGTAAGTGGGTGGACGCTGCGCCCGGTTTCCGTGTCCGTCGCGGCAAGATACACATCGACGCGCTCAGCGGTCAGAGCCTTGCTGATGTGGTAACCCTGGACCAGGTCACACCCGACCCACTGGACGCGGCGGAACTGCTCGATGGTCTCCACGCCCTCGGCCAACGATTTCATACCGAGGGCCGCGGCCAATTCGACAATGGACTTCACCACGGACATCTTCGGATCGTCCGAGTCGGTGACCAGCATTCGATCGATCTTGAGAACGTCGATTGGAAGTCTCTGGAGCGTGGCGAAGGACGAATAGCCGGTGCCGAAATCGTCGAGTGCGACGGTGACCCCGAGCTCACGCAGCTTGTAGAGATCCCGGATCGCGCGATCGTCCACAACACCTGTCTCGGTGATTTCGAGCTGCAGCAGTTGCGGAGGCAAGCCCGAATCCGTCAGCGCTTTCTTCACCATCGCACCGAACTCTCGCGACACCAACTGCACTGGTGAAACATTGACCGAGACGCCGATTCCGGTCGGCCACCCCGCAGCAGCGGCGGTCGCCATCGCCATTGCCTGCGCGCCGAGGGGAATGATCATTCCGGTTTCCTCCGCCACCGAGATGAACTGGCTGGGCCCGATGAGGCCGCGGCTGGGATGGTTCCACCGAAGAAGAGCCTCGAAGGCCACCACTTCACCGGTCTGAGTGTCGACCTGAGGCTGGTAATGGAGATCGAACTGCCCTTCCTCGATCCCTCTGTCCAGCTCGTGCAACGCCGTCGCCCGCGCCGATGCCCTCGCCCGCAGCAGCGGTGAGAACTTGCCCACTCGATTGCGCCCCGTCGACTTCGCTTCGTACAGAGCCAGATCCGCCAGCATCACCAATCCGTCGGCGTCCGTCGAATCCTCGGGCGCGCTCGAGTAACCGATCGTGGCCCGCACTTCGATCCGATTGCCTTCGACGAAGAATGGTTCGTGCAGCACTTCCAGGTACCGATCGAAGATCACACCGGGATCGTCGCGCGAAGACGTACAGACGATCAGCCCGAATTCGTCACCGCCCATCCGCGAGCACATGTCCGAACCGATCACGTCGCGAAGGCGTTTCGTGACTTCGAGAAGTAATTGGTCCCCGATCGGATGGCCAAGGGTGTCGTTCACCGATTTGAAGTTGTCGAGGTCGAGAATCCCGACGAGAACCTGCTTCTCCGGCACGCGGGAATCGATCGCTTCCTCGAGCGCCACTCCGAACGCACGACGGTTCGGTAACCCGGTCAACGAGTCGGTGGCCGCAAGGCGAAGGATCTCCTGCTCGTGGACATACCTCTCCGTGATGTCGGAACCGACACCGCGCCAACCCAGAATCACGCCGGATTCGAGGACCCGTGGATTGCCGGAAAGAGACCACCAGCGTCGCCTACCGTCGACATGCACCGGCACGACAGTGTCCCGGAAGGGAGCACTCGATTCGAGTTTGTCGATCATCTGGGCCGCGGCCGCACGCCCCTCTGGACTCGATGCGATCTGGAGTCTGGTGAGGAGTTGTCCGAAGGTGAGTTGCTGCAACTCGTCCACCGTCATACCTGCGACCTCGGCGAGACGTGCCGAGGTGTGGGAGAACCGGCCGTTGGTGTCGCATTCCCACAGCCAGTCGCGGGAACCGCCCTCGAAACCGTCGAGCAACAACGCCACAGTCTGACGCTCGGATTCCGCCTGAAACTCTGCGAGACAACGTCTCTGGAAAGAGGCCGACAGATAGACCGCCCCTACGGTGAGCGCAAACATGTAGATGCACAACTGAATCGCAAGTATGCGAAAGTGTGGTTCGGCGTGGACGACGAGAACAGTGAAGACGCCGAGGCCGTGAATGTAGATCCAGGTCAGGCTCACCGATCTCAGACTCGAGAACGTCACGGTCCCGGCGCCCATGATCCCGGCCATCGTCGCGATCAGAACCAAGTCGTGGAAGACGTCCATGTCGTGAAAGAGCAGAGCGAAAAGTGTGACGTCGAGGGTCGCGACCACGATCACTTCGACGAGCAGACCCACGTAGTCGTAGCGCGGGGTGTGCTTCGACGGCCGCCAGCGAAGGGGAATCCATACTCGGATCGAATTCGCGAGGACGAGAAAGATGAGGGCGCCACCCAACCACCTGAGCGTCTGACGTCCGGGCGGGACGGTGTAGGTCAGAATCACGACCAAACTCGCCATGTACGCAAGATTGGCGAACGGCGCGACGGCTGCGGCTTCGTCTATCTGACGGCGAAACAGGCTGTTGCAGTCGGCCTCCGAAGCAGGATCTTGCCTGCCCAATCGACTCGGACGGCTCATCAGCGAGGCATCCCGACATCTGCGCAGGCGCCATCAGCGGGCGTCGAATCCGCTCGCCTGGCCATCCGAACCTCCCCTGGCTCCCCACCGAACCCTTATCCGGTGAAACGTCAGTGTTTCAGACTCGCTGCTTGTTTCCTTCACAACGGTAGCCATCTGACGAATCGATTGTGCGCAGATCACTATATCCAGAGGTCGTTCCGTCGATCGTCCAGGTCGATCCGCGATTGCTGATTCTTAGCTCGAACCACGTTTGTCGCCGACCGCGACGCGGGGGATTCGAGCGGTCGGGAACAACGCGGCGATCGCGAGCAGCGCTGCCACGGCAAAAGCGACACGCAACGCGTCCAGCCTGGCTTCTTCGTTCACGTCCACGATCGCATCCGCCGTGGACTCGGCGACGCCGGCGTCATCGAGAGCGGATCGGAGTTGCGTCGTCGACAGGAACGGCACGCCCGAGGCCATGTCGGTGCTCGCTTGCTGCTGCACCGATGTCGGAACCGCCGGATTGTCTTCGATTCCGGCGATCGCCGACGTCGTGAGAGTGGCAATGAGAACCGATCCGATCAGGGCAGTTCCCAAGGAAGCGCCGAGGTTGGTGGCGGTGTTCTGCAACCCGCCGACCTCGGTGCTGCGCTCGTCCGGGACCGAGGACACCGTGACGGCTCCGAGCTGCGAAGACAGGCACCCCAAGCCGAAACCCATGAACAGCATGGGAATCATCACGATCGCCGCATTGGCGCCGGGATCCATGCCTGCAACGAGCATCAGAATGCCGACGACCATGACCAACAATCCGACTCGGACCACGCGTCGCGGGTTCGCGGTAGGCCGTAGCTTCGGAATACCGATCGCCGCCACGACGAGCGCCGCCGACAACGGCAGGATGCGAACTCCCGTCTCCAGGGCACTGAGCTCCAGAACTACGGACAAGAACAACGGGACCGCGAAGAACACGCCCGCCTGGACCAGAAACTGCGCGAAGAACATGGAAAGTCCGCCACTGAGCTCGCGGTTTCGCAGCATCGCCGGATCAAGCAACGGCTCCTTCCCCGCAGCGGCCAGGCGTCCCTCCCAGCGCAGGAATCCGTACACGACCAGGAGCCCGGCGATCAGCAGCCACACCACCGGGGAAAGCCCGACCAACTGCGGTCCGTCGGGTTTGGCCTGCACCCAACCCCACTCGCTCGAGCGCAGTACACCGAAGACGATCATGCCCAGTCCCACCACGGACAAGATCGATCCGACGTAGTCGAGGCGCGACTTCGACGGTGGGACGTCGACCACCTTGCTGAGCACCAGCAAGATCAGGACAACGATCACGACTTCGCCGACGAACACGTAACGCCATGACGCAAATGTCGTCGCGGCGCCGCCGATCAGCGGCCCGACCGCCACGGCCATCGCGCCGGCGGCAGCGACCAGACCGTAGGCAGCCGGGCGCTTCTGAGCCGGAAAGTTGGTGGCGACGAGCGCGACGATCGCGGGCATGATGAGTGCCGCACCGACGCCTTCGAGGAACGACCATCCGATCAGCAGGACCGCAAGATTGGGAGCGAGCGCCGTTGTCAGAGAACCTGCGCCGTAGATGATCAAGCCGAGCGCGAAGGCCCGGCGACGACCCATCATCGACCCCAGCTTGCTGCCCGTGATCATCAGCGTCGCCATGACCAGGGTGTACAGCGTGATCGCGGTTTGAATACCGGTGATGCTCGTGCCGACGTCCTCGGCGACGGTTGCCATCGAAACGTTCATGACCGAACTGTCCAAGGTCATCAGGAATTGGCTGGATGCCAACACCGTGAGAACCAGTCCTGAACCCGCTTGCGTCGTCGAACCAGCAACCTGTCCGTCACCCATCGTGCGGGTGTACCCGGTGTTCAGGTCCTCGAAGCAGACCGGTCAGTGCTGTTCGAGGCTGAGCTGATCCGCCCAAGCCGACACGTCCCCGCGTTCCAGAGCCACCGCCAGCAGTTCCGGAAACTTGTCCGGCGTGCACGCAAACGCGGGAATCCCGAGGGCACTCAGCGACGCTGCATTGTCGTGATCGAACGACGGTGCCCCGTCGTCCGAGAGTGCCAGTAGAACCACGACTTGAACGCCGGAGTTCTTCATGGCGGCCATGCGGCGCAACATCTCGTTGCGAATACCGCCCTCGTAGAGGTCCGAGATCAGAACGAACATCGACTCGGCAGGACGCGAGATCAGTGACTGGCTGTACGCGATTGCGCGGTTGATGTCCGTGCCCCCACCAAGTTGGGTCCCGAAAAGGACGTCGACTGGGTCGGACAGTTTGTCCGTCAGGTCGACGACGGCAGTGTCGAAAACCACGAGCGAAGTCTTCAGCGCCTGCATCGACGCCAACACCGCGCCGAACACGGATGCGTAGACGACGCTGGACGCCATCGAACCCGATTGGTCGATCGCCAGGACTACGTCGCGCTGCACGGATTTCGACTTGCGGCCGTATCCGACGAGCCGCTCGGGGACGACGGTTCGATACTCCGGAAGGTAGTGCGACAGATTTGCTCGGATGGTTCGGTCCCAGTCGATGTCACGCAACTTCGGATTCGACGTTCTGGCCGAACGATTGAGAGCCCCGGTCACCGCGGCCTTCGTTTTTTGCGCGATTCGCTCTTCGACTTCCCGAACCACCTTGCCGACGACCATTCGAGCAGTTGCCTTGCTGGCCTCCGGCATGACCTGGTTGAGGCTCAGCAGCGTCCCGACCAGATGCACATCGGGCTCGACGGCATCGAGCAGTTCCGGTTCGAGCAGCAACTGCGCCAAACCCAGTCGGTCGATCGCGTCCTTCTGCATCACCTGCACCACCGTGCTGGGAAAGTACGTCCGGATATCGCCGAGCCATCTGGCGACGGACGGAGCCGACGCCCCCAATCCGGCTGAGCGGCGTCGCCCCTTGGTCGGGCCGGACGAATCGTAGAGTGCGGCAAGAGCTGCATCCATTCGACGCTCGCCCGGTTGGCCCAGCCCACCCGTCGATTCTTCGGCGGATTCCCCGAGCATCAGTCTCCAGCGTCGAAGGCGCTGATCGTCGTCGCTCATGCGCCCACCCCCAAGATGTCCGCAACGACCGCCATTGCCGCTCTGCCGCGTCGAGCATCGGTCTCCACTGTCGTTTCGACGCGTCGGCCGCCTCTGACCGCCTGACCGATCGCTCGACGCTCCCCCGCCTCGAACGCTCCGAACGTACGTCGAAGCAGTGGAAGCGTGTCGATGAAGTCCTGCTCACGAAGTTGGCGAACCCACGTGTCGATCAGCGTGAGCAACGCTCGATCGTGAACGAGCACAAGCCCTCCTCCACCGAGAAACCCGTCGACCCACCCGGCTTTGGCGGTCGGCGTGCTTCCCACGGACAGGGCCCGAGACAAGCGCTGGGCTGCAGCGGTTTCCGTGATCGAACCGCTGTCGCGCAGTAGCCGCACCATCCGGCCGACGAGTAATCCGTTGACGTCGTCACGGTCGATCACGCCGGCCATGGCCTGCAGCCACCGTGCGCTCGCATCGCGATCGTCACGAACCATGACTGCCGAGTGAACCTTGTCGAGGTGTTCGCGAAACTCCTCGGCACTGGGATCGTCCAGGCCCGTGACGGCGACTGCGAGGCCAGTGCAAATGCGGATCAACAGGCTGTCGGCGACGTCGACCAATGCCGACACGTCGGTTCCGCGCACATCGCCGTACCGCAGCGTTCGCGTCAGCGTGGGCAGCGCCGCCATCAGGTGCGACACGTCATGATCCAGTGCCGCAACCGTTTTCACACTTTCCAGCACAGCGGACAACGCTGCCGGCAGGTTCGCCAGGAGCGAGTTCTCCAGTAGTCCGATCAGTGACGCGAGAGAGATGTCCGGCTCGTTGATCTTCGAGACGACACATGATGTTGCCGCTGCAACCACCGTCGTGCCCCACAGCGACGCCTCGATCACCGAGACCGAGAATTCGGGCTTCCATTGCAGCGCCCAAGTCTCCCGGAACGTTCCGGTGGAACGGACCTCACTGTCGGCCGGGGTTCCCCAATCGATCTCGAGGATCCCCAGTCGGTGCAGGAACTGGGAACGCTCGACGTCGATGTCGCGTCGCAGGTCCAGATCGAGAGTCTTTGCTCCCGCTTGTTGTCTGAGCCGCAAGGTCTTCGAGCGTGCGCGCAGGTCTGCTTCGAGTGGGACTGTCGGCGTTTCCTCGGGCACCGCGCCCAGCGCTTCGCCCACAACCAATCTTCGCGTGATCAGATCCAGAAGAACGTCGTTCCCGTCGCACATCACCGACCTCGTTGCCTCGGTGACCTCCGACAATCCCGCCAAGGGTCGAGAACGCAGTGCCGCCAACGTATCTGCCAACCGGACAGCTTCGATGACGTGAGCACTCGAGATCGGAAGGTCCTCGTCCCTGAGCACCCGCGCAACTTTGGTGAGCCACCGCGTGATCGTCTTGTCGTTCGCGGTGAACAGGTGGTGATACCAGCCCGGCGAGGTGATTCCGGCGCCGTAACCCGATGCCGACGCCAGGCGTGAGTGAGTCCAGGGAACCCACGTCAGCGAGGTCTTGACTTTGGACATTCCTTTGAGGATGCGAGCATCGGGTGCCGCCGGCCCCAAGGCTCCGACCAACGCCGGCGCGTGCCAGGCTCCGCAGACGACCGCTACCCGCTCAGCGCCATCTTTCAACGTCTTTCGCAGCACCTGACGCATATACGCTTCGCGATGCGCTGTCTCCTCGTCGATCGGCACTGTCTCACGCAGCGCCTCCATCGCCTCGGTGATCGCATCGAAAGAATCTGCGCCCGAGCTCGATTCGATCACCGAATCCCACCAGCGTTCGGTGTCGTCGAAACCCGCGGCCGCGGCCAGTTCCGACAGAGGATCGCCCTCGCGGACAGTACGAATCCCCTGATCCGCCAACACGTTGAAGGCGGGCAGATCGCAGAACCGTGCCTGCACACCGTTCTTCGCAGCCCACTGCAGCGCTTGCCATTCGGGTGAGAACACAGCAAACGGCCAGAAGGCCGCCTTCGACGGCTCGCCAGTGGCGTACGCGAGCAACGCAATCGGCGGTTTCATCGATTCCGACGCCGCCAGCATCACCAACGGGTCTGCGTCCGAAGGCCCTTCGATCAGGACGACGTCAGGCGAGAACTCTTCCAGACCCTGCCGAACCGAACGAGCAGATCCCGGGCCGTGGTGACGGATACCGAAGACCCGGACACGCAGGTCCGGAATCACGATGGTCACCCGGTGACCTCGCGGCACGCCCGGTAGAAGTCGGACCACTCGCCGCGTTCACGCACTACTGCCTCGAGGTACTCGTTCCACACCACCTTGTCTGCGACCGGATCCTTGATCACCGAACCCAGGATTCCGGCAGCGACGTCGGATGCCCGCAGTACGCCGTCCCCGAAATGCGCAGACAACGCCAAACCGTTGGTGACCACCGAGATCGCCTCCGCCGTCGACAGAGTTCCGGACGGGGACTTCAACTTGGTGCGGCCGTCGGTGGTCGCGCCTGATCGCAGTTCCCGGAACACGGTGACGACCCGGCGAATTTCCTCGGCTGCTGCGGGGGTTGTCGGCAATTCCAGTGCTGCGCCCAACTGTTCGACTCGACGTGCCACGATGGCCACCTCGTCTTCCTCGCTGGCCGGCAACGGGAGGACTACGGTATTGAACCGTCGACGCAGTGCGGACGACAGATCGTTGACACCGCGATCGCGATCGTTGGCGGTAGCGATCAGATTGAAGCCCTTGGCTGCCTGCACCTCGATGCCCAGTTCCGGCACCGGCAACGTCTTCTCGGAGAGAATGGTGATGAGAGCGTCCTGCACGTCGGCCGGGATACGCGTCAACTCTTCGACGCGGGCGATCTTCCCGCTTTCCATCGCCGTCATCACGGGAGAAGGCACCAGCGCACCGGCGGTCGGCCCCTCGGAGAGAAGACGTGCGTAGTTCCAGCCGTAGCGGATAGCTTCCTCGGGCGTACCCGACGTGCCTTGAACCAGGAGCGTCGACGCACCCGAGATTGCGGCCGAAAGGTGTTCGGAGACCCAGGTCTTGGCCGTACCGGGAACCCCCAACAGCAGTAGCGCCCGGTCGGTGGCAAGAGTTGCGACGGCCACTTCCATCAACCGCCGTGGACCGACGTACTTCGGCGAAATGACGGTTCCGTCGTCGAGAGTGCCACCCAACAGATACGTCACGACGGCCCAGGGCGACAAGTTCCACGACGGTGGACGCGGACGAGCATCCTGCGCGGCCAGTGCTTCGAGTTCGAGCGCGTACTCCTGCTCTGCGTGGGGCCGCATCAGCCTTGCCGGTTGCGCGAGCTTTTCCGGTTCCGTGGTGTGCACGGTTACGCTGTCAGTCATGTGAGCTCCTCGAGCAGGGTCTTGCGGTGGGTGATGGCGCTGGCAGTTCTGGCGAAGGTCTGCCGCCAGTCCGTGTCACGTGCACGTTCCGCCGCACGCTCCAGCAAAGTTACTGCGCTGTAAGGAAATCGAGTCTCGGCCAGGCGCAGCGATGCGACGTACTTGTAGCGTGAGAATTCGCCGGCCTTGGCGCCTCCGTCGGCACGTCTGGCCGCAACTCGTTCCCACTGGGCCACCACTGCCCGGGTGATGTCCTCGGGCCATGGACCTCGCAGAGCGTCGTAGATCGCTGCCCGGCCCGGGTGCAGAACATTGGCGTCGCCGTTTCCGGACCTCAACAGATCAGCCAGCGCCTTGGCCGGCACCAACGGGAGCACGCGTCGATCGGTGGCGGTGCCGCGCATACGAAAGAGTTCCAGCGCCCATTCCGTATTGTTCTGCGCGACTGCGGCGGTGGACCACGCGTCGTGAAGGATCGGCTCCCAGCTTTCGTCAACGCTCATCCCCAAGACCTTGCCTGGTCCACCGATCATGTTGTTCCACAGAGACAACGGCGCAGAACTGATCGCCTGACGCACATACTCGGCACGATAGTCGGTGTGTGGATTCGGCCGGTCTTCGATGCCGTCTCGCCTCGCCGCTGAATCGACTTCCTCAGGCGGGACGATGACGAGCGTGGACCGAACGAGTTTCCTTTCCACCCGCACCCATTTCCGAACCCGAGCAGCCATTCTCTCCCCGAACTCCGATTCGGGGAGTTGTCCGAGTACTTCCACTGCCGCGCGTCGCACGTCCTTGCGACGGTCGTCGAGGGCTTCCTCCAACAATGGTTGATCATCCGCGCTCAGTCCGTTTGCCAGCGCCGCGACGAAGGCAGCCTTCTGTTCGCCCCGCTCGGTGGCCCAGGACTTTCGGAGTTCGGCCAACGCCAGCGCGGGATCTGTTCGACGAGTGTCCATCAGCCACTGTGTGCGCTGCGACGAACTTCCGTGACGCCACACGTCCGGGTTGGCATCCCTGGTTCGGACGAGTTTGCTCCACTCGGGGTTTTGCGCGGCAAGCCATCGACCACGCTCGCCGACCATCTGCAGGATGCTCTCCCGGTGAGCTTCACTTGCACGTGCAAAGGAAAGCAACTCGGCGACCAGATGATCAGGCGCACGGTAATTGTGCTCCAACGCGACTGCGAACCATTCGTCGAGCAAGGTCGCCTTGGCCGCGAGCATCGACAGCAGATGCGCCGATGAGGATTCCGGCAGCGTGAATCGAACATCGTCTGGCGCAGATGTCGGCACCGCCGCCGTGGTGGAGCCCGCACCGCCACGGCGGTACGCCCTCTCCAACGCTGCTCCTGCGAGAAGCATCTCGGCAGGATCGCCGTCGAGTTCGCGAGCGTAGCCACGCACTTCAGCCGGCAGCTCCTCGAATGTTGTTGCTGTTCTGGCTGTCCCAAGGAGCGCCGCTGAGATCAATGTACTCACAGCACGATCACCTGCCCTCCCGTGAAAACCGAGATCGGAGTAAGAGCCAGCGCGTTCCACGTTCCGCAGACTGTGACCGGGTAACCGCCGGAAATGCCGAGCAACTTCCACAGAAGATCCGAATCACCCTCTGCCCGAAGCGCTGTGCCCGATTCGTCGACGACAAACCATGATCCGTCGACGAACGACGGGACCACCGAACTGATCACTGCCGGCCACGAGCGCAACCATGGATCCGCGGCGAGGGCATCGGTAAACTGCTGCAACGCAGTGTCGATGCTTCCGAACGGCATGGTTGTGAAGGGCTCCGGTTCTCCGTGCGTGACCCCTATCCGCGCCCGCAATGCCGCGGCACCGGGATAGAAATGAACATCGGCGTTGAGCAGAAACCCGACTGGCGGCGTTTCGGTGGCAAAATTGGGTGACCCGTGGGAGAAGTCGAGCAGCATGGCCCACCGCTTCGAATTCCTGCCGAGCATCCACACCGTTCGGGTGAACAGTCGCTTCTCCTCGGTGATCCCGGAACCGAGAATCATCCAGTTCTCTTTCACCGGAATCGATTCCATCACACTCTCGGTTGAGACCGGATAGCCGACGTGTGCTTTCACCGAATCGGCAAGATCTTCCGGCAACTCGGACAGCTTCTGATGCGCAGCAACCAGCAGGTGCAACCGAGCCAACTCGTCGAGGACTTTCTCAGGCCAGTTCTCGGTAGACGCAACGGTGCCCGCCAAGGCTCGAAGTGTGCCTGCGACACCAGGCGCCTGAGCATCCACCATTCGAGCAGCTACTGCGTCGAAGCCCGCCCAGGATGTGTCCATCGCTGCCAGACCACTGCGGATCTGATCGGTGATCCACAGGTCCAATTCGACGAGACCGCTCGCAACGCGGTCGGCGCGCTTCTGCGCTGTCGCCGGGTCGGGAGCCCTCTTGGGAGCCTCGTCGCCGGTCTCAGCCCTTTCGCCGCGGGTCTCGGCCTTCTCCTCGCGGCGCAACAACCACTCTGCCGCGAAGTCGGCGGGCTCGTCCGCCGACGGCACACGCCCTTCCGACCATTCCACCAACAGCCCCAGAGCATGTTTGCACGGAAACTTTCGACTGGGGCACGAGCACTTGTATGCAGGGCCCCTCAGGTCGACCACTGCTTGATACGGCTTCGAGCCGCTGCCCTGACACAGCCCCCAGAGCGCGAGACCCCTGTTGCCGGCATGGCTCCACGAACCAGCCAACTTGCGCGCAGCGGCCAGCGATGCGGCGTCCGGAGCTACCGACGCCACCTGCCCAGCTGTCCACGGCGAAGTCACTCGACCACAGTATGACAACCCGCTGACATCACAGAGTCAGGCCGATTCGTTGGTGAATAACCCCTTGACTCGAACACATATTCGAATATGATTTCGGGAGGGGATCGGGGGATTCAATGAGTGTCTTGTTGTCGGACGTGGTGTCGGGTTCTGCGGTGGGGTTACGCGGACGGTTGTGGCGGTTGACTGCTGCCGAGTTGCGCGCTGCTGCTGTCGAGGCGAGTGCGGAGATTCTGCGCCTGGAAGCCGTGCGGGTGGCCGTGGTGGACGAGTTGTCGTTGCGGCCGGATGATCAGGTGATTGCCAGCCGCGGAGTGGGGTCCTGGTTGGCGGCCAACACGATGCTGCAGGTTCGGGACGGGAAGAAGATCGCCGCGTTGGGTGCTGCTTTGCGGCCGTTTCCGGCGGTGGCGGCTCGGTTCGATGGCGGGGACTGCTCGTTCGATCATGCCGTGTTGATCGTGGCGTTCTGCGAGTCACCACCGAAAGGCATGCCGGAGGAGGCATTACCGAAGTGCATCGATTTGTTGCTCGCTGCTGCGTCGGGGGTGGAAGCGACGACGACGAAAGTGCGGAACGTGATCGCGACCTTGGAGCGGTTGTTCGAATCGGATGAGATCCCGCCCGCCGAAGATGTCGATCTCAACGAGTTGCGGATCGCGTCGACCTTGAACGGTCGAGTGGTGGTGCGTGGTGATTTCGACGCCCTCACCGGTGAGATGCTGCTGTCGGCGTTGTCGAATCTGACGATGCCCACCCCAGCACCGGATGGAACCCCGGATGCCCGGTCGGCGGCGAAACGCACCGCGGACGGGTTCACCGAACTGATCCGCCGTTACCTGGACTGCGCGAAAACCGGTACCGATGGTGGTCAGCGTCCGCATGTGAACGTGCACATCAATGCTCGGGATCTGGCGGAGCATCGGGATTGTGCCGCACAGTCTTCGGATTCGAGTGATGACGACTCTCTGGACCTGGCCGATCTTGATGTCGGGCACATGCCCTGGCTCGGACCACTGTCCGTGTCACAGACCAGACTCCTCGGCTGCGACTGCTTCCTCTCCACCGTCCTGCTCGACGATCACGGCGCACCGCTCGATGCGAAACCCGGAAAACGATTGGTCACCCCCGAACAGCGAGTGGCGTTGATCGCCCGAGACAGAGGCTGCGCGTTCCCGGGGTGTTCATGTGTGCCTGCCTGGACGGATGCGCACCATATCCGGCACTGGGCGAACGGCGGCCCGACGGTGATGAACAACCTGGTCCTGCTGTGCCGTTCACATCACCGACTGATGCACCGGAAATCCGGGTTCGTCGGCAAATGGGAAATCCGAATCGGCGCCGACAACAAACCCTGGTTCGTCCCGCCGCCCTCGATCGACCCCGGCCAGCACCCACGGCCCGCGAACACCACCTTCAAAACCTGAGGGGTCAAACCTCTTTGGCGACAACAGAACACGGCCAGGCTCCGCATCGGACATCAAACCCCGATACGGAGCCCACAGGCCGTGTCGCGTCCACAACTTTCCACAACTCACGACGTTCGCGCGGGGCGCAAGACCGATCTACCCAACAACTCACAAACCTGCAGGGCCAGAGCAAGATCCAACTTGTCTCGGCCGGCAGCAACTGGATCGCCGAGCGCCTTGTTGATGCGATACTTCACCGTATTCCGGTGCAGATTCATGTGATTGGCAGTGTGCAGATGACTTTCACCATGTGCAAAGTACACACTCAACGTCGTCCGCAAGGATGCAGCAGAGGGCGTATCTTCCGCCAACGGGCCAAGCACCTCCCAGACCCATGACTTCGTCGAATCGATGTTCTCGGACAGAAGTGAGACCACAGCGACGCCGCGGTCTCCGAAGCTCACCACAGGTCGCTGCGGTGTATCCGGGACGGCAGCAACCGAATAGGCGGCGGTTGCCTGTTCGTGGGACCGTTTGAAACCGTCGACCCCTGACCCCGGCAGTCCGATTGCCACCCGCGCCCCGCCGTCCAACGGCACTGCCGCCGCGAGAACCTCCGGATCCGGCGCAGGCACCCGGCGACCGAACGGCAGCCACGCCCACACCGTGCGTCGATCGATGGCGGTGATGATCGGCGGCTTGTCCGCTCCCGCCGCTGCGCCGAGATCACGTACGAGTCGGTCCAGCGTATTGATGCCCATGACGTCGGCATCCCACGTCGACCAGACCACCAGGGCGACGTGGTTCTGACCGAGGCGGTACCCGGTCTCCGCTTCGAAAGCAGCGGTATCTGCGTTGGTGCCGGACAGGAGGGCGTGGATTGCGGCCGAATGGAGGTTTCCCTGCGCTGCCATCCATCGACTGCGTTCCCGCTCGTACGCGTCGAAGACGTAGAGCGTGATCCAGTCGATGTAGCTGTAGACCACGTCCGAAGTGTGTTTCAGGACAGCCAAAGTGAGTCGCGCCGGAATATCCAGTGTGCTGATCTCGTCGTGACAGATCCGCATCAGATCGCCTTGGCCCATGTGATAGGCCCGGACAAGGGAGTTGGACGGGACATCCCGCTGCGCCAGACGCAGCGCGTATTCCACTGCAGCAGTGGTGGGTTGGAGATGATCGATCGGAATGTCGTTGGCCAATACGTGGATGATCGTCGTGATGTTTCCCTGCACGCTGGCCTCGAGCATTTCGAGCAATTTGGCGTCTGCATCCAATTGGTCGATTTCGTGAGCCATCATGAAGGCCATCTCACGCGCGATGTCGGCGCTGCGCTCGTCGAGTCGTCGTGCCAACTCGGCAACCACCGCAAGCACTTCCGGCTCCGCGGCTGCAGGCACTCGGGCGAGGCGCCGCATCGCACCGGCGCCTCGCTCCTTGTGCGATGGACTACTCACAGAACTTCCGCACCCTTTCGTCGCAGGTACTTCAGAGCCGATTCGGCTGCGTTGTACCCGCACATTCCATGTGCTCCGGCACCCGGCGGGGTCGAGGCCGAGCACAGGTAAGTGCCCGCGATCCCCGTGCTGTACGGATCGACTGCGACGCGCGGACGCAAGACAACCTGCAGTTCGGTGTTGGCACCTCCGATGATGTCGCCGCCTACCTGATTCGGATTGTCCTCTGCCAGGTCAGCTGTACCACTGCTCGACGTCGCGACGATCTGCTCCCGGAATCCTGGCGCAAACCTCTCGATCTGACGGATGATCGCCTCCGTAGCGTCGCCGGCGTAACCGTGAGGCACGTGCGCATAGGCATACAGAGGATGAACGTTCCCGGCGGATCGGGTGGGATCAGCCAGGTATTGCTGACCTAGGAGCACGAACGGCCGGTCCGGCATACGGCCTGAATTCGTCTCACGCTCAGCGGCCACGATTTCGTCGAAACCACCTGCCAGATGGACAGTTCCGGCCCGAGCACAGTCCGGATTGGTCCACGGCACATGACCTTCGATCGCAAAATCGACCTTGAATGCTCCGGGAGCCTGCTTGAACTTTCGATAGGCCCTCGCCACTCGACCAGGGAGTCGATCGCCCAGAATTTCGAGCGCACCCCCCGGATTGACATCCAGCAGAACAACATCGGCGTCCGGAATCTCGGAGGCCGTACGAACCCGAACGCCGGTGTCGATCTTGCCGCCGTGATCGAGGAGCATCGCAGCCATCGCGTCGGTGATCGACCGCGAACCTCCCTCGGCAACCGGCCAACCGTAGCGGTGACCAGCAGCAGTGATCATCAATCCCACCGCCGAGGTGGCCGGACGGTTGAGTGGATAGAAGGCGTGTGCGGCAACCCCGCCGAACAGCGCCTTCCCCTTGTCCGTCTTCCACAGTTTGGCGGTCACCGTTGCCGGAAGCAGCGCTCGCGGACCGAAAGCTGCGAGCCGCAGCGGATGGTGCGGAACATTGACGATCGGGCGCATCAGATCGGACGCCAGCGCATCGAACCCAGTCGACAAGTCACCGAACATGCGTTGCCATCGAGGCCCGTCAGCGCCGAGCCCCGCAGCCGTCTGCTCCAGCGAGCGGTACAGGACCCCGGTGTCCCCGTTGTCGAGCGGATGCGCGCAGTCCACCTCTGCCCATCTCCAGATCAGCCCGTATCGCTCGAGGTCCAGCTTGGACAGGTACGGCGAGCCGATACCCATCGGGTGAAACGCCGAGCAGTGATCATGGATCAACCCCGGCACGTCGATCGGACCGGAGCGGGTGCCTCCGCCGATCTGGTCGGCAGCCTCGAGCACCTGCACGTCCACACCGCTACGTGCGAGGTGTACCGCGGCAGCGAGCCCATTGGGCCCGCTGCCGACGACTACGGCCTTTGTCACTTACTCACCTCTTGCTCGCTACCGCTGACCCTCGTACGCATCTTCGGTTCGGAGACAACCTGCGGATCCGTTGCCGCGCGGTCGGCCCGTACGTCCAGTGTCCACTGAACGTCGAACGGAATGGGCCCGTTCGGCAACCACGGCTGTTCGGCGACTGCGTCGGCGACCTTGAAAGTACCTCGTTCGATGACACCGAGAGCGGCATCGATCACCTGGTACTCCTGCGTTCCCTTGTGGATGGGCTGCGATTCGATCCAGGTCACCAGGAACTCACCGGGTGCGAAATTGCAGCGACGCTGAATGGCTGCGATCAACTTCGCGTCGTGCAGGTGCCCGTCACCGAAGTTGAAGGCGACGATGGAGTTGCACATGAACTCTGCTTCCCGCAGTGAGTACGTGTTGATGTCGTCGCCGAGGTGCCTGATCATCAGAGAGAACAGCGCACGCCCCTGGCTGTGCATGGAACGCCAGCCCAACAGCTGATGCAGAACGACATCGGACACATCTTCGGGGTACATCGTCATCAACTGATTGCGCGTATCCGGCGACGGACGCTTGATGAACTGGTCGATCTTGGCTTCAGCGCCCGGCGCGAATGCCCACGTCGCGGATGCCCAGTTGCCGGCGTACTGGCGCATCGACGGCAGGAAGGACACCAGATCGGGTCGAAGGTTTCCGAGGATGGGGAAGAAGGCAAGGGCTGCAACAATTCCCGCGGTAATCCACGGTGAGGACATGGCGCCGAGTCCGTAGCCGTCCCATGCCGGGAATCCCAGGAACAGAAAGACCGAGGCGTAGGCGAACAGAAGATTCCATTCGAGTGGGACGGCAAGCGGGAAGGTCGACGCGATGAACAGATGGAATCCGACCATGAGGATCACGGCGAGGATCGTGAGGGTTTTGTTCGTCGAGAACAGCAGTATCAACGGGGTGACGATTTCGACCATCGTTCCGGCCACGTGTGCGACGCCGCCGCCCAGATGTGAAGGCCGCAGATCCTCCGGGAAATTCCGGTAGTGGGCGCGCTTGATCTTCTTCGACGGGATCCACGGGGTATTGCTGAGCATCGGAGGAACCACCAGCGAGAAATGGCGACCGAACTTCGAGACACCGGCACCGATCCACACCATGACGATCAGCAGTTTGAGCGCCAGGATCATGTCGACGAACGGCAGGAATGTGAAGAAGAAGATCGCCGGCAGGTACTGCTCACTACGGGCAGCGATGAAGGGCACCTTGTCCCGCAACCCGAGAATCACCATGAGTACCAGGAAGGAGTACAAGACCGTCGGGCGCACCAGTCCGGCATTGTCAGCGATTGCCGAGTCGATTCCTGTGGTGTGAACACCGGGGAGAACAGCGGCAACAAGGAGATTGGCGACTGCGGCGACATAGATGAAGACGTCGAACACCGTGCGGGTGTCACCCGAGGTGAGCGGCACTTTGCCCGGCCACGGTGGCAGACGAATGGTGCCGGGGCGGAGCCAGTAGAGAACTCCACCGGTCATCGGCTTGAAGTGGCCGGCGAGCGGCCCCCAGGATCCTGCCAAGCCCAGCATCTCGAGCATCATCGTCCAGATGATGAGTTTCTGGTAGACGATCGGCTGGTTCCACCACGATCCGATGTCGAACCACGAGAGGCCGGAAGTCAAAGTGGCAACGGCTGTTCCAGCTGCCAGGTAAAGGAACAACAGTTTCATGATGTAGACGGTGTGGACCATCTTCGGCGTACCGAAGCCGTAATCCACCCAGTGCGTGGACATGTCACGCAGACGCTCGAGAAACGGCTTGTCCATGAACGTTGCCGGATCGACGGGAGGGAAGTTTCCTTCTTTGAATCCCATGATGTGCTCCTGAAATACGGAATGTGGGCATGACGGATCGACTCGACGGACGTCGTCGAGTTGTGCTGGTACTACGGGGAAGTGACTAGTGAGCGGGAGTTGCGCTCAGAGCTCGTCTCATTCCAGGTTTGTCGATCTTGCCCACCGGGTTTCGGGGAAGCGCATCGACGACGTAGATCGCCACTGGCACCTTTACTCGGGTGAGCAAGGCCGTGACATGTTCGAGCAGTTCGTCTTCGGTGACGGGCGCATCGGGGTAGGCGACAACATAGGCAACTGGCACCTCTCCGTAGACCTGGTGCGGAGCGCCGATGACGGCTGCCTCGAGCACGGAAGGGTGCGTAGCGAGCGAGTTTTCGATCTCCTTGGGGTAGATGTTCTCTCCCCCACGGATGATCATGTCCTTGATGCGATCGACCAGGGTCAGGTAGCCGTCCTCGTCGAGGACTCCGACGTCACCGGTATGCAACCAACCATCCTTGACGGTCTTCGCAGTTTCCTCCGGCTTACCCAGATAGCCACGCATCACGTTGCCACCCTTGATGACCACCTCTCCGGCAGTCCCGGCGGGCGCAAAGGTTCCGTCCTCGGCAAGAATGGAAATCTGCTGGCCGGGCAACGCCGGGCCGACCGTACCGAGTTTGCGCACGCCGTCCACAGGATTGCAGGCCGACGCACAGGTCCCCTCGGTGAGTCCGTAACCTTCCACGATCACGAAACCGAAACGCTGCTCAGCGCGTTCGAGGAGTTCCTTGCTGATCGGCGCCGCACCGCACACGGCAAACCTCAAGGACGACGTGTCGATCGAAGGGTCTTCCGGCTGTGAGGTCAGCATCGCGTAGATTGCCGGCACCGCCGAGAAATACGTGGGGCGAAGCCGCGCGACGTCGTCGAAGAATCTCGAAACCGAGAACTTCCCGGTGACACTCACCTGTCCGCCGACAAGTAAGGGCGTCAAGACGCTGACGCAGATCGCGTTGACATGGAACAGCGGCAGAATCAGCAGGCAGTGATCCGCGCCGGTAACACCGATGTTCTTGCCCATCGACGAAGCCATGAACTGCAGGTTGGCATGAGTCAGCATCACTCCCTTGGGCCGTCCGGTGGAGCCGCTGGTGTAGATGAGCAACGCCAGATCGTCTGCTGCAACATCGATTCCGGGTCGGGGATCGGTCGGCGGCACTGTCGCCAGATCCTCGACGGCCAACACTGCGCGGCCGCCCGAGGGTGCGTCGGCAGTGGCGGTGATGACCAACTCGGCCCCGGAGTCCGCGATCTGGTAGTCCGCTTCGTTCGCGGTGAACATCGGATTGATGGGTGTAGCGGCAGCACCGATGCGCCAGGCAGCCATGATCGCGATCAGCAACTCGACGCGATTGGGCAGCATGATCGCCACCACGTCACCGAGGCCGATTCCGAGTCCAGCCAATTGCGCGGCAACAGCTTCCGTGCGATCTGCGAACTCTTCATACGTGAGTTCGACGTGGTCGTCCCGCAAGCACGGCTTCTGCCCGTACTTCTCTGCAAGATCCCAAGCCAGATATCCGATGTTCGCCACGAGAGTCAGCACCTTTCATTCGTGTGTGACTCAAAACACTATCGGCGTCCTGCGGCCGAAGAAACGGTCCCAGGGGATCAACTTGTCCAGGTTCTTTGTTCCCTGAGCACAACACCACACGTACGGTATGCATCAGTTCGACGGCTGATGCAACACCTCGTGGGCGCGTCTGGTCACCACCTCGGAGATCCGGCGCAAGACAGGTGACGACAGTTTCCACTGCTGCCAGTACAGCGGAACGTCGTCCACGAAGTCCGGATCGAATCCGATCAGCACGCCGGAGCGATCGTCGTCGCCGCGCTGCAGGTCCGGTATCAATCCCCAGCCGTATCCCCGCCTGACGGCGTCCGCGAAGTCTGCCGATGAAGGAACAAGATGACGGGGCGGATCGGCGGGGTGGCCGACCTTTTGATCGAGGTAGCGATCCTGCAGTAGATCCTTGCGATTGAACACAACCAGCGGCGCCTCCGAAAGGGATTCGGCCGTGACACCGTCTGCGAACCAACGACGGCAGAACTCCGCACTCGCCATCGGCCGATACCGCATGATGCCCAAACGGCTGGAGGTACACCCTTGAATCGGTGACGCAACAGAGGTGACGGCAGCCATGACCGAACCGTCGCGCAGTAGTTCAGTGGTGTGGTCTTGATCGTCGAGATGAAAATCGAAACTGACTTCTTGCGTGAACTCCGCGAGGGCCCCGAGAACCCAGGTGGACAGCGAATCGGCATTGACCGCGATCGAGACGCGTGCAAACATCCCTGAACCATTTTCAAGGCCGAGTTCTCGCACGGTGTCACGCGACAGTGCGTCTATCTGACGGGCAAGACGCAGGACTTCTCTCCCCGAATCGGTGACCCGGATGGGTTTGGTGCGCTGCACCAGGATCCGGCCAACCGAGGTCTCGAGACCTTTGATTCGTTGGCTGACCGCCGAAGGCGTGATGTGTAACTTCCGCGCCGCCGCCTCGAAGGTTCCCTCGTCGACCGCGGCGTGCAATGCCCTCAGTTGCTCGAAATCCAACATAATCTGAAGCTACTCTGATGCATCCTAAGAATCATTAGCTGGACTGACTGAAATCCGAGCGGCAGGCTCGACGACATGCTCAGCACCAACGACCCTGCGTCGGCCCTCGTCGGTTTCGGGGTCGGACTGTCTTTGATCGTCGCAATCGGCGCCCAGAATGCGTTTGTTCTTCGTCAAGGCCTGACGCGATCACACGTACTCCCGATCGTCGCAGTGTGCGCGTTGTCAGACGCAATTCTCATCCTCGCGGGCGTCAGCGGAATCGGGACCCTCCTCGAACACGCACCGTCGATGATCACGTTCGTTCGTATCGCCGGCGCCGTTTTCCTCCTCAGCTATGCGCTCTTCGCCGCCAAGCGGGCACTTCACCCCCAGACGTTGGCGCCGGATCGACATGGCAACGGGTCGAGGCTTGCCGCCGTCACGATGGCATTGGCTCTCACCTGGCTCAATCCACACGTGTACCTCGACACCGTCGTGCTCATGGGTTCCATCGCCAACGGTCGCGGCGAGATCGGACGTTGGTGGTTTGCCGCCGGTGCCATCACGGCAAGTGTGGTCTGGTTCGGCGCCCTCGGTTACGGCGCACGTCTGCTGACGCCGCTTTTTGCGAAACCCAACGCCTGGCGGGTTCTCGATGCTCTGATCGCCGTGATGATGGCGGTTCTCGGAATCAGCCTGCTTGTCGAATTGTGACCAGGCTGCACAACCTCGATCCGACCCTGCGGGTAGCGCGATGGGTTACCGTCCAAGGTGAGGAAGCTCAATTCACCTGTCGCGAGTTGTGACCATCAGGTAGGGCTGATCACGATGACCGAGGACGATGGCGGCACCGAACCGCGTGACTCCAACCGCGGACTGGGTTTGCTGTGTCTACTCGCTGCGGTCGCCGGCGTCGGGGTCGGATTTGTCGGCGGCGCGTTCCGTTGGTGTCTGATCAGGGCCGACGAACTTCGTCAGGCGATCGTGAACTGGGCGCATCACGTTCCGTACGTCGGGTGGCTCGTGCCGGTCCTCCTGGTGGCCCTGTGTACCGTACTTGCCGTACTGATCGTCAGACGAGTGCCCCTCGCAAAGGGAAGCGGCATCCAGCACGTCGAGGCGGTGTCCCGCGGTGAAGCGAAACCGCCGGGAATCAATCTCGTGCCCGCCAGATTCATCGGCGGCCTCTTGGCGATCGGCTCCGGTCTGGTTCTCGGTCGTGAAGGCCCCACCGTACACATGGGTGCGGCGATCGGAGCAGAAGCGGGACGGCGAGCCCGCCTCACCGAACCCGACGTCGCCATGCTGCAAACATCCACGGCCGGAGCAGGTCTCGCTGTCGCATTCAACGCGCCGATCGCGGGAGCACTGTTCGTCTGCGAGGAGGTGACGCACTCGTTCCGGCTGCGCACCGTGCTGCCAACCCTTTTCGGTGTTTCAGTGGCGGTGGGCTGTGCACGGATCGTCATCGGTGATCAACCCGATTTCGAAGTCGGCACCGTCCCGACACCTCAACTCGCATTCTTGCCACTGTTCGTCGTCTTCGGAATCCTCACGGGGCTACTGGGTATTGCGTACAACCGCCTGATTCTAGGACTACTCGACATCGTGGCACGGCTCGACAAGATCCCACCGACTGTCATCGGCGCAACGATCGGCGCCGTCATCGGCCTGACGCTGTTCCTCGACCCGTTGGCCAGTGGGGGCGGCGACGTTCTTGCACAGATGATCGTCGGCGGAAGGACCTTCGTACTGCCGATCCTGCTGCTGTACTTGGTGGTTCGGTTCTTCACCGGCCCGCTCTCGTATGCCGCTGGAACTCCCGGCGGACTGTTCGCTCCCTTACTCGCTCTCGGCGCGCTCTGGGGGTCGATCTTCACCGGACTGTCGAGCTTCGTGCCCGGAGTGGACGCCGGGCTCACGGTCACCATGGCCACCGTCGGTATGGCGGCCTTCTTCGGCGCCGTAGTACGCGCACCGTTCACCGGCATCGTGATCGTGGTCGAAATGACCGCGGTGACGTCGACGCTGGTCCCGATGCTCGCTGCCACTGCGGCAGCGGTATTCGTCACCACGTCGGCAGGGTCGGCACCTATCTACGACAGTCTGCGCGAACGGATGTTGGAGCCGCAACGCCCGCATACGGATTGATCCCCGCACACGGGTCATTGCAGCACGGGTGCGCTACGTGAATTTCAGAATTTGCAGATGACTTCCTCGGAGAACCTGCGTACCGCATCTTTCTTCGCTTCCAGGTCGCAGTCGAACCCGAGGCCGTACATGGCCCAAGGAATGACGATCGATTCCGTCACTCCGCTATCGGCCAGTTCCAGGGAGCCGTCGAGACCGAAGCGATCGGCGCAGACGGCCTGAATTTCGAACGGGGACTCGGCGCGCCCGTACTCGACCCGCAGGACGCCGATCCTCTCGATGAGAGCTTGCAGATCAGCGAAAGAGACTGTAGCCGAGGTCCAACCGTCACCCACTCGCGCTGCACGGCGCAATGCGGCCGCGGAATGTCCTCCGATGTAGATGGGGACGGGATCGACCGGCGCCGGGCTCATCTGCAGCCTGTCGAAGTCGAAGAACTTGCCGTGATGTTCGACCATACCGCCGCCTAGAACCAGTCGCAGTACCTCGAGCATCTCGTCGACTCGCGGGCCTCGATCCTTGGGGGAAGCGCCGCACCACTCGAATTCCTCTGGCGCCCAGCCCACACCGACCCCGAGACCGAAGCGGCCTCCTGTCAGATTCGCGACCGACCCCACCTGGCTTGCCAGCAGCAGAGGATTGCGTGAGCTGAGCTCGAGCACCTGCGGATAAAAGCGAATCTTCGACGTTCCGGGTCCCATGAAGGCCGCGGCAATCATGGGGTCTACAAATGGTGTCTTCGCGTCCCACATCCGCACACCGTCAGCGGTATACGGATACCCGGTAGCGCCCCGCTCGGGAAAGAACAGTGAGTCGGGCATCGTGATCGAAGAAAAGCCGCATTCTTCGGCCACTTTCGCAAGTGCAACGAGTTGAGAGAGGGGAATCATCGCCACGGCGAGGCTGAACTTCATCGGAAGATCCCTCTGTTCAGTTGACCGGAGCGACTGAAGTGCCTCGATGAGCTCGAAGTCGGTTCGCACCGATCGGCTTGGGAGACAGTGGATCCTGAACAGTCACTTCTTGCAACGCTCAGTCATACGACAACTCCCCCGCAGTGCGGTCGAAGCATCAGCCACCCTCGGTTGGACAAGGACGTGTTCGAGGTTACAAAGCTCCCGCTACTTCGGCTCGGCGGCTTCCCGCCAGGCGGACACATACCAAGAACTTCGGGGTCCTGGTGACACCTGGCACCCCACTCCCCCTGATTTCGCACCGTGCAACCTGCGAATCGGCCTACTGATGCAAGGGAGTTCCGACGTAGTTCTCGGCGATCAGCGTTCGTCCGGCCACCGAACGCGTGACCATGTCCAACTCGGCCAACTGTCGGCGATGCCCGAAACCGCTGTCGTCTGGCAAGCGATGGAGCATCGACGACATCCACCACGAGAAGTGCTGCGTCCGCCACACACGCGGCAACACCGTTTCGGTGTACCCGTCCAGCATCTTTCGGTCGGACGAGGTGAAGAAACCGTCCATTGCCTTCGCCAGTGCGTAGACGTCGGCGATCGCGAGATTCATTCCCTTCGCGCCGGTCGGCGGCACGGTGTGCGCCGCATCCCCTGCAAGAAACAGGTTGCCGTGCTGCATCGGCTCACACACGAAGCTGCGGAACTGGAGGATCGACTTCTGAAAGATCCTGCCGTCCTTGATCTCCGCCCCCTCACCGTCGACGCGCATGTGCAGCTCGTCCCAGATTCGATCGTCGGACCAGTTGTCCACGGAGTCGTCCGGATCGACCTGAAGGTAATGACGCTGTACCTCGGGCGTCCGTGTGCTGATCAGTGCAAACCCGCGCTCATGGTTGGCATAGATCAGTTCTTCGGACGACGGCGGCGCCTCGGCCAGGATGCCGAACCACGCGAAGGGATACTGGCGGAAATGATCCGTTCGGATCGACGGTTCGGGAATCAGCTTTCGCGTTCCGGTGCGTGAACCGTCGCAACCGGCCACCAGGGCGCACTCGAGCTTCTGATCATTTCCGTCCGAGTCGACAAAAGTGATACTCGGGCGATCCGATTCGTGATCGTGTACTTGCGCGTCGGACACTCCGAATCGAATGTCCCCGCCGTCAGCGAGACGCCGCGCGATCAGATCCTTGAGCACCTCGTGTTGCGGATACACCGTGACTGCTCGCCCGTCGGTCAGTTCGTCGAACGCGATTCGGTGCCCTCGTCCACCGAATCGCAACTCGATTCCGTGATGTTCGAGGCCCTCCCGCTTCAGTCGATCACCGAGTCCGGTCTCGACCATGAGATCAACCGTGTTCTGTTCGAGCACGCCGGCACGAATGGTGCCTTCTACCTCTTCGCGGGTGCGGCATTCCAGGACAACCGAATCGATTCCCTTCAGATGCAACAGATGCGAGAGCATCAACCCGGCGGGACCACCACCGACGATTCCGACCTGGGTGCGTGAAGAAGACATACAGAGAGCTCCTGAGGTGAGTGACGATTGAGACCACCCTCGACCACGATCACTCCTCTGAACAGCTGCAATTTCACTCAGTGAAAGACCGAAACGAGCTATCGAAACCCACCGCTACCAAGCCCGCGTGATATTCCACGGGCGGCCGCGACCAACGCGGGCAGTAAAGGAGCTGGATCCTGCTCCACCGGAACAACTGTCGAGACCGCTGCCACGACACTGCCCCCGGCTTCGCGGACAGGAGCGGCGACGGCAAGGGTTCCGACGTTCAGATACTCACGACAGACCACGAATCCGGCGCGCCTGATCTCGTCGAGAGTTGCTCGCAAAATCCGCTCGGAAGTAATGGTTTTGGGAGTGAACGACTCGAGGCCGGCGCGAAGGACGTCGTCGAGAAGCTCGGTTCCGCCGTGCGCGAGGAGAATCAATCCACCGCTGGACGCGTGCAACGGCAATCTTCCGCCGGCACGGCCGACCACGGTGACGGCGCTACGCGAGGACAAGCGCTCGAGGTACAGAGCCTCGGTGCCCTCACGAACGACCAACTGCACGTTCTCTCGGGTGACCTCGTACAGGTCCTCGAGGAACGGCAACGCCACCTGCCGTAGGCCGTGAGCGCCGGGAGCAAGAGCGCCGATCTCCCACAACCGGACTCCGACCTGGTACTTGCCGTCACTCCGACGCTCGAGTGCGCCCTCAGCCACCAACTGCCCACACAGTCGGTGGACGGTGGGCAGAGGCAAACCGCTGCGACGACTGATCTCCGACTGCGTCAACCGCGGCGATTTCGCGTCGAAGGCACCGAGCACGATAAATGCCCGGCCGATCAACGAACGCTCGCCTGATGCCATTCACACAGTGTGACTGACATCAGGCGAAACGTGTTCAGGCGGTGCGAAGCTACGCGGAGTGCGCCAATTCCGGTTCGCGTTCGGTCACCGGCGGCGTGGCCTCGATCTTCATCGGCTCCTGCGCGTAGTGGAAGTGCGGACGACGGTGACCGATGAACGAACCGAACCACGACATCACAGCGACATACCGGTTGCGGAAGCCCACCAGATACATCACGTGCACGGCCAGCCACATGAACCAGGCGATCGTGCCCTTGAACTCGACCTTGCGGACGCGACACACAGCGCTGAATCGGCTGATGATCGACATGCTGCCCTTGTCGAAGTATTTGAAAGGCGTTCCGGCCTTGACCTTTCCGTTCACAGTCTTCGCTGCATGACGGCCACCCTGCATTGCAACGGGCGACTGACCCGGCAGACCGTTCAGCGAAGTCATGTCGCCGATGGCAAAGACGTTGGCGAACCCGCCGACGGTCAAGTCCGGATTGATGAGCAGACGACCTGCACGGTCACTCTCACAACCGGTCGCCTCGCCGAGCACTGCTGCGAAGTCGTTGGCGCGAACACCGGCCGACCAGATGACGGTCTCGGCGTCGATGCGCTTCTCTTCCTTGGTCTTTGCCGAAGAGACGGTGACACCGTGCTCGTCGATGGCGGTGACCATAGTGTTGAGAACAACCTCGACACCCGACTTCTCGAGCGAGGCCTGTGTGTACTCACTGAGCTTGCCGCCGAAGGCCGGAAGCGCAACGCCCGCGCCCTCGACCATGGTGACCGTGACCTCGTCGGCGCTGATGTTGTTGATGGACTTGGCGAAGTAGCGACGCGCCAGTTCCTTGATCTGTCCGGCGAGCTCGACGCCGGTCGCGCCTGCACCGACGACAACGAAGCTGAGCAGGTTGCGGCGAACCAGCGCGTCGTTGGTGGTGTGAGCCTCTTCGAAGCAACGCAGGATCTGCTTACGCAGGACCTCGGCATCCTCGACGGTCTTGAGCTTGTAGGTGACCTTTTCGAACTCGTCATGACCGAAGTACGCCTGGGTGGCACCGGTTGCTGCGATGAGCGAGCGGTATCCGAGAGTGTGGCGGGTGCCCGAAGCCTCGTAGACGACGGTGTTCTCTTCGGCGTTGACCTCGACGACGCGACCGAGACGCACGTCGGCGTTGGGGTACTTCTGCAGGATCGTGCGGATGGGCGGAGCAACTTCGCCTGCCGACAGAACGCCCGTCGCCACCTGGTAGAGCAGCGGCTGGAAGAGGTGCTCGGTGGTGGCGGAGATGAGGACGAACGGCGTCTTGGACTTCGCGAGAGTCTTGGCCGCGGCGAGGGCTCCGAATCCCGAACCGACGATGACTACCTGAGTCTGCTCGTGTCCAGTCGCGTCGATGTCAGCGCGACCCGCAGCTGTTCTATCCACAACAAATCTCCTCAACCAAATTGAAAGTATGACTATTACGGTATGGACTGATCATGGGTCGGGTCCAGCTAGCTGGAGTATTCGCAAGACTGTTATCTCGATTGCTCATAAGTAAGCTGTCCTCATGGACTTCCGCCAACTCAAGTACTTCCTCGTCGTGAGCGAGGAACTGAGCTTCAGTCGCGCTGCCGAGCGCTGCTTCATCTCGCAGTCGGCGATCAGCCATCAGGTCGCCCGACTGGAGAAGGAGCTTGGCGCGACACTCTTCGAACGCTCGACCCGAGCCGTTCGCCTTGCCCCGGCAGGATCGCGACTCGTGCCCATCGCGCAGCAAGTCCTCAGCCTCGAAACGATGGCCTACTCCGTCGCACGCGACCCACGAGCCCGGATCCGGATCACCGGAAACATGAGCTTCGCCGCTCAGACGCTGGACGCCATCGCACACGTGCGCGAACTTCATCCGGACCTGGACGTCGAGTTCGTCATCAAGAGTTTTGCCCACCGCATGGACGCCGTGGCCTCCGGTGACGCCGACATCGCGCTGATTCGCGGCGGCGTCGACCGCCCCGGACTCGAACCCTTGGACCTCGGCGTCGAAGATCTCCTGGTCGTAATGTCGAGCCGGCACCCCCTGGCCGGCCAGCAAAGCGTCGACCTCAATGATCTGGCCGCATACCCCCTGCTCCTGCCGCCGCGCCAAAGCCAGGTGCTCATTCACAAGGTGGTCGAGGACGCGTTCCGCGAGATAGATCGACGCGTCCAACTGGGCCCTGCAATTCCGAGCGATCACACAGCCACGCTGGACGTGATCACCAACCCGCGCGCCTGGACCCTGCTGTATTCGATCACCGCAGGCGAATCTCCACGCGCCGGCATCAGCTTCATGCGAGAATCGCACGGCCGCTTGCGAATTCCCGTCTCGGGAGTGACCCGCAGCGGCGCCACCCACTCGACCGAGTTCGCCGATCTGATCCAAGCGCTCAAGGACGCCATGAATCCGTCTTTCACTGAGTGAAAGTGCGATGGCGATCGACTCCCCTCACGGAGCAACGTGGTCCACAACCATGTGATGCGGCGCGCGGTTGCATCCCTTTACCGAGGAGCGGCCATGACGCGTCTACTGAGCGAACCTGTGTGGGAATCGAAGATCTTCGACGGCGAATGGGTTCTCGGTAGCGCCGACGATCGTATTGTCGTCGAGCCGGCCACCGGCAAGCAGTTGACGACGGTCGGCATGGCAACACCAGACGACGTGGCAGCCGCTGCAACAAAAGCTACTGCCGCTCAGAAGGATTGGGCAGCAAGGCCGTACACCGAACGAGCCGCCGTTCTACGCCGCGCCGGTCAACTGTTCGAGCAGTACGCCGACGAAATCGGCGAATGGGTAATCCGCGAGGCCGGCAGCATTCCCGCCAAAGCCGGACTGGAAACCCACACCGCTGCCGAAGAGTGCTACAACGCAGCAGCTTTGGCCGCACACCCCGTCGGCGAGGTGCTGCGCTCGGAGCAACCGCGGCTGAGCTTCTCTCGTCGCGTCCCCGTCGGCACCGTCGGTGTCATCGCACCGTTCAACTTCCCGATCATTCTGTCGATCCGTGCAGTCGCTCCCGCACTGGCACTGGGCAATTCGGTGATCCTCAAGCCTGATCCGCGCACGGCGATCTGTGGCGGTGTGGTTCTTGCCCGCATCTTCGAAGAAGCCGGTCTGCCTGCCGGAGTGTTCGGCATGCTGCCGGGTGGCGCTGACGCCGGTGAGGCAATCGTGGTTCATCCGAGCGTTCGCGTCATCGCATTCACCGGGTCGACCCGGGCAGGACGCGCTGTCGGTGAACTGGCGGGCCGCCATCTCAAACGAGCACACCTCGAGCTCGGGGGAAACAACGCACTGATCGTCATGGACGACGTCAACCTCGAAAAGGCCGCATCTGTAGGCGCTTTCGGATCCTTCATGCACCAGGGGCAGATCTGCATGACCACCGGCCGCCAACTCGTCCACGAAAGTATCGCCGCCGACTACACCGCACTCCTTGCCGAACACGCCGACAAGCTTCCGGTAGGCGACCCGTTCACCGGTCAGGTCGCACTCGGACCCATCATCGACGCCGGACAACGCGACCACATCCACTCCCTGGTCACCGGAAGCATCGCGGCCGGAGCAAAACTGGCGGCCGGCGGCACCTACGAGGATCTCTTCTACCGGCCCACCGTGCTGGCCGACACCCCACTCACCGCGCCGGCATTCGCCGACGAAGTCTTCGGGCCAGTCGCACCGGTCACCTCCTTCGCCACCGTCGAACAGGCCGTCGCCATGGCCAACGATTCCGAGTACGGACTGTCACTGGGCATTCTGACCTCCGACGCCATGCGAGGGCTCGAGCTCGCCCAACAAATCCCCACCGGCCTCGTACACATCAACGATCAGACCGTCGGCGACGAAGCAGTCATCCCGTTCGGCGGTATGGCGTCTTCGGGTAACGGTGGCCGCGTCGGCGGTATCGGCGCAAACCTCGACGCCTTCACCGAAACGCAGTGGGTGACTGCGCAGAGCGCACTCCCGGTCTACCCCTTCTAGTCCGGAACACGCCGAGTTGGTCCTGAATACACCGAACTGACCCCAGGGGCTCACTGACCAGCATTGACGGGATCGATCTCGCGGACTTACCATCCAGAGAAAATTACTTCGGCACATTAAGCAATTTCTCTTGTAATTCCCGAGAAGGACCCACTTGACGAATTCAGTGACGACCGACAGCGCTGCGCAGCCAACGGTCCACGACACCCCGGATGTATCCGTCGTAACATCGCCGCGCCGCGAGGCCGTCATCATCGGAGCGCTCAGCCTGGCCGCGATGATCGTCTCGATGATGCAGACACTGCCCGTCCCGATTTTGGGGCGTATTCAGTCCGATCTGGGCGCATCCGCGGCCGGCATCAGTTGGGTGACGACGGCGACGTTGCTGTCGGCCGCCGTTTTCACTCCCCTGTTGGGCCGCTACGGCGATCAGCACGGCAAGAAGCGCACGCTGGTCGGCGTTCTGGTCGTCATGGTCATCGGTTCGATCGTCGCCGCACTGGCACACAATCTGCCACTTCTCATCCTCGGACGCGTCCTCCAGGGGACCGCCACCGCCATCTTCCCGCTGGCTCTGTCGGTCCTGCGCGAAGAGGTCCGCCCACACAAGCTTCCCGGCGCGATGGCATTGGTCAGCGGAACTCTCGCATTCGGCAGCGGGCTCGCCCTCGTAGCCACCGGACTTCTCACATCGGCTCCGGATGCCGACTACCGCAACGCCTTCTGGATGGCCACCGGGTTCGCGTTGCTTGCCCTCGTCGCCGTCATCACGCTGGTTCCGGCAACCAAGCACAAGAGCGGCGGGCGCGTCGACGTCATCGGCGCGCTGAGCCTGGGCGCTGCACTCCTTCTGCTCCTGTTGTCGATTTCGCAAGGCCACCAATGGGGTTGGTTCTCACCCGTGACCATCGGTGTTTTCCTGGGCTCGATCGTGATGTTCGCAGTCTGGGTCTGGATCGAGAAGATCGTCGACGAACCACTGGTCGACATGCGAATGTTCGTCCACCGGCCCGTGATGATGGCGAATCTGGCGGGGGTCATGCTGGGCTTCGGAATGTTCGCCAACTTCCTGGGCATCTCCTATCTCGTGCAGCTTCCCCACGCCCTCACGGGATACGGATTCGACGCCAGCATTCTGCGTGCGTCGGTGGAATTCCTGCTGCCGGGTGCGATTGCCTCGCTGATCGCAGCACCGATCGGTGGGCGGCTCATCAGAGTGCGTGGGCCACGCTTCGTCCTGGGACTCACCGCCATCTGTGGTGCGGTGCCGTTCGCCTGGCTCGCGTACGACCACACGCACACCGCGTCGGTCATCGGTGCCGGCATCGTGATCGGCGCCGCCGTGAGCCTGGGCTACGCGGCCATGCCCGCGATCATCATGTCGAGCGTTCCGCGACACCAGAGTGGAATAGCCAACGGCATCAACTCGATCTCCCGTTCCACCGGCAGCGCCATGGGCAGTGCAGTGGTGACTACGATTCTCGCCTCGATGACCATCGCGAACCTGCCAGAGGGCGTATCCGCTCTGCCCAGCGAATCCGCCTTCACCGTCACCTTCGTCACTGCCGCCGTAGCTTTCGCTCTGGTCGGCCTGGTGGGTTGGTCAGGCCTCCCCAAGAGTGCGTCGACGTCTGTCAACGGCAGCGCGTGAACAGGCCTGCTCCGAACAGCTCCGCATTCACGAGATGCCCATGCGTGTGAGCATTGTGCGAGGATCGGCGGGAGGTAACAGGTCTCGAAGCTGAGCGGCTCGGCGGTCGGTGAACTGCCGACACGCGTCGTCGTCGGAGAACACCCAGAAGTCCCCACGCGCTATTGCTTCGGTCATGTGCTCGGCGGCATCGAGCGGGTCGAGTCCGGATTCGACGTTCGCCTGTTGCATTGCATCGAAGACAGCGTTTGCCGTGACGTTCGTAGTCGGCGCGTCACGCTGGGCCGCACGAAAGATCTCACTCCGGATCGAGTGTGGAACAACAGCACTGACCTGAATCGGAGAGTCGACCAACGACAAATCTTGGTGCAAGCTCTCGGTCATCGCCAGCACCGCGAACTTACTGACGATGTACGGTCCTTGCACCGCGGCGCTGTTGATCCCGCCGACAGAAGACAGATTGGCCACACACGCCGGCTTACCCACCTTCAACATCAATGGCACGAAAGCACGAAGGCAATAGAAGACGCCGTCGACGTTGATCTCCATCAACCGTCTCCACCGCGCACCACTGACTTCCCACAGCAACCCGGCCGTCTCCACTCCGGCATTGTTGACCAGCAACTCGACGCTGCCGTGACGATCGAACACATTGTCCGCCATCCTCTTCACGGCATCGGCATCCGCTACGTCCACTCCATGGACGTCAGCTCTCCCACCGGCCGCGCGAATGTCCTCGGCGACGAGCGACGCACGCTCCTCGTCGATGTCGGCAACTACCACCGTCATTCCCAGCCGCGCAAGGTGACGGGCGAACCCTGCACCGATACCGGCCCCCGCACCGGTCACGACGGCCGTGCCGGTACCGAACCGGCGTTCAGCGTGAGACATCTCCACTCCTCGGGTTGTGTCGCCGAAACTATTGCTCGACAAAGACTTCAGATTCCTTCGGGCAGAATGTTGGGATTGCACCACGTCGGTGGCTCACGTCTGGGCATCAGCCCTTGCCCGTCGAGCGCCTTCACGACCAGATCCTGATACCAGGGAAAATGAAGACTGAACGCTACAAGGCCGGTCCGCTCGGCCGCGGGAAGAGAACACATGGCCAGTACCGTCTCGGCAAGATACTCGACGGGCTCGGTTTCGTATCCATCCGGAATGAGTGCGTCGGCGCCGGGAGTCGAGATCGCAGTGGAAGGCCCCACCGAGTTGACCGCGATATTGTCGTCCAGCACCTCCGCGGCGAGGCCCTGTGTGAACCTGTGCAGTGCTGCCTTCATCGACGCGTAAATCACGTCACCCGACGTCTTGTTGTAGTCGCGGAAGGGCCTGATCGGATTCAGTCCCGTCGAGGAACCGATGTTCACGATCCAGCCTGCGCCGCGCTCTCGCATGTAGGGGATGGCTGCCTTCGACAGGGCGAACGGCGCGCGAATGTAGTGGTCGAGGGTCCGATCGAACGTCGCCAGCGACATCTTCTCGATCGGCGCGTAGTCGGCAAACCCGGCATTGTTCACGAGGATGTCGATACCTCCGGTCCGCGAGACGACCTTCTCGATCAATCCGTCGCGAGCCTCGGAATCCTCGAGATCGGCCGGAATGGCAAGTGCACGACCGTGTTGCGACTCGATCATCTCGACGGTCTCGGACAACGTACCGCCGATGACGACATTACTGTCGGCACGGACTGCCGCGGTAGGCCGAGTCGACCGTGCGGTGACGACCACGGTTGCCCCCTCTGCCGCCAGTCGCCTGGCGATCGCCCTGCCTATGCCTCGACTGCTCCCGGTCACCAGCGCGGTCTTCCCTACCAGCGAGTGATTCAACTGCTCCTCCAAGCCTCTTCCACTTCACGACATCGAACACATGACGTATGTGTTCGACCTGAGTTCGACTGCATTTCACGCAATCGTTGTCCGCCATGTTGCATCATCCGATTCTGTTGCACAGCAACGATTCCCGCCTGACGGGAGGTGTCGAAATGCCGGGCACATGACCAAATCCGCTATCTCCCGCTGTGTGAGATCGAAAGCATCACAACGGGTTAGGGGAAAGTAATCTTCACCAATGGCAGATGAAACGCTCTACGTGATCGATCGGATAGTCACGAAACCGGGATGCGGTCGACAGTTCGTCGACGCGCTACTCGACCAGTATTTGCCGAGTGCACAGCGTCGCGGCATGACACTCGCCGACGTACTCGTCAGCCCTCCGTTGTGGTGCGATCAAGACCCGAACACCTTGACCGTCACCTGGACGGTCGACGGCACGGCCGGCTGGTGGTCGATGACGCGCCAGGGCCGCAGAGACTCCACCCTCAGACAGTGGTGGGATGCAATGGCTCCGCTCATAATCGAACGGAGTCGCTCCATGGCCGCCGCAGCAAAGGACATCGAAGGACTGAGCAATGTATAACGTGACAAGAGTCGTGCACGCCGCCAACGGGGCGGGCGCCGACGAGTGGGCCGCTGCAGTGAAGAACATTGCCGCAGTTGCCGAATCGTCGAACGCGCTACGTCGTCTCGTCTGTACGACACTTCCCGGCGTCATCAACGGCGGAGATCTGATCGTCCATCTTCAGTTCGAAGACGAGATGGCTTGGCAGACAGCCCGAGATGCGGTCGACGACAGCCTGCGCTGCGCCACCGTCGACCACTTCCACGGCGCCGAGTACTCATCCGGGACCACGGGACGTTCCGGCGCCGAAGCCGCCGGTCAGGTGTACCGAGCGCTGTTCATCCGGGTATCCCCCGGCACACCCCAGGACGTACTCGAGGAATTCGAACGGGATCTGCTCAGGATGCCTACCCATATCTCGTCGATCTGCGCCTGGCGTCTCAGCCGAGTCGACGCAGCGACCGGGCACACACCATGGACTCATGTCTGGGAGCAGGAGTTCACCGACCTCGGCTCACTGCAGACCCAGTACCTCGATCATCCGATTCACTGGGCAGTGGTGGACCGGTGGTTCGACCCCGAATGTCCCGAGGCAGTGGTCCACGACAGAATCTGTCACACGTTCGGCAATCTCACCGAGAGACTCCTGACAGTGAAGTGATCTGCCTACTCGCTACTGAGCGCCTCGCGCGTCATCGCCCAAAGCTTCTGTCGCGCAGGCTCGGTCAGTGACAAAGACGGGATAGTGAGGAAGCCGTGGAACAATCCTTCGAAGCGATGATGGCGCACCGAAACGCCAGCCGTCGCGAGCATCTGCGCATACGCGTCACCTGACGAACACGGCGGATCGAGTTCGGCTGTCACGACGACAGCCGACGGAAGACCGGCGAGCGTCTCCGCACGCGTAGGAATCACACGGGCGTCGTCGCGACCTTCAGGCGCGTACTGCTGCCAGTACCATTCCATCGCTGCGGTGGTGTTGTAGTGACCCGTGCCGTAGAGCCGATACGACTCGGTTTCGAAGTCGTCGTCGATCACGGGGTAGATGAGAACCTGAAGGGCAATTTCCGGACCACCCCGATCCCGAGCGGCAATAGCCACGGTCGCCGCGAGGTTCCCTCCCGCACTGTCGCCCACAAGTGCGATTTTACCTGCGTCGGAACCGTATTCGGCAGCATGCTCGCTGGCCCACGCCACCGCGGCGTAGACGTCGTCGTGGGCTGCCGGTGCCGGATGCTCCGGCGCCAACCGATAGTCGACGGCAACCACTACTGCGCCGACTCCCTGCGCCATCGATCGACAGAATTCGTCGTGACTGTCCAGATCGCAGAACACGAAACCGCCCCCGTGAGCGAAGACCACGAGAGGAACGTCGTTCGAGGTTCCATGCGGACGAAAGACGCGAATTGCCAGATCTCCACCGGGACCGTCGATTACGTGATTCTCGACTGAAAGCATGTCGGGAAGACCCGTCAGCGGCGCACGTCGGTTCCGAATCAGAGTTCGTAGCTCCGACGGCGGGACACTGGTGACATCCGGGAATCCAGCGTTGAGGGTTGCAAGCATCGTGGTGACTTCCGCTTGAATCGTCATATCGTCTCCTGGTCTCTCAGCCCGGCGGGTGGCGCTACGTCTGCGCCGGCATCCGCCTTTGTCCACTTGGCGTGTGATCACGTCAACGTAGATCGCCCACCACCAAGCAAGGAACCCGCTCTCCCGATCAGTGGTCCGTTTCCGCCGACGAGCACCGGAGGCGTCCGATCCACAGGGTGGCCTTCTTCACAAAGCAGAAAAAACATGTCATCATTCCTAATCGAAATAGCCTTGTCCAGGGCAGTTGTCCAACTTGACTACGGGATAGCAGAGGGAACACATGTCGCTCCAGCTCGAGGTCGATCCCGCAACGCCGAACGCCTTCCTCGACCGAGTCTCTCTGCTACTGGATGCGTTCGGCGGTCGAGATCGTCTCACCCTCGCCGAGATTGTCCGACGAACCGGGCTTCCAAGGTCTTCAGCCCACCGCATACTCGACCATCTGGTCCAACTTCGGTGGCTGCACCGCAGCGGCCGCGATTACACGCTCGGGTTGCGGCTCGTGGAACTCGGCTCGTTGGCCGTGTACCAGGACAGACTTCACTCAGCTGCGCATCCGCACCTGTACGAATTGCACCGGCGTACCGGACTGATCGTCGAGATGACGATTCTCGACGGCTCAAATGTGGTGTGCCGCGCCCACATGGCAGGTCGTTTCGCCAGCATGATTCCGAATCGGATCGGTTTCAGCACGCGCGCAGACGGAACACTCGTCGGCAGGGTCCTCCACACCTTCAACAACGAGCGAGGAGAGGCGGCCGACGAGGTCCGAAAAACCGGCGTGGGATACGGCCGTGACACGCCGATCGACGGATTCGGCACGATCGCCACTCCGATCGGCCCGATCGGCGTCGCGACCTCCGCGCTGTCGATCTGCGGACCGCTCCGACAAATGCCGCTCGACGAGCGGAACTCGCCTCTCACCGGGCTTCTTCGGGAAACAGCCGCTTCCCTGTGGCGAAATGCGGGCGTCCGGACCACCGAAAGCATGCGAGCTCAGTAGGCACGAAGACTAGGCACGAAGACTAAGCACGAAGACTGGGCACGAAAACCTCGACAGCACAATTCTATTGGCGTGGGGCAGAATCTGGAGAGTTGTACCTCCGCACGCTCAGATCAACTTCCAACTACCGGCATTGACGGGCTGCGGCAAGCCGAGAGCGTTGGCGTCGCCTTGCGCGAATCGAGCGGCGGCCTCATCGATGTCATCGAGCAACTGAGCGGCGAGGTCGATCTCCATCTGAAAATGGCGGCCTATCCATCGCAGACTCATCTCGGTAAATGCCCAGGCGGGTTCATTCTCCGAGTTATCGGCGTGTTCGATTGCCTTGAGCTTCTTTGCCTCGAGGTTGTCGATGTGATCGAGCACTATCGACTTGAGCTGATCGGGGTCGTTGAGGTGGCCGACCCACAGTCTCAACATCACTCCATGTTTGAGAACGGGGGTTTCGATCTCCGATCGGCGTGACCATGATCTGAGAGCCTCGATACCGGATTCGGTTATCGTGAACACTCGTCGACGACGCCCACCCGATTCCGAAACCTCCCGCGAACTGACGAATCCCAGCGTTTCCAGCTTTTTGAGCTCGGTATAGACCTGGCTCACCGACGGGCTCCAGTAATAGAACCCGATGCTCCAGTCGGCCCAGCTTTTCAGATCGCTGCCACTGAGTTCTTCTCCGAATGTGAGCATTCCCAGCACTGCCCAACTTGTCGCGGGCAATGCCGGGTAACACGCAGTTGCGGGATCAGGCACCGGCCCAGACTAACAAGACGTCGACCATCTGACACCGACCTGCCCACCGAGTGGGCTGATCACGAATTCGTGCAATCAGAAGAGGTTCAATCGCAGTTCGGAGACACCGCGGATAAAGGCCGTGCCACCCCACGTCACTCCACCGTCGACGAGCTCGGTCTTCGGCGCTTTGTCGATCAACGCATTCAGGATGGTCTTGATCTCCAGCCGGGCCAACCACGCACCGAGGCAAGCGTGCGCACCGTGACCGAACGTGATGTGGTCCCGGACATTTGACCTCGACCAGTCCAATCTGTCCGCGTTCGGACCGAATCGAGTTTCATCGCGGTTTGCCGACGCCAGCCACGTCACAATGTGATTTCCGGCCGGAATCACCGCATCTCCCACCGCGTAATCCTCGGGAGCAATGCGAATCATCAACTGCGCCGTCGGCTCATAGCGCAGGACTTCTTCTGCCGCGTGATCGAGCAGTGCCCTGTCGTCGACGAGTCGTTCCCACTGATCACGATGGCCCATAAGTGCATTCATGGTGAGACCGACCTGATTGACTGTGGTGTCCAGTCCGGCGATGACCAAAGTCTGCACGGTAGCGGCAACTTGATCCGGCCCGATTATCTCGCCTTCGTCGCCGGCGGAGATGAAGTCCGACAGGATGTCGTCGCCAAGATTGTTGCGCTTCCAAGCGATAACGTCCTGAAGGTGTGCCGAGAAATCACGCTGAGCGGAAATGTAGTCGCTGGTCTGCTCGGCAGTCAGAAACGGATCGAGTAGGTTGAGTCCCTTACGGGTCCACTCGAACATCGTATCGGTGTCGGCAGGTACGGGGATACCGAAAATTTCGCAGACAAGGCGAATCGGTAGCGGATGAGCAACTTCCGTCACCAGCTCGATCTCGGAGCCCCGTCCATGATCGGCAAGCAACTCGTCGACGATTTCCTTCGCCCGCGCGTCGTAACGCTTGATTGCCCTGGGCGTGAACGGGCGCGCCAGTAGCTTGCGCAATGCCAGATGGTCCGGTGGATCCAGCTTCGACAACGATGGGCGCAACAAGTAGGCGTCGCTGCCACCGGCCGCCTTGATCCGCATATTGCGCGGTGCCTCGAGTGCATACTGTTCCGACGAACTCAGCGACTTGTCCGCCAGTGCGCGTTTCACGTCGTCGTAGGCGAAAAGCATGTATACGCCATTCGAATGCTGTTGTACCGGAGCAACTTCTCGCGCAATCGCGTACCGCGCGTACGGATCGGACAGGAAGCCTGGCTCCGTTGGATCGACCAATCCCGTTCTGAGCCAATCCGTTGTGTCATGAACCGCACGCTCCGAACCCACCGGCGAAGTCATAGTCAACCTCTCGTCCTCGACAAAATCACTCACACAAGATCTGGCAGATCATTGACGCCCTCGTAAAAATCCACAGCCGAATACCACTGGTGACGAGCGTCAGCGCTGCGCTGAACTGAACTGCGCAGAGCTTCACAGTCGGACTACGAGGCAACCAACAAACCGCCCGCTGTATGGGAAATGAAGTCGCGCTCCGGACGTCGGGTTGCCACATTCTCACTGAGCGGGCGGGAAGGTGCGCTCCTTGCTGCTCGAGGACAGAATTCCCAGACGTCTTCGCCGTGAATCAGTAAGGCGGCGAGATCAATTCCGGGCAATCGTCCCGAGAAGTGATGCGAACCGGTGTCGAAGCAGATTGGAAATTGCGCATGACCGAATATGTGAACCGCGCTGTGCGAGTCGTTCGAGCTCCCCGCGGCTTGCCTGTCGTAGAAGATTTTCGGATCGACGAGGTTCCGATCCGGCCGCCCGCGGACGGCGAAGTTCTGTTCCGCGCCCACTATCTTTCGATCGATCCGGCGATACGAAGACGCCTACCGTCCACCAGCTCTGCCCCCGGGCCGTTGGGAGCTGTTGCCGGTATCGGCGACGTCGTCTTGGCTGGAGTAGTGCCTGCGCACTCCGGTTTGGACGGCATCGCAGTCGGCGAAGTGATTTCTTCGCGGCATCCTGACTTTGCGGCAGGTGATTTGGTTCGAGGCGGAACGCACTGGCAGGTTTATCACACAATCAAAGGCGCTGCCCTGGACCGCATACCGAGGGAGAATCGAGCTTCCTTAGGAGATGAACTCGGAATTCTAGGACAGCCAGGATTTGTCGCACACTGCGGAATGCGGTTGGTCGCCGACGTCCGAGAGCGAGACACAGTCGTGGTTTCGGCGGCCGGCGGAGCAGTCGGCATGGTTGCAGGCCAAATCGCGAAGCTGGCGGGCGCCCGGGTGATCGGAATCGCCGGGGGTGAGAAGACCGAATACGTTGTGGAGGAATTGGGGTTCGACGCCTGCATAGATAGGAAGACGGCGAACATCGGCGAGCAGTTGGACGAATTGTGTCCGAAGGGCGTCGACGTCTATTTCGACAACGTCGGAGGCTCGATCACGCGAGCGGTTTTCGATCGCATGGCCGATTTCGGAAGGGTCGTCGTGTGCGGAATGATCAGCGAATACAACCAGGATGAAAGCGAAGTCGGGCCTCCCCTACGCCCTGTACTACGCAAACGTCTACGCATCGAAGGGTTCATCTGCTACGACCACTACGACCGGTACCCGGAGTACCGGGCGTGGGCGTCCGCTCGAATCGCCGAAGGTGGACTGCGCTACCGCAACGATGTCACCGAGGGCATCGAAAATGCCCCAGCGGCCTTGATCGGGCAGCTTTCGGGGCACAACCGGGGGAAGCAGTTGGTGATGATTTGACAAAGGGAGACCACACGTCGTTGTGTGGTCTCCCTTTTCGATTCGTTCAGCCGATCAGGCGTCAGCCTCTGGGCCGAGCATCTACCTTGTCGTCATCGTCGTCGCGCTCGCCGGTTGCGAGCTGGACGCCGGATTTCTCGATGCTGCCGTCAGCACCTGACTTCTCGAGGTCGATCGGTGCATCACCGGTCGCAACCTCTTCGGCCTCAGGCTCTTCCGGTAGCGGCTTCTTGAGACTCAGGATGATCGAGCCTGCCAACACCACGATGATCACCGCGAGGCTGACCAGTGAGGGAATCTCGGGGATCGACGTGCTGATCACCTTGTGGCTGGCCTGCATGATCAGCTTCACGCCGATGAAGGCGAGGATGATCGACAGACCCTTGGACAGGTAGTGGAACTTCTCGAGCAGGCCCGAGAGCAGGAAGTACAGGGCACGCAGACCCAAGATCGCAAACGCGTTGCTGGAGTACACGATGAATGGATCGTCACTCACTGCCAGCACTGCCGGGACACTGTCGACTGCGAACACGAGGTCGGCAGCTTCGATGGCGACGACGACGGCGAACAGTGGTGTTGCGACGCGCTTTCCGGCTTCCTTGACGAAGAACTTGGTTCCTGCGTATTCCTCACGGACCGGCATGATCTTGCGCAGCAAGCGAACCGCCAGCGAGGTTCCCGGATCGAAGTTCTCGTCGTCGTCCTTGAGCAGCTTGTAGGCGCTGTAGAGCAGGATGGCGGCGAAGACGAACAGAACGGCCGTGAACTTGCTGACCACGGCAACGCCGGCGGCGAGGAAGATACCGCGGAAGATCAGGGCGCCGATGACACCGAAGAACAACACGCGGTGCTGGTATTCACGGGGCACCTTGAAGTAACCGAAGATCAGGGCGAACACGAAGAGGTTGTCGACGGAGAGGCTCTTCTCCAACAGCCAGGCCGTGGTGAATTCGACGCCCGAGTTCACCCCCAAGGTCAGGGTGACGACCACCGCGAATACGAGAGACAAACCGACCCAGAGTGCACTCCACCAGGCCGCTTCCTTGAAGCCGATGACGTGCGCGCCGCGGTGGGCGAGCAGGTCGATGAGCAACATGACGACGATGACTGCGGCGAACGCGGCCCACGCCCACATGGGAACGTTCATCGCTGACCACCTACCCGAATGGCACTGATGACTGCGGTCACGGGGAGCTCCTTCACTGGGTTCGGACGGCCGTCTCGCCGTCTTCTCCAGTGTTCCTTGCCGACTTCTATCCATCCCGGTCGAAATATCGACGACTTTCACAGCTGAAGTTGCCGAAACCATGCAATCTGAGGGTGTTGCGTCCGAAACCGCCGCTGGACGGCATCTTGTTCTAGCCTGGCAAGCATGAGCACCTCGTTGTACTACTCCGCCGTCCGCACCACACCGCTGACCGACGACGAGAAGGCCGAAGTCGACCGACTCATCGCCGTCCACAACGACGAATTTCCGTTCGACTACGAGGTCCTGGACCTCTATCCGTCGGATATCCCCAACACTCTGCTCAACGGTTCGACAAAGATCTCGAGCGACCCGACCGAGGTAATCCCTTCGCTCGTCTACTGGTTCAACGCTCTGACCGAACTCCGGCGAGCGGTGCCCGACGCAGACTGGGACGTTTCACTCGACGACACCCCCGCCGATTGGGATGACAGCTCCGGCTATTCGCTCCCCGGGCTCGACGACATGCAGTAGCGAGTCACGGGTTCGCCAGGAGGGCGGCTCCGTAGCTCTCCAGCGCGATGAGCGCCAACTCTGTTGGCAGCCGACGCTGGTCCACGCTGCGGTCTAACAGCTTTTCGGCCTGATCGAGTCGATACCGCACGGTGTTCTTGTGCAGACCGAGCGCCACGGCAGTAGCGGCTGCAGTGCAATTGTTCTCGTAATAGACCCGAACGGTGTCACGGATACGCGTCGTGACACCGTCCGCGCCGGCGAGGCCTTTCAATTCCCGAGCCACCAACGCACGCAGTTCGTCCAGATCTTCGGTGAGCAGACAGGGAACCTGAACATCTTCGTAGACGGTGACCCCCGGCGAACCCGTCGAACGGACCGCGATGCGCTGCGCGGCGAGAGCCTCGCGGTGACTGCGCGCGAATCCTTCCATTCCGTAACCGCTGGCCCCCACCGCGACACGGAGATCCGAATTCCGAGCACGATCGAGCGCCGCCCACTCATGGTCGTCGAAATGCGCGACCCACGACCACACCTCGCGCGCCCCCGAAGGCAGCGTCAGCACGCGCTCGGCGTTCGACTCGTCCACAAAGGAACGCGCATACGAGTCCAATCGGGCCAATACGTCGGCGGCCGGATCGGTGTCGTCCGTCCAGAGAACAAACGCAGTGTGGCGCCGCCGCATCGGGTAGTCGAGAATCTGCGACACCTCATCGGAGTGAAGTGCTTCGCCTGCGACAATCGCGTGCACCGTCTCGGACCGACGCGCAAAAGCGCCGCGCGCCAAGCTCTCACGCTCCTTCGCATACGTTGCCACCAACAATTCGGTGGTCACTTCCAGCCATCTCATCGCCGAACCCCACACTCGGACCAGAAGTGCGCGCTTGAGTTCCGGACCGATCGGAAGTGCTTCTATCGACTCGTCGACGAAGCCCAGCATCGCGAGGCGTCCGGCACCGTAGATCTTGAGCAGGACTCGAAGATCCATACCGCGCCTGGCAACGGTGAGTGCAAGCGCAACCGACTCCGGCGGCGGCGTGACCTCCTGGGAACCGCCCGCGATCGCGGCCACGATGACGCGAAGCTGCGCCGCAGTGCTCGCATCCACATCGCGTCGTAGCTCCCGATCACCCGCCACTTCAGGATTGGCCACCGCAATGGCGTCGTCGATGCGTTGAACGAAACCGTCGATCACATCCGGCTGGAGATAGATGGGCGCGAGATTTGCAATCCAGCCATCCAACTCCGATGTGTCCATGGCGCCTCCCCGACTTGTCACCCTGATTGTGACTTAGTCACAAATCTATCGTCTCACTTCGGCCAAGAAGCCCTAGCAACCCGGTTTCGACTGGTCCACAATCACATCTCACTGCAGATTCATCTCACTGCAACCAACCCCTATCTTTGGAGACGCTGGAGTAAATGAACAAACCTTTCGACGGTCAGGTAGTGGTCATCACCGGCGGCGCCCGGGGCATCGGATACGCCACCGCGAAGCGGCTGATCAGCCTGGGTGCGACCGTCGCGATCGGCGACATCGACGAAGCCACTCTCGCGCGAGCAGCCAAGGATTTGGGCATCCGCACGTTCGGGCGCCTCGACGTCACCGACCCCGCCTCGTTCTTCGACTTCCTCGACACCGTCGAAGGTGAACTCGGCCCGATCGACGTGCTGGTCAACAATGCGGGCATCATGCCGGTCGGACGGATCGTCGACGAGGACGACTCCGTGACCAGACGCATCATCGAGATCGACGTCCTCGGCGTGATCACGGGAACCAAGCTCGCATTGCGACGGATGCTTCCGCGCGGACGTGGACACGTCATCAACATCGCTTCGCTTGCAGGCGAACTCCCGTGCCCCGGTTTGTCGACGTACTGCGGCGCCAAGCATGCGGTGTTGGGCTTCACCGATTCTGTCCGCAAGGAAGTTCGTGGCACCGGAGTTCACATCTCGTCCGTGCTGCCGACGCTCACCAACACCCAACTCACCTCGGGCACTTCGGGAATGAAGGGATTCCGAGAGGTTCAGCCGGAGGAAATCGCCGAAGCCGTCGTCGGCTTGATCACCAAACCGCGCCCACGCGTACGCATTACGCGGGTGTCCGGGCTGCTCGTGCAGGCACAGGGCTTCTTCCCCCGGCGGCCGTACGAGGCATTGAGCCGACTGTTCGGCGTCGAGACGCAGTTTCTCGGCGACGTCGACACCGCGGCACGTGCTGCCTACGAAGAACGCGCCCGCGCAAGCTGATCAGGTCAGCTCGGTGGCCGGCCAGTCGAGCAGCTTCGCACCCAGTACGGCAGCGTGGAGTGCGAAGCTGTCGTTGGGATCGTTGACGTTCTGACCGGTGAGTTCACGGATGCGGTCCAACCGGTACGTCACGGCGCGGACGGACAAATGCAGGTCTCGGGCGGTCTTAGCCGTATTGCCGCCGGCGGAAAAGTACGCGAGCAGTGTGTCGATCATCGGTCCAGCGCCACCACGCGCCTCGAGCAGCGGTGTGAGAAGGGTGTGGATCAGGTCGGTGACCGCCGGTCTGTCGTTGACCAGAACCCGGTAGACCAGCAGGTCACGAGCATCGATGATCGGTGCGGTCAACGACAGGCGCTGCGCCAGGTCCAGTGCGTCCAGCGCCTCCCGGTACGACGCCACCACGCCCGAAGCGGTGGTTCGAGGGCGCCCGACAGCGATCTGCCACGTGCCGTCCAAAGGACGCCGCTGCAACTGCACTCGCCCGTCGTCATCGGTCCCCGGCCCGAGAGCCGACCGAATCCCTGCCAGCACGTGGTCGACGGCATCGCGATCCGGCGCCGCGAAAACGACCACCAGTTTGCCGCTCTTACTGGCGACCAACGCATCGGCGTCACCCTTGCTACCCAGAACGGCACGTTCGACGGCGCGCACCAAAGGGTTGTCGTCGGTGAACTCACGGGCGGCGGTCACTACCGCCACGGCATGCGGACCACTGAGGTGGAGACCGAATCCTGAAGCGCGATCCAACAATCCGACGACGTCAGCGCCGCCGGTCAACAAGTCGTCGACGAACTCGCGGCGTGCCGATACCTGCGAGCGGACCAGAGAACGTCTGGCCAACTGAAACCCTTCGGCCAGTTCGGCGACGGCATCGTCGACGGCACGCAGCATCACTTCGCCGGCCGCGACGACGGCATTCGGATCCGATTGTGCCGCAATAACAGCAGGCAGTTCACGCCACAGACGCCAGGCCGAGGAGAGATACAGATCGAGCAGGGCTCGCAAGGCGACACCCTGCTGCGCTGCTTCTTCCCCGCGAGCGCGGAAGCGGTGCAGCTGGCGACGCTGCAGCGGTTTCCCTTCACAGACAGCGTCGCTGAGCACGTCGAGGAAATCACCCAGCAGTTCGACGGGCAGGCCACCGGCGTCATCGGCCCCCGCCGCGGCAACCCGGCGTATGGCGTCGTCAGGTACCCCGGTTCGGCTCACCCTCGCATTCTCTCACTGCCGGCAGCATTGCCTGGCGTCACGAAAGGCGCATCGAACCCGTGTCGATGTACCGCTGATGGAACGAGAATGCCTCGCCCAGGATGTGCGGCGTCTGCCCCGCACCCGGTTGAGCGTCGGCGCGAGCGATGTAATCGTGGAGCAGTGGCCGGAATTCCGGGTGAGCACACTTGTCGACGATCAGGCGCGCGCGTCGCCGCGGCGACAGACCTCGCAGATCCGCCAACCCCTGCTCGGTCACCAACACCTGAGTGTCGTGCTCGGTGTGGTCGACGTGCGGAACCATCGGCACGATCGCCGAGATCTCACCGCCGCGGGCCGTCGACGGGCTCAGGAACATGGACACGTAGCCGTTGCGGGCGAAGTCCCCCGAGCCGCCGATTCCGTTCATGATCTTCGTCCCCATGACGTGCGTCGAGTTCACGTTGCCGTAGATGTCGGCCTCGAGCATGCCGTTCATGGCGATGATTCCGAGTCTGCGCACCACCTCCGGGTGGTTGCTGATCTCCTGCGGACGGAGCGTGATGTGGTGGCGGTAGAAGTCGATGTTCGCGGTCAGTTCTTCGATGCCCTCTTCGGTGAGCGCCAAAGCCGTCGACGACGCATGCGCGACGGTTCCGTCCTTGATCAGCTTCAGCATCCCGTCCTGGATGACCTCGGAGTAGCAGGTCAGGCCGCGATACGACCCCCGATCGAGCCCTCCGAGCACCGCGTTGGCGACATTGCCGATGCCCGCCTGCAGCGGAAGCAACGTATCGGCCGGCATCCGTCCGGCGCGCACCTCGAAGTCGAAGAATTCCAGGACGTGGCCGGCGATCGCCTCACTGACGGCGTCGGGTGCAGTGAGAGGGCTCGCGCTGTCACGGCAGTTGGTCTCGACAACGGCCACAACCTTCGTGGGATCCACTCGGAACGTGGTCTGGCCGATCCGGTCCTCGACACGAATGATCTCGAGCGGCTTGCGATGCGGCGGCAGCGCGGTGCCGTAATAGACGTCGTGAATACCTTCCATCGCCTCGGGCACCCACGAGTTGACTTCGAGGATGACCCTGTCGGCGACGTCCAGCCAGGTCTTGTTGTTGCCAATCGACGCGGAGGGAATCAATTCCCCTGATTCGGTGATACCGGCGACCTCGACCACCGCGACGTCTACGTTGCCGTAGTAGCCCTCCCACACCTGCTGAGCCACGTGGGAGAGATGGATGTCCACGTAGTCCATACGACCGTCGTTGATCCGGCGACGTGCGGTGGCCTCGGACTGATACGGCATGCGCAGCGCGATTCCGTCGACCTCCGCGAGCAGCCTTTCGGTCTCGGTGGACACAGAAGCGCCGGTCAGGAGATTGATCGTGAAGTTCGATCCGTTGCCGCGGGTCCGGTGAATACGCTCGGCCAGGGCCGGAATGACAACCTTGGGTGTACCGGCGCTCGCGAAACCGCTGATCGCGACGGTGTCGCCCGGGTTGATGAACTTCACGGCGTCGGACGCGGACATCACCTTCGACGCAAACGCTGTGGCGCGAATGCGGTTGGAGGTGGCGTTGTGTCCGGTCTCACCGAAGGTTGAACTCACGGCACCAGGATAAACAGGGCACGTCGAAGCGATTTACGGGGATAACCCAGACAGAATTGCTCCGACGTGCTATGAGCACCGATCAGTTGACGACGCCGTACACGCCTTCGCCGACCAGGCTCGCAATTCGATATTTCTGGATCTTGCCCGACCCTGTCAGTGGGAACGCCTCCGCGCTGAACCACTCCTTGGGCGCCTTGTGGCGCGCCAGTCGCTCGGTGCAGAACTCGACCAGTTCAGCGGCGGTCGGTTGGTCGGACTCGTCCTTCCAGCGGATGACGGCGACAACTCGCTCACCCCACACCTCGTCGGGCACACCCACGACCGCCACGTCGAGAATCTTCGGATGTGTGAAGATCACGGACTCGACCTCACGCGGATAGATGTTCTCACCGCCGCGGATGATCATGTCCTTGAGGCGGCCGGTAACCCGGACGTATCCACGTTCGTCCATCGTCCCCAAATCGCCGGTATGCAACCAACCGTCCTTGTCCACGGTGTCGGCCGAAGCCTCCGGATTACGGAAGTACTCGGTCATGACGAGGTACCCGCGCGCGCAGATCTCGCCTTGTTCGCCGAGCGGCACGCTGTCCCCGGTCACGACGTCGGAGATCTTCACCTCGACCTGCGGCAACGCGAGTCCGACCGTCTCCGACTTGTCTTCGTGGGTGTCGGCCGGGCTGGTCTGTGTGATGACGGGGCTGGCCTCGGTTTGTCCGTAGACGATGCTGAACCCCGCCCCGAAGGCCGACTCCACCGTGCTGACGAGTTCGGGCGGGACCGACGACCCGCCGGATACGACCACCGAACAGGCCGAGAAGTCGCGGCTCGCGAAGCTGGCGTCGTTGATCATCGCGATCAGCATCGTCGGCACTCCACTGACCACGTCAGCGTGAAAGCGTTCCGCCGCATCGAGAACCGCAGTCGGATCGAAGTACTGGATCAGGCCGATGGACATTCTTCGCTGCGCGGCGCCGAGAACCAGGATGCCGCACCCGGCGGTGTGGAACAGCGGCATGGCCGACACAACCGAACCCCGCTCAGGGAATCGGCCTCTCCGACTCACAAAATCGGCATTGTTGACCAATCCGCGGTGATGCAACAGAGCACCTTTGGGAACTCCGGTGGTTCCCGACGTGTACTGGATCTGCGCATTGTCGTCAGGCGAGACTTCGGGCAGAGCGCCCCGTTCGCCCGCCCAACCTCGAACCTGGCGATCCCACTCCTCGAAGTTGACTGCGAGAACTTCTTCTCCCGAAATCGAAATCGCCTCGGATGCAACCGCTGCCATATCGCCACCGCGAAACTTTCCGGTGTGGAAGAGCCCCCGAGACTGGGACTGCGACAAGACGTACGCCAGCTCCTCCGCACCCAACGCCGGATTGGCGGTCACCAGAACCATCCCGGCGAGCGCGGCGCCGTATTGCAGAATCATCCATTCCGGAACGTTCGGAGCCCAGACGGTGATCCTGTCTCCGCGATCGAACTGGGACAAGAGGTAGTGCGCACACCCCTCCGCTTCGTCCAGCAGTTGCGCGAAGGTCCACGTGCGATCGGTTTCAGCCGCCCCGGAAAGCGAATGCGATTGCGTCGGAACCACTTCTCTGATTGCAATCAGATTCGGCGAGTCCGCGGCGCACTCTCGCAGCAGCCCACCCACCGTTTGCTCCTCTATCGGGTCAGACACGTCAGCGGGGAAGTACGACGTTTCGAGAACACTGCTCATCTCACATCCACTTTCTATCGAGGAGGGGTGTCGGACGCGGGGAGCGGCCCGCCTCCGTCTGGAATCTTGCGTCCGGAATCGCGGTACTGAACCGCGGCATGGAATCCGTCGCGCTCGGCAAAATCCTTGAACCAGCGCCCTTCCGGCGAGTGACGCGTAATTCCGTCGAACAGGGTTGCCAGCACCTGGGTGCCCTGCAGCCCCATGTTGTCGTACGCCTGGTTGATCATCATCTTCTGCATGGCCAACTGATTGAGCGGAACACCGGCGATGCGATCCGCCAACGCTTCCACCGCCGAGTCCAATTCGTCGGCTGGCACCGCTTCGAGCGCCAATCCCCAGTCAGCCGCAGTGACACCGTCAATGGTGTCTCCCGTCAACAGCATTCGCTTGGCACGCTGGGCGCCGAGCCGGTACACCCACATCGCCGTCGTCGGGCAACCCCACACACGCGCAGGCGGGTATCCGATGCGAGCGTCGTCGGCCATGATCAGCATGTCGCAGGACAGCGCGATGTCACTCCCACCGGCAATCGCATATCCCTGAACCTTGCAGATCGTCGGCTTGAGCGATCGCCAGAGCGTGAAGAAGTCGTCGGTGTTCTGCTTCATCCCGCGAAAGTCCTTGATGGGGTCCCAGACCGGGCCCTGGTTCCACTTTCCGTCAAGGTCGCCTTCGGCAAACTTCTTGAGGTCGTACCCGGCACAAAACGCCTTGCCCGCACCTTGCAAGACGATCACACGGACCTCGTCGTCGTCATTGGCTGCTGCCACCGCGTTTCGAATGTCCGACGGCATCCGGTCGTCGATCGCGTTGAGCCGATCGGGACGGTTGAGCGTGATATACGCTTTACCACCGGACGTCTCGTACTTCAGGGTCGCAAAATCCGTCATCATCGGTCCTGTCGACAGAGCGCGCCTCGCTCGGAACGAGTTGCGCTAGTTCTGGGTGAGGAGCAGGCGAACGACGCCTGCCCATTGACTGATCGAACGACGCGCAGACGCGTCGCTCTTCTGCACTGCCCGGGACAGCGCCAAACCACGGAGCATCAGCACCGTCAGATCTGCAATCTGCGAATAGTTCTCGGAAGCAACAATTTCGGGACCGAAAGCGTCGTGGACAACTCGCCGCAGATCCCGCCCGGCGATTCGCTCCGATTCCCGGAGCACCTCGGCCAACACCGGATCCGTCCGCGCTGCGGACCACAGTTCGAGTTCCGCTTGAAATGGCGGCTGAGTCAACGCCGAATACAGAGCGGAGATCGAGTTCTCGATCGTGTCAACCGACGAATCCTGCCGAGACATGGCAGCTCTTACCGCCACCTCGTTCCGTACGACGATGTTCGACACCAACGCCGCAGTGAGCTCCTGCATGTTCGGAAAGTGGTGCAGCAGAGCGCCCCGACTGACTCCGGCAGCGGTTTGCACCGACTGCGCCGTCAGAGATGAATAACCGTCCGCTATCAGTAAATCCGTTGCCGCATCGAGAATCCGGTGGCGCGTCGCTTCGCGCTGCGCATCGCGCAGGGTCACGGTCTCACCTCCAACTTCTCGAGTGGCATGGATCACAGTTTCACAGTCCATTCAGACTGTCAATGGCCGAAAGCCTCCGGCGTACTCTCGATGCACCGGCCCTTCGGACTGATCGGAGCAACACGTGACGACCTCACCGCCGACCGTCTCGCTGACGCTCGACCAACTTGCTTCACGCGCTGCTTCCCTGATCACCGACGACGGTCGGAGAATCCTCGGCATCACGGGCGCACCGGGAGCCGGAAAGTCGACGGTGTCACAGGCAATTGTGCGGAAATTAGGTTCTCGTTGCTCCATCGTCGAGATGGACGGTTTTCATCTTGCCAATCGGGAACTCGACCGACTCGGCAGGCATGAACGCAAAGGCGCACCGGACACCTTCGACGTCGACGGCTACGCGGCTCTACTACGCCGACTCCGAGCCTCGAACTCGACGGTCTATGCTCCGGTCTTCGATCGCGAGTTCGACGAATCAATAGGCAGCACAACGGCTGTCGATCCATGTACACCGCTGATAGTCACCGAGGGGAACTATCTCCTCCTACCCAGTGGTGGATGGCAGGAAGTGCGAGCAGCACTCGACGAGGTCTGGTATCTCGACGTTCCGGAGGAAACTCGGACGAAGCGCTTGGTGAAACGCCACAGCCGCTTCGGAAAGAGTTCCGAAGCGGCTGCAGAGTGGGTGAAACGGGTAGATCAGCCGAACGCCGAGTTGATCAGCGCAGTCAGGCCACGCGCGGATCTGATCGTCAGAATCGAACGGTCCGAGCCTCAGTGATGTCAGCTGAAAACCTAAGAACCGCCGCCGGTTCCGAGAAAAGTGGCCAGCCCGGCAACTCCGGCGATTCCGCCGAATATCGCCGCCAATGCACCGGCGACGGTGATAACGCTGTCGAGCGCTTTGAGATCGGTGTCGGATGAACCCATGGCAGTCTCCTGGAGTCAGAATTGAAAGTGGGGTTGAATGTGCGCCGAAGTGCGCAATGTTGCACACGTCACCTTACCGGCATTCGCGACCCGAATCAACGAAAATTCTCTCTAAATATGTTGCACTGCAACATATTCAAACAGCAGCTTGCAGGTCCGCCGAGGCACGACGACGGCCACCGTCCCGCAGCGCGGGCAGGTGGCCGTCGTTGGATATTGCCGAGGAGTCAGACGCTCGTCACATGCATGACGTGCTTGGCCCTCGTGTACTCCGCCAGTGCGAGCTCCGACAGATCCTTGCCGTAACCCGACCCGGCGAAGCCACCGTGAGGCATCTCAGCGGCGAGCATTCCGTGGGCTCCCACCCAGACGCAGCCGAAGTCCAGTTCGGCCGTCATCCTCATCGCGGTGCCGTGGTCGGACGTCCACACGCTCGACGCGAGAGCGTACTTGGTCCCGTTCGCAAGTTCGATCGCTTCAGCCTCGGTGGAGAACGACTGTACGGTGACAACCGGCCCGAATATCTCTTCCTGGACCAGCTCATCTTCCTGCTGCACCCCGGAAATAACAGTCGGCAGATAGAAAAACCCTGGTCCAGCTGGCTTTCCCCCGCCAATACATACGTTCGTATTTGCTGAGCGTCTCTCTACCAACTCCGCCACTCGGTCACGGTGAGCGCGGCTGACCAGGGGGCCGAGACAATCGCCCGATTCCGGTCCGCCCAACCTCAAGTCCGCGGCCGCAGCCGTCAACTTCTCGGTGAACTCCTCCGCAACCTCCTCTTGAACGAGAATCCTCGTCGCAGCGGTGCAATCTTGACCGCTGTTGTAAAAGGCTCCGGCAACAATCCCCGCGACTGCGCCGTCGAGGTCCGCGTCGGCGAAAACAACGGCGGGTGCCTTGCCTCCGAGTTCGAGATGCAACAGCTTGACGTCTTCCGACGCGGCCTTTGCGACCGAAATACCCGCTCTCGTCGATCCCGTCAGCGCAATCATCCGAGGAACCGGATGAGCGACGAGCGCGGCTCCGGTATCGCGATCGCCGCACACTACGTTCAACACCCCGGGCGGATAGATCTGCGCTGCAAGCACTCCCAGCATCACCGCGGTTTCCGGCGTCTCCTCGGCCGGCTTGAGCACGAGGGTGTTTCCCGTCGCGAGTGCCGGCGCGATCTTCCAGACCGCCATCATCAACGGGTAGTTCCAAGGAGCGATCGCACCGATCACGCCAATGGGTTCACGTCTGACATAAGACGTAGCACCCTCCGTGTACTCCATTGCGGCAACGCCCGGCAGAGAGCGGGCAATACCCGCGAAGTACCGCAGAAAGTCAACACACTGCGGGATCTCGTCGTCTCGCACCTGCCTGAGAGGCTTGCCGGTACTGCGGCATTCGACCTCGAGGAAATATTTCGCGTTTGCTTCCAGCGCGTCCGCGAGGGCCAGCAGCAACTCCTGACGGCGCGCAGGGGTGGACCGGCGCCAGGACCGCGCAGCCTTCTCGGACGAACGGCAGGCTCGGTCGACGTCATCGGCGGAACCGACGGCAGCACGGGCGTATACATTGTCGGTCACCGGATCGACCAGCACGGAAAGTCTACCTGCCGGGCTCTCGCACGTTCCGTTGATCACGTGACCAAACGCTGCGACAGTCATCGAAGTTTCCACCGTCATGAGCGCGATCCGGGGAGCGCGACGAAGAACTTCTTCGACGGCTCAACCGTCTCCCAGGTACCGCGAAACGACTGCGGCACGAAAAATGCTTCCCCAGCGGAGAATTCGCGACGGTTTCCATCGAGGTCGATCAGCGCCACCCGGCCGCTGATCATGATGCAGACCTCGTCGTACGGATACGGGTCGCACAAGAGCGTGCCGGGCTCGCCTTCCCAACCACCGCCGAAGTATTCCCCGTTCGGATCTCCGAATGACCTCCATTCGGATTCCGACCAGTTCGGGCTCGCGCCGTCACCCCACTCCGGGATGAACCGCGTCCCCTGCCCTGGCCCGAACATTCGAATGTCGTTGACACTCATGTCATTTTTCCTTCGTGTTGGAGCTGGAAATTCGTGCAGCAAACAGATTCAGTACGTTTGCAGTTATTCGCTCGGTGAACGGATCGTGATGGATCAGCCCGTTCACCCATTCGGTGGAACCTGCGTTGAACACGGAGCCGAGACCTCGCTTGTGACAGGCGACCATTCCCGATCCGTATTCGAGATCACGAAGGTGATCTGGAGGCTCACTGCCATAGAAGCATTCGATGATTCCCTGCACTTCGGCGAAAGGCGCACCGATCGGAACTTTCCCGTTCCATTTGTCCCGCGAACCCGAAACTGCCGGCGCCATCGCGATGATCTCCAGATCCTCGGGAGCGCCGTCGACGCCGGTCGCATACGGCTGGCCCTTCCGGAACGTGAAATCCACGCCGTCCATCTCGAATCCGGCAACACAGATCGGGGCGATCCCGAAGTTGTCTCCGTAGTACAGGTCGGTTCCGTTCAACGCCCAATGATCCGGCCGGTATACCGTGAAACCGCCCGAAGACCTGGGAGTTGTTGCACCGTAACGATTGTAGACACCGGCCATGCCGGTCAATCCCATCGTCCACGCTCCCGGTCGGGCAACCTCGGGCGAATCCCACGCCGTCGTCACCCGGGTCGGGTCGACTTCTCGCATCGGATCGTCGAACGGATTCTTGTAACAGACTTGTGCGTCGTTTTCGAGGCGTACCTGCCACAGGAAGTTCCCGCCGAATCGCGCCAGACCACCACCCTCTTCGACGAAATCATCTATGCGGTCACGCATCTCCCAGGACCAGTACTCGTCGTGACCGACGACAACTGCGCATGAATATCCCTGCAGCGCCGACGGATCGTTATGCAGATCGTGTTGTGTCACGTGGTGGACGCGGAACCCCTGCTCTTCCGCCCAGACCGTGAACGGCCTCTCGTAAGTGGCCCAGAAGGCGTCCGCATGGTGACGCGAGTAGCCGTTCACCCACGCCCATTCGTACGGCGGGTGACGGGGAATCCATCCGATTCCCGGTGTGTCGGTGTGGATGTTGCGTGCTGCACCCTCGGGTTTGCGCAACATCCCCCGCGCGACGGGACGCTGCGTCGAGGAAATCGGTGTCGGCACATCGCCGGAGCCGTCCGGAACACCTCGGTAGTGGTTTGCCCCACCCCAGTCGTTGTAGGCCAACATCGTGCTGGTGGTGTGAATGAGTACGAAGTCGGCATGCTCGGGTTCGCGCGCCTTGACGACGAAGAAGCCCTCCCGCTCAATAGTCACCCCTTCGTGGAGCATCCGGACCAGAACCAAGTACATGCCGGACGTCCATTTCGGATCTATCTCGACGGCAAGGGATTCCGCCCAGTCGCAGCCCACTGCGTACGCGTCGGCAGGCGTCTGCTGCTGCTTGCCCGGCAGACCGACGTATTGCGCGACCTGTTGCGGCCGGGCGCCGTCTCGAACAATTTCGAGGTCGTATTCTTCTGCGGTGGTATGCACTCGGATCGAGACGGTGTCACCACCGAAGTACGAGAACCTGTCCGCATAGACCCATATCTCTGGAGCGCCCGGAACAATTCCGGGACGTTCGACCAACCCTCCGGGGACCGACCATGCGTATTCGCTCATGCCGACAACTCCTCGACCGAGTGTTCACGTACGCGCATCCCGCGGACCACGCCGAATGCGAAAGCCAACAGCAATGGCGCTGCCAACAAGAAGTTTTGCGCGGTGGTCAACCCGGTCAGGTCACTCATGTTCATCAAGAGGTATCCGAGCGCGACGATCAACGCCACTGCAGCGAGCGAGGGTGCAATCAACCTCTGCCACAGACCTTCACCGCGAGAATCCTGCGAGAAGAACCTGAGCACGGCGACGGAAGTGAGAACCTGCAACACCAGCACACCGATGATCGTTGGTGTATTCGTCCACACGACTACTTGGGTGTACGGGTCTGCGGGCGTCAGCGCAAAGCCGGCGATTGCCGCGAATACCAGTGCGCCTTGTGTGATTCCGGCGACGCTCGGCGTTCCAGTGGTCGGCGAAACCCGTGCCAGCGCGGCAGGAAAGACTCTCGCGCGCCCCATGGTGAGCAGATAGCGACTGCAAGCATTGTGGAGGGCAAGGCAACCCGCGAAGAAGCTCGTGACGATCAACAGATGCATCATGTCGGTCATCATGGAGCCGGCAAATTCATTGTTGAGATCGAAGATCAGCTCGGACGGGTCACCGCCGAGTAGGTCGCCCATCCGACTCGGGCCGACGGCCTGCACGATCACCCAAGCACAGAATGCGTAGACCACAGCCAGAACAGTGACTGCTGTGTAGGTCGCACGCGACACTGTGCGTTTGGAATCGACAACTTCCTCGCTGTAGATCGCCGTTTGCTCGAAACCGACGAAGGAGGTGAAGGTCAACACGAAGACGCTCGCCAGTCCGGCTGTCATGAAGGTCGACGGCGAAAAACTGTCGAGCGACAGTCCTTCGTGGCCGCCTTTCAACAGAACCGCCACACAGAAGACTGCGAGGACGCCGAGCTCGAGCGCCATCAAAACGGCCAGCACCTTCGCGCCGATATCGACCCTGCGATATCCCACCACCACGACCAGAACGGCGACCGTCAATGCGCAGGTGTAGACGGATACGGTTACTCCCAGGAACAACTCGATCGTCGACGAGAGAAAGATGCCGCAAGCGACGACGAATCCGATCTGGCCACCGAGATAGCCGATGTAAGCCAGCACAGAGGCGCCTGCGCCGACTGTTTTTCCGAGCCCTTCGGTGATGTAGGCGTAGAACGCGCCCGCGCCGCGGATATGCCTGCTCATCGCCGTGAAGCCGACGGCGAACAGTAGATAGACGATCCCGGGAACGACGTACCCCACCGGAAGCGCAGCGCCGGAAACCATCAGGCCCAGTGGCGCGAATCCCACCAGGATCGTCAGTGGCGCCGCTGCGGCGATGACGAAGAAGACCAGATGACGGCTGTTGATAGTTCCGGCGCGCAGGCCCGAGGATGACGTGGGAGAACCGGATTCAGAATGCGTTCCTGCACCGGGAGGGTCGGTTTTTTCGGTCATGGGGAGGCTCCGCGAGTTAAGGCAAGTATGCGCCTGCCTGGTCAGGTTTCCCGAGGTTCGCCCGAATTTCTCTCGACGTTCGCCCGGTGTTCCTAAGAGAGTGCCGAATCGTTTCATCAGTGTCAATACCTGCGCTGAAACGATTCGACGTTTTGTTTTGAGGTGCCCCTCACCGGTGCACGCAACATGCCGAAACGATTGATCGATAGGCTGGAGACAAACCGACCAACGAGTAGAAACGATCCGCAGTGGCTACGCCTGTTTCGCCGACGCTTCGTGATGTCGCCAACGCCGCCGGCGTCGCGGTGTCCACGGTCTCCTATGCACTCAACGGCAAGGGCCGGGTCGACGCGGCCACTCGCGCTCGGGTTCAAGAGGTTGCCGACCGCCTTGGATACCGTGCCAATCGGTCGGCCCAGAATCTCAGGTCAGGCCGGACTGCCACCCTCGGGTTGATGCTCCCCGCTCCCGACCAACTGTCATCGGCCGAGTACCTCAATTTCGACTGGTACGGGCGCGTGGCGACCGCCGCGACCCAGGCTGCATTCCACGCCGATCACTCACTCCTCCTACTGCCGTCGATGAAAGATCCGAACGGACTGCGGCGCATCGAGATGGACGGCGTACTGGTCGTCGACCCGATGGTCGACGACCCGCGCGTCGAAGTTCTGCAGAAGATCGGAATCCCCTCTGTCGCAGTGGGTCCTGGACAATCCGGGCAGTTCGGATACTCCACCTCACCGGACCTCGTCTCCACCACGGAGACTCTTCTGAACCACCTCGCCGAACGTGGGGCAAGGGACATTTTCGTCCTCACTCCCGGAATGCATTCGGAGTGGACCCGCGCAACGACTTTCGCTTACTTCGAGTGGTGCCGCGCCCGAGGCGTGGCACCACGCACCAGCGAGGAATTGACGTCGTTTCCGGGCGCCAGCACCGTCGAAGGCCTCATCGGCGCCGCGTATGCGGCCACCCGCGAGGCCCTCGACTCCTCGACTCCGCCGGACGCGATCCTGTCGTTGATTCTCGGTTGCGCCCCGGCAGCGGCGCGAGCGGCCCTCGATCTCGGGCTGTCGATTCCCGGTGACGTCTTGATTGCACAGGACAGTGACGAACCCGCCCTGCTGGTTTCCCAGCCCCCGATCACGGCATTCGACTTCTTCCCCCAAGAACAGGCGGCAGCGGCCGTGCGGGCGCTGTTGGCTCTGGTCAACGGTGACGAACCCGCAGTTCAGAGCTATACGCCTAGCGAACTCCGCGTGCGAGCGAGCACGGCCCATTCGCTCACACCATAAATTCACCTGGCACCGATAGACTGATTTCCGAATTATCGTCCGTCGCCTGCCGAGAGGAATCAGGTCATCGCGCACCGCTCCCGCGACCGCTTGGCCGGGTATCTCGCCGTAGTGCTCGTCTGTGCACTCGCCCTCCTCGCATCTGTCAGCAGTGCGACCGGCCTCGACCGCGACGTCGCTCCGGTCCGCATCGCCTACGCCGCGGCCGCAGACACTTTCGGCGATCTGTATCTTCCAGAAGGATCGGACGGTGACCTGCCGGTCGTCGTACTCATTCACGGCGGTGGATGGGCCCAGAAGAGCAATCTCGAATACGCGGGCGCGTGGGCAAAAACCCTGACCCCGTACGGAATTGCGGTCTGGAACATCGAATACAGACGCGTCGGCGGTCAGGGTGGTTGGCCGACCACGCTCTCCGATACCGTTACGGCCACCAACGCCCTGGCCGGCATCGTTCAGGAAAAGGCCTCCGGGCGACTGGATTTGAGCCGTATACACATCGCCGGCTACTCCGCGGGTGGACAACTTGCCGCCTGGGTCGCATCGCGATCCCAACAGGGTGCAGACGCCCCGGAACCAAACCTCTCGGTGCCGGTTCGCTCGACGACGATCATGGCCGGCGTCTTCGACATGACGCTCGCCGCAACCGCGGGCAAAGATCGATTTGTTCGAAATCTTCTGGGCGGCATGCCTACCGATCATCCCGATCGCTACCGCATCGCATCACCGATCGAGCACCTCCCCACCGGCCTCCCCGTCACGCTGATCCACGGACTCGGAGACAAGGTCGTGTCGGTCGAACAGAGTCGGCGCTATGCCCGTGCCGCCCGAGCAGCAGGCGACGTGGTCGATCTGATCGAACTTCCCGGCGTCGGCCACGGCGAGTTCGGCAACCCGACGACCGACGCCTGGGCTACCACCAAGCAAGCAATAATCGGCCACATAAATGCCTCTTGAGCAGGTAATACGGGCCACAGTGCTCTCAGCCGCTCGAAATAGAATTAGCTGAAACTCAATCGATGACGTACGGTGGGGTTATCAGAGGGCAGCCGTCAGTCAGGCAGCCGGTCGCTTCGCCCGGAACAACAGTTCCAGTATTCGTTCCAGGGGCAGACTTCCAGTTCGGTGCAAATCCGCGCCTTTGATCACTACGCACTTTCATCAGTCCCGCAGATTGTTGACCAGGCCGAAGGCTCCGACGGAGTCCGCCGCCAATCGCGTACCGACTGCACCAGTATCAACATGCGCTACACACCGCACGGGCCCAAAGACCCTGCGGTTCAAAGGAATACCTTGATCAACACCATGATTCACCCCGACGACACGAACAACCAGACGAACAGCAACTCGACGAACGGTCTACGGATCCCGACTACTTCGGGCCGGATCCGCGAGCGCGGTATCGAAATCGTCTGCACCCTCTACCGTTGCAGCACCGACGAAGCCGCCGAGCTGTTGCTCCGACATTCTCAGACCAACAACCTCAAGGTCACCAGCCTGATCAAAGCGCTTGTCGCCCTGATCGACGAAGACACGTCCGGCACTGGTTACGGAAGCAGTAACACGCTGGCGTCTCACTTCTGGCTGCGTGAGATCAGAAATCTCAGCCAGGCCCACCGACGCAGCGATCATTTTCATCGCCATCTCGTCGGCGCGTAACCGGCGCTGAACGACAACTGACCTGAAACGACAGCTGGGGCAGTACACGGAAATCGTGTACTGCCCCGGCTGTCGTGTTTTCAGTTGTCAGGCGGAAGCCGACTCTCGGCAGTCAGGCGGAAGCCGACTCTCGGCAATCAGGCGGAAGCCGATTCCTTGTTCAGGCCCTGCGGAGCACCGTCGGTATCTGTCGCCTCGTCCACATGCTGCGGAGCGAAGAGCAGGCAGACGATGCTCAGGACGCACATGCCGATCAGCAGTGCGATGACCGGCCAGATGCTGCCGGTTGCCTTGTACATCAGCGTCGACACCAGCGGAGACAACCCACCGAAGATCGCGCCTGCACCCTGGTACGCCAACGAAATGCTTGTGTAGCGGGCCTGCGGCTTGAACATCTGCGACAGGACGGCGGCGATCGGGCCGTACGTGGCCGCCAGCACCAGTCGCATGACAGCGAAGGTCAGGAAGATCAGGAACACGGATCCGGACTTCAGCACCAGGAACTGCGGCGCTGCGAGAATCGCGACTGCCGCAAGGCCCCAGATGACGACGCGGACGCGTCCCACCTTGTCGCCGAGCCACGCCACGCCGAGAGTCGCGATCAATTCGACCACTGCAGCGACACTCAGCGCGTTGAGAATCAACGTCTCCGACAATCCGACATCGGGGTCGGTTGCGTATGCCGTGATGAAGGTCGTCACGAGGTAGTAGCCGCCGACTGCGACGGGCAGAATGCCGATGCCCAGGATGATCGGGCGCCAGTTGGTCACCAGCGCGTACTTGAGCGGGAGCATTTCCGGTACGTCCGCGGACTTCACCTCGGATTCGAAAACCGGGGACTCTTCGACCTTCAGGCGAACGACCAAGCCGACGAGAATCAGCAGCGCCGAGCAGAGGAACGGCAGTCGCCAAGCCCACTCGCGCAGAGCGTCGTCGCCGAAGGTGGAGAGAATGCTGAAGAAACCTGTGGCCAGGAGCGCGCCGGCCGGGTTGCCCAGCTGAGCGAAACCGCCGTAGAAGGTCTTCTTGTCCTCGGGTGCATGCTCGACGGCCATCAGGACCGCGCCGCCCCATTCGCCGCCGACGGCAAAGCCCTGGACGAAGCGGAGCAGTACCAGCAGTAACGGCGCCCAGAACCCGATCGACGCGTAAGTGGGCAACATGCCGATGAGGAACGTGCCTGCACCCATCAGCGTCAAAGTCACAACCAATGCGGTGCGTCGGCCCATCTTGTCACCGACATGGCCGAACACGATTCCGCCGAGCGGGCGAGCGAAGAAACCGACGGCGTATGTCGCGAACGCCGCCGCAACGCCGGTCAGGCGGTCGGTTCCGGGTGGGAAGAAGATGTCACCGAACACCAGGGCGGCTGCCGTGGCATACACGTAGAAGTCGTACCACTCGATAGTTGTACCGACGAAGGCTGCAAATCCCGCCTTGCGGGCCTTCACGATCTGTTGCTCTCGGTTCATTACTTTTCCTCGGTGGTCGAAGTGCTCGACAATAGGTGGTTATGACCTGAATGTGCGAGTTCGCCGTCGATCCAGGTCTCTCGGACCTCGATCTGCGCAATCGCGTCGGCCGGAACCTCGAGGGGATCCGCGCCCAGAATGACGAAGTCGGCCCGCTTGCCGACCGAGATGCTGCCCAGCTCTGCTTCGCGGCCCAGCGCACGCGCACCGTTGAGGGTATGAGCCTGCAATGCCTGGTCGGCGGTGATGCGGAGTGCATCGGAGCCGAGCTGATGGCCCTGACGCGTCACACGAGTAACGGCTGCCTGAATTGCTTCGAGCGGCTTCGGCTCTGCGACGGGGGCGTCGGAGCTGATGGTCACGGGAACTTCGGCAGCGATGAACTCGCCGAGCGGGTTGAACCGCTCGCCCGGAGTGCCGATCGCAGCGGTGACGCCCTCGCCCCAGTTGTAGTAGTGCTGTGGCTGGTTCACCGGGTAGACGCCGGCCAGGTTCATCCTTGCGATCTGCTCGGCCGTCGGGAGTCCGCAATGCTCGATGCGGTGACGAGCGTCGGCGTCGGGGTGAGCCTTCTGCGCAGCTTCGATGGCATCGAGCACCATGTCGATGGCGGTCGGTGACTGAGCGTGCGTGGCGGTCTGCAGACCCACCGAATGTGCCTTGGCAATCAGCTCCGAGTAGTCCGCCGGCTCGTGGTAGAGCTGCCCGGTGCGGCACGGGTCGCCCACGTAGCCGTCGGGGAAGTATGCGGTCCAGCCTCCGAGTGTGCCGTCGGCGTAGAACTTGATGCCGCCGAACGCGAGCCGCGAATTGCCGAAGGCTCCGTGCATTCCCGTGTCGATGACGTGATCGAGGAGGTGGCTGAGCATGTACATGCTGACGCGGGTCTTGAGCTGATCCTGCTCGGCCAGACGCAGGTACATGTCGAATTCACGCCGGGTCACCTGGCAGTCACCGATGGTGGTGACGCCACCGGCCAGGAACTTGTCCTGAGCGACCGACAGCTGGCGAAGGTGCTCTTCCGGCTCGTCCTCGAGATGGAAGTTGGGGCCGTGATGGCCGACCTTCACTCCGTTGACGCCGGTGAGAATGTTGCACGCGGCGTCGGAGAGCTCACCGGTGAGTTCGCCGTCTTCATCTCGGAAGAACTCGCCACCGGCCGGATTCTCGGTGCTCGCGTCGATACCGTGCTTGTCGAAAGTGAAGGAGTTGACGACGCCGCCGTGACCGCTCGCGTTCATGAGGTAGACCTCGCGATCGGTGGCCACCTGATCGAGCTCTTCCTTGAGCGGGTGACGCCCTTCGATCAGGTTGCGGTGCTCGTAGCCGTATCCGCGAATCGGGACACCCGCAGGTGCTGTGAGCGCCGCTTCCTGAAGTAGCGCAATGATTCCGGGGATGGAATGTGCCTTCTCCGGCCCACAGTCCACCCAGCTGAGCATCTGCCCGTACATCAACGGGTGTGCATGTGGATCGACGAAGCCGGGGACGACGGTGGCGCCGTCGAGTTCGACCACCGCGGTTGTGCGAGTGCTCAGCCGACGCGCCTCCGTGCGGCATTCCTCGAGCGTTCCCACCGCTGCAAAGCGGTTTCCGAACACCAGGAACGCTTCGGCTCCCACCGTGCTGTCGTCAACGGTGTGGATCTTGGCGCCGGTGAAGATCGTGCCGGTGGCGTCGAGAGGCGAGGCTTCGTGCGTGTGCAACTTGCGCATGGTGGTCCTTCGTCGAGATGGTGGTGCAGGTCACTGCGTGTTGAGCGAAAACTACGCCCTGACCTGGAGCTATGCAATGCATCAAAGTTTCAGACCAGGCGGTATACAACTTTTTTGTATGAGTTTTCGAGCATTTCTGCACTTATCCACATCATCCATGGCCACATGCGACTGTTCTAATAGGAAGCTCATACAGAAAAATCTCTGGAAAAGTTGGGGCAACCATGACGGTCGATCTCGATTCCAAGCTCATTGCCGCACTTCAGCGCAACGGGCGAGCGACGTACCGCGAACTGTCCGTGGCGGTCGACGCCCCACGAGCGGCGGTGTCCACCAGAGTGCAGGCGCTACTCGACTCGGGAACGGTGTCCGTAGTGGCCGTCGCGCACCCCGAACTTCTCGGGCTGAAGGCGCTTGCACACGTCTCGATCGCAGTGTCCGGACCGATGACCCCGGTGCTGGACGCGTTGATCGCATCCGAGGCCGCCGTCTACATCTCGGCAGTCAGCGGGCAGTACAACGTGATTGCGGAACTTCGGGTGCCCAGTCACGACGATCTGTACCGTGCCATCGCCGAACTCCGCTCACAACGTGGCGTTCGATCCGTGAGCACGCTGGTCTACGTCGACGTCATCAAGGGAATCTTCATGCCCGAGACCGCTTTACAAGCCGATATCCGACTCGACTCGACAGATGTCGCGTTGATCGAACTGCTCGAGCGCAACGGGCGAATGCCCTTTCTCGAGCTGGCCGAACACACCGGACTGTCGCCGAGCGCCGTGCGCAACCGGGTCAATCATCTGATCGCGAGCACGGCACTGCGCGTCGGCGCTGTCGTCAAGCGGCGAGGTGGTGGCCGAACGCTGGCAATGGGCATCGGCGTCAATCTGGGCTCACGGGACGACAACGCGGTATCGGAGATCGAGTCGCTGCCCGGAATCGAATTCCTCGCCCGGACCCTCGGACGATACGACGTGATCGCGACGGTTGCCGCCAACTCCTCGAGCGACCTGCATGCGCTGTCCGAACGAATCCGCGGGATCGACGGTGTCAGCGGCTTGGAATCTTGGGCACATCTCGAGGTATTCAAGGAGCACTACGCCCGCAGCCTGGACGTACGCGGGTAATTTCCGAGTCATTGACCCACTTGGTCGGGCACGCTAACCTCGATCAAGTCATTGACCCACTTATCCGAGGTGACATACATGGCCGATTCCGGACGCAAGGTAGACATCGTCGCCGCGGCGATCGAGGAGGCGATCTCGACCGGTCGATGGCCCGTCGGATCAAAACTCCCGCCGGAGACCGCATTGGTCGAAGAATTGGGAGTCGCCCGAAACACCATGCGCGAAGCGGTACGGGCGCTTGCCCACGCCGGAGTTCTGTCCGTTCGTCACGGTGGCGGCGTGTACGTCATGGCGGCGTCGCCGGTCGAAGGACTACTCGGGCGCAGGCTCGCCATAGGTGACGTTCTCGACGTACTGAGCCTGCGACGCGGACTCGAGGTCGAAGCCGCGCGACTTGCAGCGCAGCGCCACACCCCCGAAGATCTCGCGCGGATACATGCAGCCTGGAATGCCCACCCCGGTCACGTCGGCGGCTTCACTGTCGAAGCCGGCATGGCCTTGCACCTTTCGATCGTCGAGGCGTCCCACAATTCCGCACTGATCGACGTCTACCGGGGAGTCCTTGCCGCCGTGACGGATTCGCTGTCCGCCGTCAGTGTCGGTCCAGGTTTCCACGTCGACGAGCACCGACCCTTGATCGCTGCCATCGAGGAACGCAACCCCGGCGAAGCAGCGCGTGCGGCAGGCGCAGCGCTCGATACGGTCATCGACGCAGTCGAAAGGAGCTTGTCGTGAATCGGGGAAACTGGAACGGTGCGGCATATTCCCCTCTTGCCGAACAACTCTCACCTGCATCGACAGAGGCACTGCGCTCGATCGGGCACGTGAGCACGGCGTACGACGTCTGCGCCGGAACGGGGAACTTTACGCTCCCGGCGGCCCAGTCCGGGATCGCGGTCCACGCACTCGACCTCTCCGCCAGCCAGCTGGTGGTCGCGCGCGAACGCTGGATTCCTCGCCCCGGAACTACCGAACCCACTTTCACGATCGGCGATGCACAGTCTCTGCCGTGGTCGGATTCGAGCGCCGACGCCTGTGTCAGCATCTTCGGGATCATCTTCTGTCCCAACCCTGCGATCGCCCTCGCAGAGATGATGCGGGTGACCCGCCCGGGTGGAAGCATTTGTGTCGCAACATGGTCGGAGAACGGGTGGGCAGCAGCACTCCGAAGGGAGGCCGCCTCTGCGTGGAATGGCATCACACCACTACCGACGACATGGTCGAGCCCGAGCGAATTCGAGAAGGCAGCAGCTGGATTGGAGTCGGTGAGCTCGGCCTCGCACCTGCTCGAGTGGCAACTACCAGCCGGTTCGGATCCCGCCGAGGAACTGTGCGACCAGGCGCCGGCGTTGAAGAACTTTCGCGAGGCGGTTCGAGGCGCAGGGAATTGGGCTTCGATGTCAGCGCACCTCCGCTCGACGCTCGCACCCTATCTCAGGTCGAGCGCGGCCGGCCCCGTCGCCACCAGCGAATACGTCCTCCACACGGGCACTGTCCCGAACTCTGACACCGCGCTCTTCCGAACGCGCGGGTAACCCTCTTTGCCGGATACGGTCTCTTCACCGTCCACCGAACCGAAGAGGCCCGCTTGATGTCTGAATCGAACTCCCTACCTGAATTGAAGCAAGCATCGCAGCAAGCATCGAAACAAACCTTGTCCATGTCCGTCCTCATGACGCCGGACATGTCAAACTTCTCGGGCAACGTGCACGGCGGAACGATTCTGAAGTTTCTCGACCAGGTTGCCTATGCGTGCGCGAGTCGATATGCCCAGACCTACGTCGTGACTCTGTCGGTGGATCGTGTGGTGTTCCGCGAACCGGTGCATGTCGGCGAACTCGTCACGTTCAGCGCTTCCGTCAATTACACCGGGCGCACCTCGATGGAAATCGGAATTCGAGTCGAAACCGAAGACATTCTTCTCGGAAAATCTCGACACACCAATAGTTGCTATTTCACGATGGTGGCGATGGGAAGCGACGGGAAACCGGCTGAGGTACCCCAACTCCGGCCGACCGGAACAATCGCGAGGCAGCGATTCGAGGCCGGGCGTCGGCGTCGTGAACTGCGCAGAGAGAACGAGCTTCGTGAACAGTCCATCCGGGCCGCAGTTCGGGACTTAACGCCCGAACACGATGACTGAATCCAGTCATATTTAAGTTATAACCTTATGCATTAAGCTGATCGAGTGACTTCGAAGGCACGGGAAAAGTATGACGTTGTGATTGTCGGCGCGAGCATCGCGGGATGCGCGGCCGCAATCATGTACGCCCAGCAAGGTCTGCGGATAGCGCTTCTCGACGCTCGCTCCGACATCCGGGCGCACAAAGTCCTGTGCACTCACCACCTGCAACCGTGCGGTGCCCCGATCTTGCAACGACTCGGCGCCACGGAAAAACTGCTCGCCCTGGGAATGGTGGAAACCGTTCCGACATTCTGGACCCCGTGGGGAATGATCACCCCTGATGCCGCAGAGAACTCACCGCCACCTGGGTTCAACGTCCGAAGGGAAACTCTCGACCCCCTACTGCGCCAACTCGCGAACGACTACCCGAACGTCGACCTTCTTCTCGGGCATCGCGTTTCCGGACTACTGACCGAGAACGGCACTACTGCGGGCGTCTACGGCACCGAACAGGGTTCGGTCTTCACTGTCGAAGCACGATTGACCGTCGGAGCGGACGGCAAGGATTCGACCGTCGCACGATCCGCTCGTTGTGACTCCGTGACTGCATCCAACGGGCGTTTCAGCTATTTCGCCCAACTCTCCGGACTTGAACGACCCGGCGGAGAAACGTCATTGTCGTGGTTCATGGATCCCGACGTCGCCTATCTGCTCCCCAACGACGGCGGAATCAGCGTGCTGGTGGTCTTCCCTGCCCTCGACAAGCTCGGCTCGTTCGCTGACGACCTGTCTACTGCTTTCCTCGAGTACGCCAACGCATTACCCGGCGCTCCGCTTGTTCGGCGAGAGCACATCGTCGGAAAGATCGTTGGTACCAAACACTTCTCCACAACCCTCACCGAACCCGTAGGTAACGGGTTCGCACTCATCGGCGACGCTGCGGCAACCAACGACCCGTTGTGGGGTATCGGATGCTCGTGGGCACTCGAGACCGCTCAGATGCTGGTCGATGCGACCGCGCACATGCTGACGGAGACGCCGGCAGACACACTCGACTCACATCGGAACGTGAACGCTGCATTGACCGAATACCGTAGCGCCAGAGCGAGTATGACGAATCACATCGACTACATGAGTGGTTACGCCGGTGGGCGAAAGTTCACCGCGATCGAACGTCTGCTCATCTCCGCGGCCACCCACGACCACGACGAAGCCCGAAGGTTCTACTTGTTCGGTTCCCGGTTGATACCGGCCGAACAGTATCTCTCGACTCGCTCGGTCGCGCGGGCAGCACAAAAACATCTCAGGCACCGTCTGCGTCGTAGATCTGTGGCCGGGACGTAATCTGACAAGCGTTTTTTCGGCGCCGGCAACGGGGAACCCTCCGATCGCAACCGAGCCGGAGGAGCGACCATGCGTGCACACATCGCCATTCCGAGTGAATCGACTTGTCACAGGTACGTAGTCGCCGTCGCCAGCTCCACCTTCGCCGAATCGGTCATCTGGTGCGACGGCCCCGCGTTCGACGCAGTACTCGTTCTGGGCAGCGAGATTCCGCAGCACAGTGGCCACCGAGCCGTACTCGCCTGGAATCACTACTTCGGGTGGGCGCTCGGCGTGGAAACCACACCGGATGCGTCGTTCGCCGTTGTCGAATGCCTCGGTATCGGGAGAATGCCGGATCCTGAACTGTGCGCCGACCGCGCTGTCGAGTTGATTGCCCAGGCGGGTAGTTAAGGAACTCGTCGCGCGGCGCACAATCCGGCGGGCATAAGATCGAGCGCGAGTTTCGCACGCCCGACGAAAGAGAGCCCGACATGGACCCGCTGAACAGGCCTGCCGGTCAGCTGGCTCTCGAGAACGAACCGGACGGCAGGGCGACTTTGCGGGCGCGTCAGACGCCCCGCAGTGAGCGTCGCAAGATCGGGAAAGGCCTGCGCAAGCGAGTGGCGCGATCGTCGCTCGGCGACTGGACGCCCCCATCCGATCGACGTGACCCGGTCGATCAGGTCAACACGGCACACGAGGGAAGACTCGACTGGTTGGTTCCGATCCGTGTGGGGCGAATGGTCGCTTCGCCATACGGATTCCTGCGCGGTACCGCCGGATTGATGGCAGAGGACATGGCGCAGCTGCCGTCCACCGGCATCACTCCCGTCATCTGTGGAGATGCGCACGTCGGAAACTTCGGGTTCTACGGATCTCCGGAACGCGAACTTGTCATAGACCTCAACGATTTCGACGAAGCACATCCCGGCCCCTGGGAATGGGATCTACGAAGGCTGGCTGCGAGCATCTGGGTGGCCGGTCGGCAGAACGGTCTCACCGAAGCTCAATGCGAAACAGCAACAACCTCGTGTGTGTCCGCGTATCGCCTCCACTTGGCGAAGCTGTCCGAGCGTCCGCTGTTCGATCGCTCCTTCGACCGGGTCGATCTCGACGGACTCACCGACCACGTCACCGATCCTGGGTTGCTGGCCGAGATCAGGCGCGCCGCGGAGCGCGCCCGGCGGCGTACGAGTGACCATGCGGTGCCGCGGTTCACCGTCGAGGATCACGGACGGCGCCAGTTGGTCGAGAACCCGCCGCTCACAACACGACTCACGCCACAGGACACCGACTTCCTCCTGGAGGGTCTGGACGAGTATCTCGAAACCCTTGCACCACACTGGCGCCGAGTCGTCTCGGGATACAACGTCATCGACGTCGCGCACCGGGTTGTCGGAGTCGGGAGTGTCGCTCTGCGCGCCTATGTCGCCCTGTGCGAAGGGAGCATCCCGGACGACGTCATCTTCTTGCAGCTCAAACAGGCTCGCCGATCCGTAGTTGCGCCCTTCGTGCACGGCGACTCGGCCTGGCACGACCACCAAGGACGACGCGTCGCGGAATACCAGCAAGCTCTCCAGACGGTCAGTGATCCACTGCTCGGGTGGTGCACCGTGGACGACCGCCAGTACTACGTCCGTCAGTTCCGGAACATGAAAGGTTCTGTGGACCTGAACAACATCGATGCAGCAGCCTTGACCGACTATGTCGCGATCTGCGGTCGCCTACTGGCCAAGGGACACGCACGAACCAGTGGCGCGTCACTGATTTCCGGTTACCTGGGAACCTCGGACACGGTCGACACCGCCCTCACCCGGTTTGCTCGGCTCTACGCCGATCAAACCGAACGTGACCACGACGCTCTGTGCCGGGCGGTATCGGCCGGTACGATCGCCGCGGAGCCGGGAATCTGATCCCTCACGCCGCGACGATCCTGCCCTGCTCGAACTTCACTCCTCCCCAGATTCCGGTCTGGCCAGTGGCAGAGGCGAATTCGCGACACGATTCCGCAATCGGGCACCTGTTGCACACGTCGGTCGCGTAGTCGTATCCCTCGGACGGAAAGGGAAACCAGCGGTCCGGCTCGGGGTCTCCTCGACATTCCGCCTGCCACCAGGTTCGGTCGTCCGAGATCGGCAGAAGCTCAGCTAGATTCGAGATTTCGTCAGCGCACATCACTTACTCCTTCCGACCGTCACGTCCGACTCAATTGACGCCAGATCTCCTGCTGCACTTTCTCGATGCGCCGAGGTGCCTTCGGCTCCCACAGCAGCCGCATACCGGCCTCGGCCGGTGTGCGATCCGCTTTGCGCTGATTGCAGGAACTGCAGCACGCCACCAGATTTCCCCACGTGTTGGGCCCGTTACGGCTCCGCGGCTGGACATGGTCGATGGTCGTTGCCCGGGCGGCGCAGTACGCACATTGACGACCGTCCCGGTCGAAGACACCGGCAAAAGTGGCCCGACTGGAATCGGTGACCGTCACCCGGTGAGCAACGTACACGTACTCGGCGAGCAGGATCGTCCTCGGCAGTGGGATTTCGACGTGCTTGGAGCGCACCGGAAATATCGGGATCACGTCTTCGGCGGACTGCGCGGAGCCGGTGGCGATCAGGACGACCGCACGATCGGCGCTCACTTCACCGAGGTACTCGTACGTGGCGTTGAGTACCCGGACGGGGCGGTTCATCCAACTGTGAGCAAGTGCGCGGTTCGGGTTCCGCATGAGAGTTCTCAGTTCGTGTAGAGGAGTGAAACTCCTGGACACGAAGACGGGTCAGGAGCAAATGCAAGAAATGGGGAACGGCATATATCCAGCGCCGCTCTGTTCCCCGAATGCGGGATGGGAAATACCGCGGGGTGAGTGCCCGCGCAGGTGCAACGCTTGCTTCCAGTCGCGCATGCCTGTCCCCTTCCACTTCTTGTTCTCGTCACCGGCTATTGCCGACGCTCATCATCACACGGAAGGCATCCTCAGCGATATCGATTTATCAGGCCGGAAGAGCCGTCCTGGAAATACCGCGGTTTGACGCCGGAACACGCGGCTTGATCGAATGAGCCATGACTTCGTCGTACATCGACCTACGCTCGGACACCGTCACCAAGCCTGATGCGGAGATGCGGAAGGCGATGGCCGACGCCGAGGTCGGTGACGACGTCCTCGATCACGACCCGACCATGGCGGCGCTCGAGGAAGAGGTGGCGCACACTCTGGGTTTACCGGCGGCACTGTGGGTGCCGAGCGGATCGATGGGCAACCTGATTGCGCTGATGCTGCACCTTCACCGCGGCGATCAGTTCCTGGCACCGGAACACTCTCACGTCTTGGGCTCCGAATTGGGCACCGCTGCCTGGCTCGCCCAGGGAATGCCGATGGCGTTGCCGCACGACGGCGGACCCGGACGTCCCACCCCCGAGACTGTTGTGAAGGCGGCGGGCTCCCCCGGCCCGTACTTCGCGTTGAACACCACGCTGCTCTGTCTCGAGAACACTCATAACTTCGCCGGCGGTGCCGTCATGAATCCGACCGAATGGACGAAGCTGGTCGACGCAGCCCGATCACGCGGCTTGAAGATTCACCTCGACGGCGCCCGTCTCTGGAATGCCGCTGCTGCACTCGATGTTTCGCCCACCGAATTGACTTCCGGCGCCGATACCGTTCAGGTGTGCCTGAGTAAGGGACTCGGTGCGCCGGTCGGCTCGATACTCGCCGCATCACCCGAATTGATCACCGAAGCCCGAAGGATCCGCAAGATGCTCGGCGGCGGCGTTCGTCAGGGCGGAGTGCTGGCCGCAGCCGGCATCGTCGCGTTGCGCTCACAAGCTCGCCTCTCCGACGATCACGACAACGCGCAGCGCCTCGCGTCGGGGCTTCGTGAACGCGGTTGGGCCGTCGACGAACCTGCCACCAACATCGTTCTGGCCGCGACAGCTGATCCGTCGGTCACCGTTGCTCAGCTCGCCGCTGTCGACGTCGGCGCGGTCACCGTTGCCGGGAAGGTTCGGTTCGTGACACATCGCGACGTGAGCACTGCCGACATCGACGCGGTTCTGTCCAGAGTAACCTTCTGAACTACGCCACCAGGGGTTGAACCTCCTGCGCGACAAAGCGAATGAACTCGCGGACATCCGGCTCGTCAACAGTCGGTTGGAGTACCACGGTGGTTGCACCTGCTGCAACCCATCGCCGTGCTGCTGCCGCGACTTCGGCCGCGTTGCCCACGGCAATCGCATCCTCCGGCGACTCGCTACCGGACGCTGCGGCCTCGGCAAGGGCGCGCTCACGACCGCCGGAACCGAAAGCACAGATGACGTAGACGACAACCTCGTGATCCGACGCCCCGATGTGAGCGATCGCCCGACGCACGCCGTCCGGGGTCGTCCCACCCGAGAGCACGGTGCCCTGCGCCAACTCGCCACTGAGTGCCAAAGTCTTTGGCCCCGTGGCGCCGACGAGCAACTGCGGCACCGTCTCCGGTGGCCACGCCAGCGTCACGTCCGTGAGATTCACGTATCGACCGGACACCGTCACCGACTCACCGCGCAGTAGCCTCTCCACCGCTCCGAACTGCTCCCGCAGGAGGGTCAACGGCGATTCGGCTTTGGCCCCGATCTGCCGCATCCAACTCTGAACGCCGTGACCGAAGCCAACCCGTAGTCGATCCGGATGAACTCTGGCCAGCGCTGAAATCTCCATCGCCGTGATCGCGGTGTTGCGCATCGGGGTCGGCAGCACACCGATCGCCACACCCACGCGATCGGCCTCAGCCAATACAGTTGCAGCAGTGGCTATTCCTCCGCCGAAGAAGCAGTCTTCCCACAACCAGACCTCGTCGATACCGACTTCGTCGGCATACCTGGCATGTCGAACCAGATCTTCCGGAGATTGCTCCGGGCGCACGACGACGGCAATCCGTGCGGCGCTCATGCCGTCACCAGAAACGCGGCGATCTCGTCGGCGGTTCGACGGCCCTGTTCGCGGCCGAGTTCGGCTGCGGGGCGCCTGGTTGTCGGTGAAAGCGAGTTCGTTCCGATCGCTTCGACGACGGCGTCGTCGGCGAAGACAGGCAGCACGGGCAAGGGCGTCATCACGTCGATTTCCTCTCGTAGACTGCCGCCCAGAAGATTCGGGGCGGGGTCGGCTGCGGGTGAAAGAACCACGACCACATCGCAGTCGGCAGCCAGATGAACATTCGAGCCACTCGCCATTCCGCCGTCCATGTACCGCTCGCCCTCGATCACGACTACCGGCCACACCCCTGGTACGGCGCAACTTGCTCCGACTGCGTCGATCAGTTCTACGCCGTCAGCGTTGCCGAACACCCTCAACTCACCGGTCTGTGCGTTGATCGCCGGGATGCGCAACTCCCGGTCGGGCCACAACCGATTGGGCAGCCTCGCCTCGATGACCGCGCGACGCACGGCAGGTTCGACGGTATCGGCTCTCATCGCTGCTTCGCCGAGCAAACGGAGCTGCTCGGCCCGGTCCTGCGATCCTGCGATCGCGTCGACGAACATCTGACCGAGTACCTCGACATCGACCTTCGGGTCGATTTCGCCGGTCGCCTCCGCTGTTTGTGCGTCGAAAAGCTCTTGCAGTGTCACGCCGCTCGCTATCTGAGCGCTCACCGTGGAACCTGCGGAAGTGCCGATCAACACGTCCGCCGTCAGCAGCGCAGCGGCAGTGTCCGGTGATTTGTCCTGAAGGCCCAACAGAAAACCTGTTTCCCAGGCGATTCCCGCAACGCCGCCACCGGCAAGTACCAACCCCAATTTCACGCCGTCCACCTCTCGTCGATCGTGATCCGTGCCCGAAGTCGACGTTAGACCTACTCTGAAGTGATGTTCATGCGCAGCGCAAAGACATTTGTTCCCGACGCACTCCGTGGGTTGATCGCATCCACCGACGACATCGCGTGGAATCCCGACCCTGGGTACCTCACACGCGCAAGGCCACTTCCCCGCGGACGGGTCGCGCTCGTCTCCGGCGGCGGTTCAGGCCACGAACCCATGCACGCCGGATTCATCGGCGAAGGAATGCTCACAGCCGTCTGCCCCGGATTGGTCTTCAGCTCACCCAATGCACTTCAGATCCACGAGGGATCCAAGGCTGCCGACGCCGGCGGCGGCGTCCTTCACATCGTGAAGAACTACACCGGCGATGTGATGAACTTCGGTATCGCCCGAGAGTTGCTACGCGAGGACAAGATCGATACGGACGTCGTCCTGGTCGACGACGACGTCGCGACCGAACGCGCAGACGGCAGCGGTCCGGGACGACGCGGTACTGCGGCAACCATCGTGGTGGAGAAGGTCTGCGGCGCATCCGCCGCCCGCGGCGACGACCTGGCCGAGGTGACCCGGATCGGACAACACGTCGCGCACTCCGCTCGGAGCATGGCCGTCGCCCTTCGCCCATGCACTTTGCCGGGGGCTGACGAGCCGTCGTTCGACTTGCCGGCGGGTCAGATGGAACTCGGTATCGGCATCCACGGCGAACGCGGCACAGAACGCGTGGACGCCCTGCCCGCACCGGAATTGGTGCGGCGGCTGACGGGCCCGATCATCAAGTCCCTGAGTCTCGCCGAAGGCGACCGCGTCATCGCCGTCGTCAACGGTCTCGGCGCCACCCACCCGCTGGAGTTGCAACTTCTGTTCGCCGAACTCGGAGATTATCTGGACGAACAGGGAATTCACATCGAGCGGACACTGATCGGAACCTTCGTCACTGCATTGAACATGGCAGGCGCGTCCATCACCCTTGTTCGCACAGACAAAGAAATCCTCGAATTATGGGACGCACCAACAAAAGCGCCCGCCTGGCCGAATGCTATAGCGCGTGAGTACACCGGCATGGGCACGCGCGAATCTTTCGGTCCCACATTCACACCCGACACCTCACGCACCGCCGAAAGCAGCTTCGTCGGAAGCTGGATTGCGGACTGGGCCGAGAAGGTACTGGATCAGGAACCGGCACTGACCGATCTCGACCGACGAGCGGGCGACGGCGATTTCGGGACCAACATGGTGGCCGCACTGGATCAACTCGACATCTCGGCGATCCGTGACACGTACTCCACCGCAACGATATTCGATGCAGTCTCACAGGCGTACCTCGGCCACGCCGGTGGCACCTCCGGCGCATTGTTCGGCATCTGGTTCCGGCATTTCTTCCGCGTTGCCGCAGACTCGGCGGACTCCGAACTCGACCTCGGCGCGATCGCGGCTGCAGCGCGAGCGGGACTCGACAACATCACCTCGCTCGGCGGCGCACGCGTCGGCGACAAGACGATGGTCGACGCGATAGTTCCGGCGGTCGAGTCGTTGGAGCAATCCGTGAGCTCGGAAGCCGATCGAGATGCTGCGCTGGCGAGCGCAGCGGAAGCCGCAGCGGCCGGGGCGGAGTCGACCGAAACCATGCTCGCGAACCGCGGACGTGCAAGTTATGTGGGCGAAGCCGCTCGCGGAGTAGTCGATCCGGGAGCGCTACTCATAGCGTGGTTCTTCGCCAGTGCAGTGGGTCACTAGCGAGCACTTCGGGGCTGTGACTAATCTGGCAGCCACAGCACATCGTTTGTGACGACCCGTGGGCAAAAGCACCGGTCTCACACACCACACAGGAGCAGCCCATGCTGAGCACCATGCAAGACGCCCCCCTCTCCATTGCTCAACTTCTCCGCCACGGTGCCTCCGTTCACGGCGCCTCCGAGGTTGTCACGTGGACCGAGTCCGGCCCGCGCCGTGTGTCCTACGCTGACGTCGGCAAGCGCTGTGCTCAGCTCGCGCACGCCCTGCGCGGGCTCGGCGTCGAGGGCGACGAGCGAGTCGCCACGTTCATGTGGAACAACTCCGAGCACCTCGAGGCGTACCTGGCGATCCCCTCGATGGGCGCTGTGCTCCACACCCTGAACATTCGTCTGTTCCCCGAGCAGTTGATCCATGTCGCCAATCACGCCGAGGACCGCGTGATCATCGTCGACCCGTCCCTGATTCCGCTTCTCTCTCCGCAGCTTCCGTCGCTGACCACCGTCAAACACATCGTCGTCACCGGCTCCTCCACTGCAGGACTCGAAGCTCCCGAGGGAGTGCAGGTTCACACCTACGAGGGCTTGATCGCCGATCAGCCCACCGAGTTCGACTGGCCCGAGGTCGACGAACTGAGCGCTGCCGCAATGTGTTACACGTCCGGCACCACGGGTGACCCCAAGGGCGTCGTCTACTCCCACCGTTCGATCTACCTGCACTCCATGCAGGTCTGCATGAGCGACGGCCCCAACCTCGCGCAGGGCGATCGTGCACTCGCCGTGGTGCCTCAGTTCCACGCCATGTCGTGGGGACTTCCCTACGCCGCATTCATGATCGGTGCTTCGCTGATCATGCCCGACCGCTTCCTCCAGCCTGCCCCGTTGGCTGCGATCATCGCCAGCGAGAAGCCGACGTTCGCCGCAGCCGTCCCCACCATCTGGCAGGGCCTGCACCTCTACCTCGAGCAGAACCCGCAGGACATCTCCTCGATGCGCGAGGTTCTGATCGGTGGGTCCGCGGTACCGCCGGCCCTCATGCACGCATTCGAAGCCGACCACAACGTCTCCGTCCTGCACGCCTGGGGCATGACCGAAACCTCCCCACTCGGATCCGTCGCCCGCCCGCCGGCCGGTGTCACCGGCGACGCGATGTGGAAGTACCGCTACTCTCAGGGCCGCTTCCCGGCATCCGTCGAGGCACGTCTCATCGACGACGACGGCAAAGTTGTTGCACACGACGGCGTTTCCGTCGGCGAGCTCGAAGTGCGCGGCCCCTGGATCACCGGGTCGTACTACGGCGTCGATGCGGAAGACAAGTTCAACGACGGCTGGCTCAAGACCGGTGACGTCGGATCCATCACGGCCGACGGCTTCCTGAGCCTGTCCGACCGCTCCAAGGACATCATCAAGTCCGGCGGCGAATGGATCTCCTCGGTCGACCTCGAGAACGCCGTCATGGGTCACCCTGACGTCACCGAAGCTGCCGTCATCGGCGTGCCGGACGAGAAGTGGGACGAGCGCCCGTTGGTTGCGGTTGTTCTTCGCGCTGGTTCCGAAACCACCATGTCCGAACTGCAACAGTACCTTTCGGACAAGGTTGCCAAGTGGCAGCTGCCCGAGAACTGGGCCGTGGTCCAGGAAGTCCCGAAGACGAGCGTCGGCAAGTTCGACAAGAAACGCCTTCGCGCCGACTACCACGAGGGCGGACTCGAAGTTACGCGACTCTGACACCGAGTGAATGCCGAAGTATGAATACTGAAGGTGGGCAACAGGTTTTCGACCTGTTGCCCACCTTCGTTCACGAGCGATGCACTTTACGGCCGATAGCCGACCGTGTGAAAAGCGATGTCGACGTACTTCTCCGCCAATTGCGACGGTGACATCGGACCGCCGGTCTGGAACCAACGCGGCAGTGACTGCGCCATACCGAGTATTGCCCGGACGGTCTCTTCGGTATCGGTGACCGCGAAATCTCCCGATGCCACACCGTCGTCGACGATCCTGCGCATCAGCAACTCGAGCCGCTTACGACTGGCGGCGTACCGACTTCGACTTTCCGGTGAGACATGCCGGATCTCGGTGTCCAACGCAGCATGCCGCGACCGGTGGGTCATATAGAGAACAATCGCCTCCACCACCAAGGCGAAGCGTCGTACCGGATTTTCGCCGGCCTCCACCTCTGCCGCTTCGGTTCTGGTATTCAGCTCACTCATCGAGATCTCGAACAGAGCGACGAGGACTGCCTCTTTGTTCGCGTGGTGATAGTAGAGCGCGGGAACGGTTACCCCGACACGATTGGCAATCTGGCGCACCGTCGTGCCGTGGTAACCGTTCTCGTCGAACAGCTCGAGCGAAGCCGTCAGGATGTCGGTCATCACCAGCGGCGGGAAGGACCTCCAGTCCACTGCCACCGAGCTCACCGACTCCACCTCGCCAGTCATGTGATAGCCGAAATTACCGCGGTGCCATACGGATTGCACCGTCGAGGCGGATCGTCTCACCATTGAGCATGGGGTTGGAAACGATGTGCGCAGCAAGCGCGCCGTACTCGCTGGGATCACCCAGGCGAGAGGGGTGAGGCACCTGCTGACCCAACGACGCCTGGGCTGCTTCGGGCAGTCCAGCCAGCAACGGGGTCTTGAACAAGCCGGGTGCAATGGTGTTGACGCGGATCAGCAGCGACGCGAGGTCACGGGCGATGGGAAGCGTCATACCGACGACGCCGCCCTTCGACGCGGAGTACGCAGCCTGCCCGATCTGGCCGTCATACGCTGCGACCGAAGCGGTGTTGATGATGACGCCGCGTTCACCGTCGATCGGCTCGGTCTTCGAAATACGTTCCGCAGCAAGACGAAGGACGTTGAAGGTGCCGATCAGATTGACGTCGATGACCTTCTTGAACGCGTCGAGCGGGAAAGCGCCCTTCTTGCTGACCGTCTTGACTGCGTTGCCGATTCCGGCGCAGTTGACTGCCACGCGCAGGGGTCCGAGGGACTCGGCCACGTCGAGTGCCGCGGTGACCGCAGCCTCGTCGGTGACGTCTGCAGCCGCGAAGCGGACCCGGTCGCCAAGTTCCTTGGCGATGGCTTCACCGTTGGACGACGGAAGGTCGATAATGACGACGCTGGCACCGTCGGCAAGAAGGGCCTTGGTCGTAGCCAGGCCGAGGCCGGATGCTCCACCGGTGACGACGGCGACGCTGTCGTTGACGATCATGAGAGTTCCTTTCGAAAGGTTATGTGTTTCAGATGCGTTCGATGATTGTGGCGTTGGCCATGCCGGCGCCCTCGCACATGGTCTGCAATCCGTAGCGTCCGCCGGTGGCCTCGAGGTGGTTGACCATCGTGGTCAGCAGACGAGTACCCGAGGACCCCAGGGCATGGCCGAGTGCAATCGCGCCGCCCCACGGGTTGAGCTTTGCCGGGTCGGCGCCGAACTCGTGAGCCCAGGCGAGTGGAACGGGAGCGAAGGCTTCGTTGACCTCGTAGGTGTCGATGTCGTCGATGCTCAGACCCGCGCGAGCGAGCACCTTGTGGGTGGCTGGGATGGGTGCGGTGAGCATGAAGATCGGGTCATCGCCCGCAACGGAGAAGGAATGGAAACGAGCTCGCGGCGTCAGCCCTAGCTTCGACGCCATTTCTTCGCTCATGATCAGTGCTGCGGACGCGCCGTCGGTGAGCGGCGACGAGTTACCGGGAGTGATCGACCACTGCGCCTCGGGGAAGCGCTGCGCGTACTTCTCCGAGTAGAACGACGGCTTCAAACCGGCGAGTCCCTCGGCGGTAGTAGACGCGCGAACCGTCTCGTCGACGATATGCGAGACGGTCTCACCGGCGGCGTTGGTCACCGAGATCGGCAGAATCTCCTTGTCGAAGAGCCCCTTCGCCGCTGCCTCTGCTGCCCGCTGGTGGGACTGCGCGGAGAATGCGTCGAGAGCGTCGCGGTCAAGCTTCCACTTGGCGGCGATCAATTCTGCAGAGATTCCCTGGTTGACCAGGCCTTCGGGGTAGCGAGCCGCGACGCCCGGACCGGAAGCGTCCTTCCCCATCGTCGTGGTACCCATCGGGACACGACTCATGGATTCGACGCCTGCCGCGATCACGATGTCGTAGGCCCCGGCGATCACGCCCTGCGCCGCAAAGTGCGCAGCTTGCTGACTTGATCCGCACTGGCGATCAATCGTGGTGGCGGGTACCGACTCGGGGAATCCGGCCGAGAGGACCGCGCTGCGGGTGATGTTGAGCGCCTGCTCACCGGCCTGGCCGACGCAACCGCCGATCACGTCGTCCACCAGGGCGGGGTCGAGGCCGTTTCGCGAGGTGATGGAACGCAGAACGTGGGCCATCAGTTCGACAGGGTGCGTCCCGGACAGTGCTCCGCCCGGCTTTCCCTTGCCGGACGCGATCCGGACTACATCGACGATCACTGCCTTGGTCATCTTCGTTCCCTTCGAGGACGTGCATTGCTGGGGCGGTCCGGCACCCGTGTTTCGTGGCGCCGGGTACCGGACCGAGATCGAGGGAGCACCCTGACTTAGCGCTCGCTAAAGAATTACCACCGACTTGATCCTCTCGTCAAGAGGGGGCCTCCGAACTCGAAACAAATGCGGCCGACTAAAAGCTGGGCGATCAGTGACCTCGCCTGGCCCACGCCATTCATTAGTACTTTCGAATGATAGGTTTTCAATCTTCGCCCGAAATGTCCGGAATCGGATAACCTTCCGCCACAAGCAATCCAAGCCACAGGGGATTCGGGGCGTGGCACCAATCGATGACAACCGCAGGGGGACTGACCGGGAGGTTTGGCGTGGACCTGCGATACGTTGCCTTCACGCGTGCCGACCCGCATTTCTACGACCGAATCAGAACGGTCACCCGACCAGATACATCAACTGACCAGCACTTTATCCCCGCGAAGTCGGTGGATTGGTCGCTCTGGCGGCGCGGTCCCCAAAGTGGACCGTGGAACTACTTCCAACCGCCCGACGGTCTGCTGCCAGAACAAGGATGGAAGATTCACTGCTCCGCTACCCGAGCCAACGCGCAGGAGCTGCTCGATACCGTTTCCGTGTATTGCGGTCACAATCATGTGCCGTTCAAATTTCTTCGGACGGCAGCAGACCTCATGTTGTCCAACAGCAAGCAGGCCAATCGAACTTCCAGCGGAAAATTCATCACGATCTATCCGGCGGATGGTGTTGCCACACAACGTGTCATCACCGAACTGGACAAGCTTGTCGCCGGTGCCGACGGGCCGTACATCCTCAGCGATGTGCGATGGAACCGGGGACCGCTCTACTTACGGTACGGCGCGTATCTGCCCATGCAGACCTACGATTCATTCGGCGATCGCGTCCCGGCAATTCGGCGTCCTGACGGATCGCTCGAACCCGATGTGCGCGGCACTTCCTTCAGAACTCCGGACTGGGTACAAATCCCGGACTTCGTTCGCGCGCAGCAAGACAAGCTGAAATCACATGACGAATTCCCCTATTCGATCAATGAAGCCCTGCACTTCAGCAACAGCGGGGGGATCTACTCCGCATTCGACGACGCCGGCATCGATCTGGTCATCAAAGAAGGCCGTCCCTTTACCGCCCCGGACGCAAACGGCCGGTACGCAATCGACCGCATCCGTAACGAGTACGACAAGTTGACTCACCTTGCCGACAACCCGTACACACCTTCTGCGATCAGCTTGTTCGAGCGCGAGGGACACCACTTCCTTGTCACCGAGCGCGCTGCCGGCACTCCCCTGAATCAGGAAGTTGCGCTCCGTCACCCACTGATACGTGCGGACCAGACACTCAGTTCCCGAACGGAATACAGAACCTGGGCACTCGACATTGCACAACAGTTGACTACCGCAGTCGAGAGCTTCCACAACGCCGGAATCGTTCATGCCGATCTTCACCCTGGCAACGTCATGTGCTCACCGTCCGGTATTCGGATCATCGACTTCGAGATGGCCCACAACATCGACGAGCATCCGCCCCGGTCCACCGGAGCCCCCGGATACACAGCACCTCGACAGTTGACAGGAATCGCGGCGGATCGATACTCGTTGGGATGCATCGAGCTGGGACTCTTTGTCCCACTTACTACATTGCTCCCTCTCGATTGCAACAAGATTCCCGAACTCATCGACTATGCGGTGTCTCGATTCGATCTTCCTCGTGCCTTCGGTGCCTCGCTCTATTCGATGCTCGACGTACAGGCGCCGGAGCCGGAGAATCGCCCGCATCGTTGGGACACGTCGCCCGGGGAAAACCTGCAACGGGCGGCCGCTCTATTGCGCTGCGGCATCCTCGCCTCGCTTGATCTCTCCCGCCCTGATCGACTCTTTCCCGGTGACATCGCCCAGTTCGAAGTGAACGGTTACGGCATTGCTCACGGCTCGTGCGGAAACCTACTCGCCGATGATCTTCCCACCGACACCTTGGAGACAGTTCTGGAATGGACTGAACATCAAGTTGATTCGGATACGCAACCACAGTTCGGTTTCTTCGACGGGCTCGCGGGTGCGGTGCACACCTTTCGGCATCACGGGCGACATTCGACAGCCGACAGGTGGGTCGAGACTTTGCGTCGAGCCCCACTCGACGACATCGACTCCAGCCTTTTCAGCGGCCTTTCCGGAATCGGTTGCCTCCTACTCGAGGAATCGGTTTCACGACCGACTGTGTCACCCACTCTCGCTGTCGTGACCGAGACTCTGCGCGAACGAATTTCAGCTGCTCGCTTGCATGTCCGCGACGCCGGCGGAACACCTTGGGCAGTGGCCGGCCGAGGTGGGCTGATGCGGGGACCGAGCGGACAAGCACTGTTCTGGACTCGCCACTACGAACTGAGTGGTGATCCTCGATCGCTGGAACACGCACGCCAGCTCGTCGACATCGATCTGTCTGTGATGTCGATGTGCCCTGACGGGTCGATGCAGCTGAGAGAGGAGCGCCGGACGATGCCGTATCTCGGATCCGGGTCTGTCGGTGTGGGCCTGGTACTTCTACAACTTCTGCGCCATGTCGACGAACCGCGTTACGCAGCTGCGGTGCGTGCGATATCCCGCGCCGCCACAGTCGAATTCACTGCCCAAGCCGGACTACTCAACGGGCGAGCCGGGCTGATTCTGTTTCTCAGCGAACTCTCCAAGACTCCATACGCCGGCGCCGATTGTGAACAGACGCTTGCACAGCAGTTTCAGCTTCTGGGCTTGCACAGCCTCAATCACGCAGGAGGCCTGCACTTTCCAGGTGAACAGAACCTGAGACTCTCGACAGACTGGGCAACCGGATCCGCGGGAATACTGGCATTGCTCCGTCATGCCGGATTGCCAACTGTCCGACAGTCGTTTCCACTGATGTGCGTGTCGAACTGCCACATCTCCTAGTTGTTCGGAAAGTTATCACCCCGGAAGATTGGAGCACAGAAGCATCAGGCCAAAAACCTGAAATGGAATCAGCACCGCAAGACAATTCGATCGATCAAATCCATCGGTAAACATGCCGATCAACAAAGGAAATGACAATGGACGCTATTCTCTCCCTTCAAGATCTGTCAGTCGCCGCCGGCAACGTCGGAGACGCAGGCCAACTCGAGCAGAACGCGGCAATCAGTTCGCTCAGTTTCTTCTGCCTCTGACCTCAGGCCGATACCTCGGAGCAGGTCCGGGGTATCGGCTTTCGGAATCCGTGCGGATCATCAGACGAACAATATTGTTTCATCATGAGACGCATCCGCACTTCACCGAGCTGTATTCGCCGATGATGTGTGCGACCTGGCGGCAATGCCGAGGGTAGATCGCATGGTCACTGGCGACGATATTCCTACTGATCCTGACAGCCGCACTTTCGGGCTGGTTCGTTCAGCGTTGGGGCGAGAGTTGGGACTTCGGGGACATCTGCTCGCGCTGGTACGACGGGGGGTGGCGGTTGCCGCGCCGCCACCGCCTTGACCTTCACGACGCTTTTCGTACTCCTACTTCCCTTCGCCTCAGGAATGCTGGTCGGCGTCACCACATTCGCCCGAGACTTCGAGCGGAGGGTCTGGTGGTTTGAGTTTCAATAGCTGTCAACGACAAGATGAGGGAATCGGTACCATCCGCCCCCGATGTCTTCCAGCCGGAGCTGATTGAAGGTCTTGTCGGACACACCATCGGGTGCGTACACCCAGCCGGGATTGTCCAAGATGTCCAATCCATCTCGTGCGTCATAGAAATAGACGTGGCCTTCACTGCTGACGTTGGCATAGGAGATATCGAATCTGCCGATTCGTAGATCACGATGATACCCATCGGAATAGGGATCGTCAGGTTCTTGAAGTAGTTGCTGTGCAACGGTTTCGAAGTCTGCCCGATACTGATCGAAATGTGGCTGCCCCGCGGCCGCGATCCCGAGTGCGATCACCACGAGAACCGGAACAGCGACATCGGACCACAACCATCGGCGTCGCTGCCACCAGCACACTCCGAGCAGCACGATTGCAACACTCGCCGTGAGGACCCAGAGAACGACCGCACCGGCGATCGAGAGTGCACTATCCGCAGGTTCGGGCCAGGCGAGATGGCATTTCGCTGCGACATACATCGCCGACGCCGACGCTGCGATAAGTGCGTTTACCAAAACAACCCAACGAAGAGCACCGGACCTTCTCGTTGCCTGCGAGTTCGACACTGCCTGATCCATTCGATGAGAATAGCGAGCTGTTTGTCGCGGACTAGCAGTAACCACTTCCCCGATCTCACGATCGATTGTTTCTCGGCACGGAGAAAGTGTCCACGGTGCTATCTTTGCTGACTATGGGAGGCAGGGCTGCGAGGATGGTCGATTTGAACTACCGATGTCAGGAGAGCTCGGCGACTCCCAAAGTCGACAGGTCAATTTTGAGCACGGCTGGATTCGGTGGATCGCAGCAACCAATACCATCGTCACCCCATGATGACGTGACTGTTGCGGGCGAGTCGTGAAGATTCGATTATTACGAGCAAGCCAAGCGTCTTTAGCAATATCGCTGATCGCACTAACCTTGGTCTATTTGTTGGACGCATTTTCTTTGCGCCTCCAACATCAGCCCAGCTGGTGCATTGATCACTATGGAATCCCATCACGATTCAATTATCTCCTTCCCGGCCGGGCGGAGAGGGTAGCGGCAGGAATTACAGACTTCTGGGGATGGTTCCCTCCAGGCATAAGCTGTACATTCACTGATGCAGTGACCAAAGAAAGCGAAACGGTGGCACCGGCCGCGGACAGGTCGTACATCGTCGTCGTTCTTGTGGCGCTGATCATGATCTCGGCTGTCGGCGTATTGTTCGGCCGCCGGAAGCGCTGAAGATTGGTTTTGGCTCGGGACTGCAGATGCGCACTCGACACCAGACCGATGAGTAATAAATCGGTGTCCGTCGTGTCCGGCGCTTCCACCACTCGTCGATCTTCGCGAATCCACCAGCCTTGTTCGAGGGCATTTCTTGCGGGTCCTGGTGGTCTTCGTTCCCATCACGCTGGCGATGACACTCCTGGGCCTGGTGCTCGGCTGGACCCATGCGCTTGCCGGGGACAGGCGGCAACATGATCGACGCCGATTACACAATGTGCTGGGGCTCAGACAATTCCGACGTGATGCTGTTGTGCTCCGGGTTGATGGTGGCGCTCGCACTCGTCGGCGCACGTGGACGACGTCGGCGACCCACCTACAACCGAATGTCGGAAATGCCGAAATCGATTCGATAGCAGCAATTTTCGATCCACATCATCTTGTGGTCGAAACTTTGTTCGATTAGACTTTGAGTATGGACAGTCGGGAAGCGTGGCAGCTGGATGGCGAGGGCCTCAAGAGTGAGGTTCTGGATCTGGTGCGTGTCCGGCACGAGTTGCAGTCGCGGATGGTGTTGCTGATCGTGGAGATGTTTTCCCGGGACGTTCTCGGCGGGAAGGGTTTTCGGGCGATCGCGCAGTGGTTGCACGGGTCGACGAATCTGGAGATCGGTGAGTGCAGTCTGCTGGTCGGGTTGGCGCGGTTGTTGATGCTCGAACCCGTTGTGGGCGATGCGTTTCATCGTGGTGACGTGGATGCGTTGAAAGCCCGTCAGGTGGCGTCGTTTTGTCAGCATCCACCGAAGAACATGACCCCGGCGGATGTGGACAAGGCCCGCGGGATCCTGTTGGGGTTGGCGTCGAAGAACATCGCGGATTGCGATGCGGTGCGGGCGGCGATTCGGCGGATCGAGAAGCAGTACGGCAAGCGCGAGGACGGCGTCCCGGTCGGCGAGGATTCCGAACGTAACGAGTTCTACGCCTCGAAAGGCTTGTACGGGCGGGTCACTGTGAAGGGTGATCTGGATGCGATCAACGGGGCCCGGTTGATCACGTTGTTGTCGAGCCTGTCTGCGCCGACACCGGAGAAGGACGGCGTGAAGGACACGCGTACTCCGGCATTACGGCGTGCGGACGGGTTTTGCGAGTTGTTGCGCCGGTACGAGCGGGCGGGGTTGGGCCCGATCGAAGGCGGGGTGAAACCGCACATCACGGTCACCGCGTCCGCGAAAGACATGACCGACCTTAAAGTTCTGAAAGACCTGTTGCCGTCCACTGAGGAGTTGGGATTTGCGTGGACGGATTGGGTGGGCCCGATCAGTATCGACACCGCACGGATGCTGGCGTGCGACTGCACGATCACGCGGATCTTGTTGGACGAGAATGGTGTTCCGCTCGACTGCGGCAAGGAAGCGAGAACGGCGACGGTTCCGCAGCGGCGGGCGTTGGCGGTTCGTGATGGTGGGTGTGCGTTTCCGGGGTGCGGGACACCGTCGGGGTGGTGCGATGCTCATCATATTGTTCACTGGAACGATGGTGGCCCAACAGATCTCGATAATCTGATTCTGTTGTGTGGCCATCATCATCGGACGCTGCATCACACCGAGTGGCGTGTCGAGATCGGCCCGGATCGGAAATCGGTGTTCTATCCACCGATGTCGATCGATCCGTATCAACAGCCGATCGGCGGGAACAGCCCACCTACAGCAGCCTGAACCGCGACAATCGAATACATCAGCACCGGGGACGAACCATGCCCCGGTGCTGGTGCACGTTTCTGGTCAGATCCCAACCCCTCAGATCCCAACCCCTCAAATCCCAGCCCCTCAGATCCCGGCCCTTCGCACGAGAGCGTCAGTGGCAGAAGGGGATACAACGTCAATCGCTCGTAACAGCCCCGCGTACCGCGGATACAGCTCGACGGGACGCGTATTGATCGCCCTCAAGATCCACGATGCAGCTTGATCGGCCGTCAGCGCCGGCTGGCTCACGTAATCCGCCGTCGGCGCGATCATCGGTGTTCGTATGAGTGGGAATTGCACTGTGGTGACATCGACACCGGTGCCGTGACATTCCGCGCCGAGGCTTCGGCCGAATGCACTGAGAGCAGACTTCGACGCGTGATAGGCGCTGAACCTGGGCATCACCCCGGCAGTAACTCCCCAGGTTCCGACGTTGATGATGTGTCCGGACTTCGCCTCGAGCATTGCGGGCAGTAGCCGCAACGTCAGTCTTGTCGGCCCGAAGTAGTTCAGCGCCATGGTGCGCTCGTAGTCGTGGAATCGGTCGACCGAATCCAACGCGGTGCGCCGGATCGAGCGACCCGCATTGTTGACGAGGATGTCGACCGACCCGAATCGATCCGCGATCGTCTCCGCGAGTTCGTCAACGGCTTCACCGCGGGAGAGGTCCGCAGGCACGATGTGTGCCCATCCTCCCCTGCGGTGAATCTCGTCCCGTACGTGTTCGAGGTTTTCCTCACCGCGCGCGACCAGGATCATCTCGGCTCCCCGACGAGCCAATAGATGAGCTGTCGCCTCACCGATCCCCGACGAGGCTCCCGTCAGGACGATGGTCTTGTCGGAAAGCGTGACGCCGCGAGACGGAACAAGGGAGCGCAGACGCGTCGGCGGTCTCAATGCAAGATTGCTGAGAATCGATCTGATCACGTCGGCCTCGGTTCGATCTTCGCGTGCGATTCGGTGCGAACCCGTCCCTGAACAGCCCACTTCGGACGCACCGCGGAAATTACTCAAAAGTAAGTTATGGCGCCGTTTCGGCCGTGTCAAGAATTCGTCGGGATTCAGGAGTATCTGCCACTAGCTTTTCCTGATACCTCGGGTTACATTAAATCCAGACCGAGTGCCAGCGATCACACAACCGGCCCTCGATTCCACCGAACACCGCGAGAAATACCAGCGGTGACCGAAACGAAGAGGAGACGCCATGACGCTCACATCGCCGCTCGACAAGCGCGGAGAAGCATCCGACGACTCGTACAACGAGACGCTTCGACTCCTGTCCGAGGGCTCGGTGCACAAGCACTTCGACCCGTACCTCGACATCGACTGGGACTCCCCCGAGTTTGCCGTCGTCCCGAACGATCGCCGCTGGATCCTCCCGGCCGAGACTGACCCGCTGGGTGCACACCCGTGGTACCAGTCGCAGTCCGAGGCCAGGCAGATCGAAATCGGCATGTGGCGCCAGGCCAATGTCGCGAAGGTCGGTCTCCAGTTCGAGAACATTCTGATCCGCGGCATGATGCAGTACGTCTTCTCACTGCCCAACGATTCGGCCGAGGCGCGCTACTGCACGCACGAGTCGGTCGAAGAGTGCAACCACACGATGATGTTCCAGGAGATGGTCAACCGCATCGGTGCCGACGCTCCCGGGATGAGCCGTCCGATGAAGATGCTTGCACCCTTCATTCCCCTCGCTGCGGGTCCGTTCCCCGAACTGTTCTTCGTCGGTGTCCTCGCCGGTGAAGAGCCGATCGACCACATTCAGAAGAGCATCCTGCGCGCCGGCGGCCAGATCCACCCGATCATGCAGTCGGTCATGGCCATCCACGTAGCCGAGGAAGCGCGTCACATCTCGTTCGCGCACAAGCTTCTGAGCCGCCGCATCCCGCTGATGTCACGCCCGAACCGGTTTGTCCTCTCGCTGCTGTTCCCGATCGTCATGCGCATTCTCTGTGACGCCATCGTCATCCCGCCGAAGTCCTTCTGGAAGCAGTTCGACATCCCGAAGTCCGTGAAGAAGGACCTGTTCTGGGATCTGCCCGAGTCGCGCCAGACCCTGCGCAACTACTTCGGTGACGTCCGCATGCTGGCCACCGACACCGGCCTGATGAACCGTGCCTCGCGCCTGGTGTGGAAGGCCTGCAAGATGGACGGCCGCGCATCACGCTTCCGTAGCGAACCTCACCGCAGCTCGCACAACGCCGCCGCGTAGCTCCCGGACAGTCGAGATCGGACTCATAGCGCCATGCCACACGTAGTCACGCAGTCCTGTTGCAGCGACGCCTCGTGCGTCTACGCCTGCCCGGTCAACTGCATCCATCCGACGCCGGACGAGCCGGACTTCCTCACCGCCGAGATGCTGCACATCGATCCGCAGGCCTGCGTCGACTGTGGCGCATGCGTCTCGGCCTGCCCGGTCGACGCCATCGTCCCCGAGTCGAAGCTGACCGACCCGCAGCGAGTCTTTCTGTCCATCAATGCGGACTTCTACAAGGAAGAGCGACCCAGGCCGCTTCTCGCCAAGGTCATCCCGGCAGCCCACGTCGACAAGGGCCGACCGCCGTTGCGCGTTGCGATCGTCGGTTCCGGACCGTCGGCGATGTACGCCGCGGACGAGTTGCTGACTCAGCCTGACGTGCAGGTCAACGTCTTCGATCGCCTTCCTGTGCCTTACGGCTTGGTTCGCGCCGGCGTTGCTCCGGACCATCAGAAGACCAAGCAGGTCACTCGCTTGTTCGACAAGATCGCCGCACAAAAGGGTTTCGAGTTCTACCTCAACGTCGAGATCGGCAAGCACATCTCGCACAGCGAACTGCTCGAAAATCACCATGCGGTGCTCTACGCAGTCGGCGCTTCGTCCGACCGTGGTCTCGGCATTCCGGGCGCTGATCTGCCTGGCACGGCCTCGGCCACCGACTTCGTGGCCTGGTACAACGGCCACCCCGATCACGCCGACGACGTCTTCGACCTCTCACATCGCCGCGCGGTCATCATCGGAAACGGAAATGTCGCGCTCGACGTCGCTCGCATTCTGACGGCCGATCCCGAGAAGTTGGCCGGTACCGACATCTCCGCTCACGCACTCGCCGCTCTGCGGAAGAGTCGCGTCGAAGAAGTTGTCATCGTGGGTCGACGCGGAATCGCGCAGTCCGCGTTCACGGTCCCCGAGTTCACCGGCCTGATGGCACTGCCGGACATCGAACTCTCTGTCGGACCCGACGACATGGTTCTCGACTCGGCCACCGAAGAACTGGCAAAACGCGGCGAACTCCCGCATGCCGTCGAGCAGAAGTTGCGTCTCCTCGAAGCCCTGAAGAACCGCGATCACGTCGACGTCGGCAACAAGCGCATCACGTTGCGCTACCTGCTCACGCCGACCTCGATCACCGGCGACGATCAGGTCAGCGGAATCGAGTTCGCTCGCAACGCTCTTGTCGACGCCAACGGAACCGTGCAGATCGAAGCAACCGGCGATACCGAGACCATCGATACCGGCTTGGTCCTCACCTCGATCGGCTACCGCGGAGTGCCCATCCCCGGCGTCCCGTTCGACGAGCGTGCGTCGGTCATTCCGAACGAGAACGGCCGAGTCCTCGAAGCTCCGAACGGTGATCCCGCCACCGGGGTCTACGCGACCGGTTGGATCAAGCGCGGACCGAGTGGGTTCATCGGCACCAACAAGTCCTGCGCGCAGGAAACGATCAGGATGCTCGTCGACGACTTCAACGACGGACGCCTGACCAACCCGGTCGTCGACGACTCCGCAGTCGATCGTCTGGTCCGGGCGCGACAGTCCGACGTCGTCGACCGCGAGGGCTGGCACGCCATCGACAAGGCGGAACTGGAACGCGGCGCTGCGCACGACCGTGTCCGCGAAAAGGTTCTGGATCAGGTCGAGATCACCTCCATCCTCGACGCTGCGGCACGGGTGAAACCGGCGCGTCGATTCGGTCGACCCGTTCGCGCTCGCTGATCCGCTACAGGTAAACAGCTACTTTCACGCACACGGCCCCGCCTGCAGACTCGTCTGCCCGGCGGGGCCGTCTGCGTTCCGGCAACGTCCCACTCAGCGAAAATTTATGCCCGTCAGCGGCCGAAATCGTGTAATACTGCAACCTGTTCCAGTAAGCGGCACAGCGAGCCACGATCCCCGGATCACGCTCGCCAACCAGATGAGGATTGCATGAGCGAGACTGCAACGCCGGCGCCGAACGGGAGTGTGACACCTGCAGTAGAGGGTTGGTTCACCACCGGCGACGAACCTGCTCTGATCGGCACGAAGTGCCAATCCTGCGGCACCATTTCCTTCCCTCGTGAGGCGACGTTCTGCAAGAACCCGAGCTGCTTCAGCGAGGAGTTCGACGACGTGGAACTCTCCCGCCGCGGCACTGTCTGGTCGTACACCGACGCGCAGTACCAGCCCCCGCCGCCGTACATCCCGCGCTCGGATCCGTACGAGCCTTTTGCTCTCGCAGCAGTCGAGCTGCCCGAGGGGATCGTCATCCTCGGCCAGGTGGCCGACGGATTCGGCGTCGACGATCTCAAGGTCGGCAATACCGTCGAATTGGTTGTCGAGCCGCTGTACACCGACGAAACCGGAGTACGTACGACGTGGCGATGGAAGCCTGTCGCCGCAGCTGATCAGGAGTCGCAGTCATGAGCAAGGACGTCGCAGTACTCGGTGTCGGTATGCACCCCTGGGGCAAGTGGGGGCAGTCGTTCGTGAAATACGGCGTTGCGGCCGCTCGCGCCGCGCTCGCCGATTCGGGTGTGAATTGGCAGGATGTCGACTTCATCGTCGGCGGCGAGACCGTCCGCAACGGGTACGGCGGATACGTCGCCGGAGCCACCTTCGCGCAGGCACTCGGCTGGAACGGCGCTCGCGTCGCCACGTCGTACGCCGCGTGTGCGACGGGAGCCCAGGCACTCGACACCGCTCGCGCACGAATCCTGGCCGGCCTCAGCGAAGTTGCCCTGGTCGTCGGCGCCGACACCACGCCGAAGGGCTTCCTCGCTCCCGTCGCCGGTGAGCGTTGGGACGACCCGGACTGGCTGCGCTTCCGCCTCATGGGTATGACCAACCCGGCGTACTTCGCGCTCAACGCGCGTCGTCGCATCGACCTCTACGGCGCCACCGCGGAGGATTTCGCCAACGTGAAGGTCAAGAACGCCAGGCACGGGCTGAGCAATCCGAATGCGCGCTACCGCAAGGAAGTCACCGTCGAGAACGTGTTGGCCTCCCCCGTGGTGTCCAATCCCCTTCACCTGCTCGACATCTGCGCGACGTCCGACGGCGGCGCCGCAATCTTGCTGACGTCGATGGAATACGCCCGCAAGATGGGCATCGCGGAACCTGTTCGCATCAAGGCTATTTCGACGGTCACGCCGACGTTCCCCCAGACGATCATGGACATGCCGAACTTCTCCACCGATTCCAGCTCCGCCGTTCCCGCTCCGGAGCGCACGTTCAAGGAATCCATCGGCTACGCCGCATACGAAGAAGCCGGGATCTCTCCCGAGGACGTCGACGTCGCCGAAGTCTACGACCTCGCTACCTCCGTGGAACTGGACTGGATCGAAGACCTTGCCCTCTGCAAGCGGGGCGAGGCCGAGCACCTCCTGCGTGCGGGTGACACCAGTATCGGAGGCCGCATCCCGGTCAATCCGTCCGGCGGTCTCGCGTGCTTCGGCGAAGCCGTTCCCGCACAGGCACTTGCGCAGGTGTGCGAGCTCACTTGGCAGCTTCGTGGACAGGCCGAAGGCCGTCAGGTCGAAGGCGCCCGCATCGGTATCACCGCCAACCAAGGTCTGTTCGGACACGGCTCCTCGGTAATCGTTTCCGCCTGACCCTGTTCTACTTTCGTGGCGGTCGCACACTCACCCGTGAGCGGCCGCCACGATCACGTCTGCCACTGCCCCTGGCCGGGAAACCAGCGATGCGTGCGAGGTCGGGAGTTCGCTGGTGTTCGCGCCCATCCGGTTTGCCATGAACCGCTGCGCCGATGCTGGGATCACGCGATCCTCACCGGCAACCAGATACCAGCTCGGTGTGTTCGCCCACGACGGTGGCCCGCCGAGCTCGAGGTTCGCCCACAAAGCCGCAGACTTCTGATGCGCCAACATCGTTGCCGCTGTCTCGTCGGAAACATCCTGAGCGAAGACGGAATGGAAATACTCGTCCGTGACGTAGCCGTCGACGTTCTTCCCGCCGATCGCGTGAGGATCGTCGACGATCTTCAATCCCAGAGCCGGAGGAAGCAATTGGCTGCCAGGAAACCTGATGGGATCGATCGTGATCTGCACCGGCTCACCCTGAACCGGAGCAAACGCCGCGATATACACCAACGACTGCACCTTCGGGTCGTGAACATTGGTGATCACCGCGCCGCCGTACGAGTGACCGGCGAGCACGTCAGGTCCGTCGATGTCCGCAACCGTCTTCTCGATCACGGACGCGTCGTAAGCGGGCCCGCGTAGAGGATTGTCCGGCGCCACGACGCGATAGCCACGCGAACGTAGGTCGGCGGCAACGCCGTCCCAACTGGTCGCGTCGGCAAAAGCGCCGTGGACGAGAACGACGGTTGGCTTGGGGCTCGCCACCGCAGCGCCGGAGCCGAAGATCACTCCGGCCGCGACTGTCATGAGCAACGCCAGAACTGCGGTGAATACACGTGAGATCTTCATGCGTTTCCTTCACTCTCGTCGAAAAGCGAGAAACTGCGGTAAGCCGGGACACGCCCGTTTCGATCCTAGAAATACCTGCTGCGACGGACGTGACTGTCCGTGCAGACTTTTGAGCTCACACTGCACAACTTCTGGTTGAGCGTCCGCATCGCGGGGTATCAGGGCTGCATGGCTTTGCTCCTGGATACTTCCGTGTTGGAGCCTGACCAACGCGCGGACGCCTTTGTCGACGCGATCGGTCGTGCCTCGGTCCCGTGTGCAATCCACTTGGAGAACCCGGAACGGGTGAGCGCGAGAATGAACGTGTGGAACCTCGGTGCAGCATCACTGTTCCGCTCCGAGTCGACCGGTATGCGGTTGACCCGAACACCACGTCACGTCCGGTCCGCGTCGATGCCCGTCCTTGCGATTGCCCTGCAGGAGAGCGGGATCGGCCATCTAGATCAGCACGACGAACAACGCAGAGTGCCCGCCGGTGAACTGTTGATGACGGACCTGACGTCGACCTACAATTTCTCTTGGCCGGGAACGGGCGCTTCCCAGTGCCTCTACGTTCCGATGGATCGGCTGGGACTGCCGATCGACACCGTGCGGGACGCAGCTACCCGGCCTCATCACAGCAATCTGTACCCCGTGATGATCGCGCACGTTCGTGAATTGTTCCGCAGCGCCGCTCTGTTGGAGACCGATCCTGCCGCCGAACAATTGGGCGAGGCCTCGATCGAACTCGCACGTGCTTTGGTCGCTTCGATCGCACATGCGAATCCTGACGCATCCGCTCCGAGATCGGCCCTTGCCATGACTTCGATCCGTCGATACATCCGTGAACACCTTCACGATCCGACACTGAATCCCGCACGAATTGCTCACGCCCACAACATCTCACTGCGACAGCTGTACAAGATCTGCTCGGACAACGGCTTTCGGATCGAACAGTGGATCATCACCCAGCGCCTGCAGAAGGCTCGGGACGAACTGGCTCGACCCGCTACCGTCGATCTGCCGATCGCGACCGTTGCGCACCGGGCGGGGTTTGTCGACGCCGGACACTTCAGCCGACGCTTTCGACAGGCCTACGGGCTGAGCCCGACTCGTTGGCGTCAGCTCCGCGATTGAAGCAGCGCCACAACGTCTGACTGACCACGACTTTCGGCATTGTCCAACGCGGTCTTCCCCGATGCATCCCGGATCGAGGGATCTGCCCCCGCGTCGAGAAGCTGAGTGATCACGTCGATATAGCGCGCCGAACCATCGCCGTACACAACGGCTTCGAGTAGCGCCGCCCACCCGGGATCGTTGACGTGATTGACCGGAACCCCGGCAGCGATCAGCATCCGGACGCTCTCGACATGCGCGTGTTCACTCGCGGGAATCAGCGCCGTACCGCCGTAACGGTTCACGCTGTCGACGTCCGCGCCGTGGGCGAGCGTGAGCGCCAGAATCTCGTTCAAACCCTCGGCTCCGGAATACAGGAAGGCCGAATCCTGCATGGAATCCTTCGCGTTCACGTCTGCTCCGGCAAGAATCAACGTAGAAGCCGCGGCGACGGCGTCGTTCTTGGTGGCCTCGACGAGTGGAGTCCGTTCGCCCTCGCCGCGAGCTTCGATGTTCGCGCCCGAAGCCAGGGCCGCGGTGATCGCTGCCGGATCATTGCGGTCTACCGCATCGAAGAGTGCCCGTTCGGATTCCGGCGTCGATGGCGGCTTTACGCCCGTAATCGATACAGCTGCCGTTGTCGTCGCTGACGCGGCGATCGTCGACGTCACCGGGGTGTCGGACGAACTGCAGCCGGCCAACGCCCCGGTCACTGATACCGCGAGGATAACGCAGACGAGGACAGACCTACCCGGAAGCGCCGTCACAGCGGATTACTTTCTTGGACAAGAGTTTCAAGCGTCATCCTGACGGCGTCCAGATGTTCGGCCATCGCCCTGGAGGCGTGGTCGTAACTGCCGGATGCGATTCCTTCGACTATTCGTTCGTGTTCCTCGTTCGACCTTTCCTGGCGACCGGCAACAAGATTGAGTGTCTCGGACTGCCTTGTCAACGCTTCACGAATATCGACGATTACCGACTCGAAGACCCGATTCCTACTGGCTTTCGCGATCAGTCCGTGGAACTGCGCATCGAGTGCGACCCATACGAGCGGATCATCCTCGTCACGCATCTGCTGGACCAGTCCGCGGAGAGCCGTCAACTCCTCCGCTGTGTGCCGTTGGGCAGCCCATCCTGCGGCCGGAATTTCGACATGCGGCCGCGCTTCGACCAACTCGTTGGCCGCGTAGCTGCCGAAGTCGAGGTCTCGCGCTATCGAATCGCTGACGACGAAGGTGCCGAGCCCGGATTTCGTCTCGGTGAGCCCGAGGGCATGGCACGAGCGCAGGGCTTCACGGATGACCGATCGACTGACCCCGTGTCTTTCGGCCAGGGACGCCTCGGACGGGAGACGCTCTCCGACTGCCAGTTCGCCGGAGGTTATTGCGGCACGGAGGTCGGCGAGAACCGCCTCGGCAGCACTCACCCGCGAGGCGACGGGTCGCCTGGTGGCCCAGCTGTCTGACAGGTTCATGCCGTCATTGTTGCGACTGCCGAAGTCCCGCGTCAAACATCGCACTTGATGAAGGGTTGACGTGCCGGAGTGAGCGAGGTAACAATTACACCTGTCAGACAGCCTGATAGCCCGATAGCAGGGCGGGACTATAACTCGACCGTCAGCGCTGCGATCCCGAAATACACCCACCGCGCAGAGTGATGCTTGCGCGAAGAGACACGAGGAATTGATCAAGTGCTCGAAACGCGAACAGAACACGATCTGCTCGGCGATCGCGAGGTTCCAGCCGATTCGTACTGGGGTATCCACACCTTGCGCGCAATGGAGAACTTCCCGATCACTGGTCGAACAATCTCCACGAACCCGCATCTGATCCGCGGCATCGCTTACGTCAAGTGGGCCGCAGCCAGCGCAAACGAAAAGCTGGGCATCCTCGACCGCCCGCGCGCGGAGGCCATCTCACAGGCATGCAAGGAGATCGTGGACGGGCGGTGGCACGAACAGTTCGTGGTGGACGTCATCCAGGGTGGCGCCGGCACGTCGACGAACATGAATGCGAACGAGGTCATCGCCAATCGCGCGTTGGAAATCCTCGGCCACCAGCGCGGCGACTACGAACGGCTTCACCCCAATGAACACGTGAACCTGAGCCAATCGACCAACGACGTCTACCCCACGGCCGTGAATATCTCGACGATCTTCGCGATCGATGACCTGCTGGATGCACTTCTTACACTCCAGAACGCATTCACGACCAAATCTCTTCAGTTCGCCGACACAGTGAAGATGGGACGCACCCAACTGCAGGACGCCGTGCCGATGACCCTGGGTCAGGAGTTCGGGACCTACGCGGTCATGATCGAGGAGGATCGGGCGCGTCTGGCTGAGGCCGCTCTTCTCGTTCACGAGATCAACCTCGGTGCGACTGCTATCGGCACTGGCCTCAACGCACCCGCCGGCTACGCCGAGGTGGCCTGTTCCGACCTGGGCGCACTGACCGGACTGCCGCTGGTGTTGGCAACGGATCTTGTCGAAGCGACCCAAGACGTGGGCCAGTTCGTCCACCTCTCCGGCGTCCTCAAGCGGGTCGCTGTGAAGTTGTCCAAGGTGTGCAACGATCTCCGGCTGCTCTCTTCGGGCCCGCGAGCCGGATTGAACGAGATCAATCTTCCACCGGTGCAGGCAGGTTCGTCGATCATGCCGGGCAAGGTCAATCCTGTCATTCCCGAAGTCCTCAATCAGGTCGCGTACGAAGTCATCGGCAACGACGTGACGATCACGATGGCTGCGGAATCCGGTCAGCTCCAACTCAACGCTTTCGAGCCGATCATCGTGCACTCACTGTCCGAAGGAATGCGACACCTCGGTGCGGCTTGCCGCATTTTGGCGGACCGGTGCGTACTCGGCATCACGGCTAACACTGAACTGCTGCGCGCCCGAGTCGAAGACTCCATCGGCCTCGTCACCGCGCTCAACCCCTACATCGGATATACCGCGTCCACTCGGATCGCCCAGGAGGCGTTGATTTCCGGGCGTCGCGTCGCCGATCTCGTAATCGAAGCCGGCCTGCTCGACCGCGAGGAACTCGATCGGTTGCTCAGCCCCGAACATCTCGCCAATCTCCGCGTTTCGGGGGAGAAGCCTCATGCCACCGCTGTTGCGGAGGAGGTTTGATGACCGTCGAACGGGAAGAGACAGGCCGCGCCGAAGTTGCCACTGAGGAGGATCTCGGATATCAGAAGGCGCTCGGCCCCAGACAAATTCAGATGATCGCGATCGGTGGCGCGATCGGAACCGGCCTTTTCATGGGGGCGGGAGGGCGACTACAACAGGCGGGCCCGGCCTTGGTTCTCGTGTACGCGCTGTGCGGATTCTTCGCGTTCCTGATCCTGAGGGCGCTCGGCGAACTGGTGATGCACCGACCGACTTCCGGATCCTTCGTTTCCTACGCACGCGAATTCTTCGGCGAAAAGATGGCTTTCGCTGCGGGCTGGTTGTACTGGATGAACTGGGCAATGACTGCCGTGGTCGACGTCACGGCTGTGGCGTTGTACATGAACTTCTTCAAAAAGTACTGGGCGCCACTGGGACACATCGATCAGTGGATGTTCGCTCTGATCGCGGTGTTGCTGGTTCTCGGACTGAATCTCGTGTCCGTAAAAGTCTTCGGAGAGTTGGAGTTCTGGTTCGCGTTGATCAAGGTCGTGGCCTTGACCGCATTCCTCGGGTTCGGTGTCTATTTCGTACTCTTCGGCACACCCATCGAAGGGCATTCCTCCGGATTGAGCCTGATCGCCGACAACGGTGGGCTGTTCCCCAACGGAATACTGCCGGCAGTCGTGGTGATTCAGGGCGTCGTGTTCGCCTACGCTTCAATTGAACTCGTGGGGACCACGGCTGGAGAGACCGAAAATCCCCGGAAGGTGATACCCAAGGCGATCAACACAGTGATCATTCGGATCCTCGTCTTCTACGTGGGGTCGGTCCTGCTGCTCTCGCTGTTGCTCCCGTACACCGAATACCACGCCGGTGAAAGTCCATTCGTCACATTCTTCGGTTCGATCAACATCCAAGGCGCAGATGCGATCATGAATCTGGTCGTTCTCACGGCGGCGTTGTCTTCCCTCAATGCCGGGTTGTATTCGACCGGACGAATACTCCATTCGATGGCGACGGCCGGTTCGGCGCCTGCCTTCGCTGCCAGAATGAACAAAGCCGGAGTGCCGTACGGGGGAATCGCACTCACCGGCGTGGTCATCCTGTTCGGCGTCGGGCTCAATGCTGTTGTCCCAGCGCAAGCCTTCGAAATAGTCCTCAATCTTGCGGCACTGGGCATCATCAGTGCATGGGCGGTAATTGTGCTGTGCCAGTTGAGGCTCTGGCAACTTGCGAAACAAGGCAAAGTCACTCGCCCTGCCTTCCGCATATTCGGCGCACCGTACACCGGGATCGCGACACTGGTCTTTCTTGCGGTCGTTATCGTGTTGATGGCATTCGACAACCCTGTTGGAACGTGGACCGTCGGATCCATCGCGATCATCGCACCGCTCTTGATGATTGGTTGGTACGCCGCCAGGAATCGTATTCGCGAGTTGGCCATCCACCACCCCGCAGCTTGACGTGAAAGGACCACAGTGTCGAAAGTCGCAGTTGTCACTACCGGTGGCACCATCGCCAGCACCCGGGATGCGCATGGAATCAGCCGGCCCGCAATCACCGGTGCAGATCTGGTCGGCAACGAGCAGACCGACATCGAGCTTCGAGTCGTCGACGTGATGTCGAAGGACAGCTCGAGCATGACCTTCGCGGACATGGATCGTGTTCGCGACGCCGTAGCCGATCAATTGAAAGATCCCGAACTCGACTCGGTGGTCGTGCTTCACGGCACCGACACGATGGAGGAAACTGCGTTCTTGTTGGACCTGCACCACGACGACCAACGCCCGGTGGTCTTCACCGGCGCGCAGCGCACTTTCGACCATCCCGAATCCGACGCTCGTTCGAATCTCGCCGCGGCGATCTCAGCCGGACTGGACATCTCGTCACACGGGCGTGGTGTCCTCATCGCCTTCGGCGGTTCGGTCCATCCAGCCGCAGGTACGCGAAAGTCCGATACGACGGCACTCGATGCCTTCCGCCGCGTGCACATCGATCCGCTCCTGCTGCGTACTCCCGAACCATTGCCGTGGCATCCGATTTCGGACACCCGCGTCGACATCATCGCCGTGTATCCCGGGGCAGACCGCGTACAGATCGACGCCTGCGTGCACGCCGGGGCGCAGGGACTTGTTCTCGACGGACTCGGTTCGGGAAATGCCAATCCGACGATAGTCGAGGCCGTACGAGACTGCGTAGGCGCTCACATTCCGGTAGCCGTGACAACTCGGGTGCCCTCGGGGCCAATCTCCCCGGTTTACGGTGGCGGTGGTGGCGGGCACGACTTGATCGCCGCAGGCGCTGTATTTTCCACCGATCTTCGAGCCGGGCAGGCACGTGTACTTCTGGCAGCCTTGTTGTCAGATCCGGATCTTGTGGGCCTGGAAAAGGTATTCGACCGCTATTCGAGGTTTGCTCGCACCCCGCCGTTCGGGCGGTAGAACTAGCGACACCATTCATTGTTCGAAATTCACTCCGCTAAATCAGGGACTTTGGTCCGAATATTCGACTTGGACGCTTATTTGGTGTCCGAATTGGGTAGTTTCACATCATCTAACTCGTTCAAAATTTCGATCCAGCGGTCACGTCCAGTGCAGCCAGTCGAACAGGAGTCGGATGAGCAGCCCATTTCGTGATGCCGCTGCAGTAACGCTCGACGCGTCTCACCGCGTCGGGCAAGCGCACGTGCCAGGCGCCGCACTCAACGGTCGTTTTCACCCGCCAACTGCCGTGAAAGGACTGGTCGCGCGTCCGCGCCTGCACCGCAAACTCACCGCATCCACTGCCACCAAAGGCTCAGGCCCCGGGCCTGTCGGGTTGCTCTCGGCTCCGGCCGGTGCGGGGAAGACCCTACTTCTGGCCGATTGGGCTCGCGAATATTCCCGAGCCTCCCCTGATGTTGCGCTGGCCTGGCTGACGTTGGCCGAGCGCGACAACAACGTGTCGATACTGTGTGAATCCCTCGCCGAGGCGATCGCGACCTCCGTCGATGCGGCCGGCCAGAGGCTCCCCGTGCAGACCGGATCCAGGCCGCCCGTCGAGCAGTGGCTCGCGCACTTTGCGGAAACCCTCGAAACGCACGAGCGCCGAACAACGTTGATCCTCGACGACGTTCACACCCTCCACGATCCGATGTCGATCGGTCTCCTCGATCGGATACTCACACAGACCCCGGGCAACCTGTCGATTATCGTTGCCGCCCGCTACGAACCACCGCTCACGTGGCATCGTCTGGCTCTCGACGGCCGACTCACCCGCTTTGCATCCACCGATCTCGCTTTCGATCGCTCCGAGATCACCGCGATATTCGGCGAGTACGACATCACGCTGCGCGACGACGAACTCGCAATCGTCGAGAACTTCACCAAGGGGTGGGGCGCCGTCGTTCGCCTGACCGCCGCGTTTCTGGCCGGCCGCAGTGACATCGGCGATGCACTGAACGAGTTCACGCACACACCCCGCCCGATCGCCGACTTTCTCGTCGACGAGGTACTGACGTCCTTGCCCGAACATGTCACCTCGTTCATGTTGCGAACATCGGTGGTCGATTCTTTCTCCGCCCAACTGGCGGAAACTCTGACGGACTCGAACGCTCTATCCGAGATCGACTCGCTGATTCAGTTCAACTTCCCCGTGACCCGTACCGATTCCGCCGACCACACAACGTGGTTCAGCTATCACCCTCTCTTGCGCGAGCACCTTCGGGCAGAGTTCCGTCGCGTCGATCACGTCGAGAGAAACCGCGTACACCTGCGAGCAGCAAGCTGGTTCGAAAGCAATCACTTCGAACTCGAGGCGCTCGAACTCGAGGTGTCGATCGGAGACCCACACCGCATTCTCGCGTTTCTCGAACGCTGCGGGCTGGGCCTCGTACTCGACGGGCACTGCGGGGACGTCGTGCGAGTCCTGGAATCGGTGTCGACGCAGGTTTCGGAATCCCCGATCACCCGACTGGTGCTGGCGGCGGCCGCCCTCCACTCCGGTGACGTGACCTCGGCGACCACGTGCCTCGATCTTCTCGAGGCAACTCATCCACCGATTGCAGAAGATCCATTGTTCCTGGCGATGAGCCTGGAAATCTCCTGCGTTACGGCGACTTCCGACAACGAGCCGCTGGCGGCACGTCTGGAGCGGCGTCAGAAAAGCACCCACTCCGACATCGAAGCCTACGCACACATGGAATTGGCGTCGGCACACTTACTGCGACGTGAGTTCGACAGGGCGACTGTCGAATACACTCAAGCCGTCGCACTCGGGACAATACGGGGCAGGGCGCGATTCGTCTTGAAGTCGCTGACCGGACTGGGCTACGTAGCTTCTCTCAGCGGAGACATCGGGGCGATGAGGGCTCACTCCGTCTACGCTCTCGACTACGCGGTCGAACATCGCATCACGACGACTGCGGAGTACGAGTTGTCCGCGTCGGTGGCCGCCTTTGCCACATATCTCTGCGCTTCGAGCGAACTCCCGTACCGCATCCCGACAATCGGAAACTACCGGAGCACAGACGTTCTCGGCGCCAGCGCGCCGGTGTTCGGGTGGCACTCCGTCGTAACCTTCGGCCTTCACAGTCTCGACGGCTCGACCGACCGACGCTCGACCGCCGCCGATGTTCGCGACGCGATGCTCAGCGCGATCGAATTACGTACCTTTGCGTTCGCGACCTTGGCTCTTCTACCACCCGTCGTCCACGCATGCCTTTCCGTCGGCGAAGTGGAATGGGCAGCGAGACTCGTGCGTGACGCAGCCGATCAATTCGGAGAAACGTCGGAGATACATCTCGCACGGGGTGCCGTCGCCTTCTCGTCCAACAAGTTCGCGGAAGCACTCGTCGAAGTTTCCGAAGCTCTCGGGTCCTCCGAAATCCCGTTGCTCGCACATCACGTCTACGCCTGGACACTCGAAGCCGGGATCCACGCTGCAACAGGTCACGAGCGCAAGTCGTTTCGCTCCCTCCACAAAGCGCTGCGCGCCGCGGAAGCCGGTAGCCTGCTACGCCCCTTCCTCGACTACGGCGCATCCCTGCGACCGGTGTTCGACGAGTTCAGTGGACATTTCGGCGATCAGGAAGCATTTGCCGAACAGGTACGTAGCCGCATTCGCCCACAAGAATTGGTGAGTGCACCGATCCTCACGCCAGGCGAATACACCGTGCTCCGTGAACTGGCTTCCGGAGACACCACCGAGTCCATTGCCGACACACTGTTCCTTTCCGTCAACACCATCAAGACGCATCTTCGCGGGATCTATCGCAAGTTGGAAGTGAGCAACCGACGCGACGCGCTCAAGGCTGCGCGACGCGGCGGACTCATCTGAGCAAGACTGCTTCCATGCCCCCGAAGCTGTATTCCGATACGCGCGATCGATTGACCGTGTGGGCGAGACGTACACCCAGTCGACGGTTGGCGACTGATGCAACCATCGGGGTCTTCGAAGTCGGGCTCGTGGACAGCGCCATGACTTTGGCGGCCCAGGCCTTTACGTCATTGCTCCCGGTCATGATTGCAGCGTCGACCTTGGAGAAGCTGAAGCCGTTGGCTGATGCCGCCAAAGACGACCTCGGCGTCCAACTCCCCGACACCGTATTGACCAGTACCTCTACCGCGGCAGCGTTCGGGATTGTCGGCTTGCTCATGCTGCTGATCAGTTCCACGTCCTACGCTCGCGCTCTCGGCCGGATGTACGGACGGATCTGGAGCGTGCCGACGGCGACACTCCGTCAGGCGTGGCGGTGGTTCGCGGTAGTGTGCGTCGTGGCCGCGTCGGTGGTCGGTGCGGCCCTGTGCCGTGAACTGAATGGTGTTCCGGGAGTGGGCAGAGTCCTGGAATTCACAGCGGTCTACGTCGTGTGGGCACTCGTGTGGACAGCCGTGCCCATGCTGCTGACGGCCAATCGCATGACCACTCGAATGTGCGTCGGGTCAGGATTGCTCACCGCGACGGGCCTGACCGGACTGCACGTGGCCGGCACTCTTTTCCTCCCCCGAATGACAAAGACGTCGCAGGACGAGTTCGGTCTTCTGGGCGTGATGTTCACCGTCATCGGCTGGCTGTTCATCTTCTCGGCCATCGTGGTTGTCGCGTCGTCGATCGTCGGATCAGTGGCCAAAGATTCCGGTCCCCTGGGAATCTGGCTACGGACATCACGCTGAGGTGTTGTCTCGACCTGCAAGCGCTTGCGAGACGGTCGGATAGACGTCGACCTTCAGCGCGCCCTGGTCGGCACCGGACAGAACGTCGCGGAACTGCCCGATGTCGCGTGCCACTCGGAAGCTCACATTCCTGCGTGCCAACGAATCTCGAAGCTGAGCCAACATCTGCGCAGCGCTGACGTCGATGAACGGTGACGTCTCGGCGTCGAGAACGACCATGGTGGTGCCGGCGGTCACCAGACCGGTGATCTGATCACGCACGTGATCGGCATTGGCGAAGAACATCCCCGCTTCGACCCTGACCACTACGACGCCGTCGAGTGTCTTCAGATCAGGATGCCCACTGATGTCGACCCAGCGCGTGCCGTCCTTGACCAGAGCAGCCACGTGCGGTTTGGAGACTCGATACAGGAGCAGCAACATCGAGACGGCGATTCCGATGATCAGACCGGGCAACGTGTCGAAGAGGAGAACCCCGAACATCGCCGCGATCGCCGCGGCGAAATCGGCCCGGGCAGCGTGCCCGTAGATACTGCCCAACCTCTTCGTCCACACCCGGTACAGCGCTGCGAGGGAGGAGAAATCGACCAGTTCGATCACTGCTGCGATGACCACAGCCGAGAGCGTCGCCTCTGGCAACTTCTCGAACAGGCCAGTGAGAAACAGCAGTGTCACCAGCGTCAGTGCCGCGACCACCAGTCCGCTGACCTGAGATTTGGCGCCCGCTCCTCCGTTGACAGCGGTCTTCGACAGGCTGCCGTTGACCACCATTCCCGAGCAGAGACCCGATCCGAGATTGGCCGCACCCAGTCCTGCCAGTTCACGATTGGCGTCGATGGTGTAGCCGGCCTTGGCCGCGTATGTCTTTGCAGCGCCAAGACCTTCGGCGAAACCGATGAGCAGAACGCCGACCGCCGGTCCGACCAGGTCGAGGTAGTCCTCAGCTCCCACACCGTTCGGCAGGCCCATCGACGGCAGGCCCGAGTCGATGTGTCCGACAATGTCGATGCCACGATCGTCGAGGCCGAACAACGCTACTGCGGTAATGCCCAGCAGCACGACGAGGAGCGAACCCGGTACGAGCGGAAGCCATCGCTTGACGCCCAGGACCATTGCCAGGCTGAGCAATCCGATGATCACGGTCGGTAGGTCGACCTCACCCAGTTCCTTCACCACTGTCCACGTCTGGACGAAGAAGTTTCCCTCACCCTTGTCCACGCCCAGGAGTTTGGGTACTTGACCGATGATGATCGTGAGCGCCAGACCGACGATGAATCCCTTGAGAACCGGCTCGGAGATGAAGGACGCGATGAATCCGAGGCGCATGAATCCTGCGAGCAATCCGACGAGCCCGGTCACGATCGCCAATGCCGCCGACAGCGCGATGAATCGGCCGTCGTTTCCTGAAGCCAATGGCGCAATCATCGCCGCGGACAACGCTGCGGTCGCCGACATCGGCCCGACGATCAGATGGCGCGAACTGCCGGCTGCTGCGTACAGAATCAATGACGGAACCGCAGCATAAAGCCCGACCACCGGCGGAACTCCGGCGATGGTGGCGTACGCGAGCGCTTCCGGAACAAGGACAGCCCACACCGTAAGGCCCGCAATGATGTCGGGGCGAAGCCAAGCGCGTTGATAGTCGGACAACGATCCGAAGACCCACCAGGTCCGCGTGTGCGGAGCACTCATAGTCCTTGCACCCCTTTACTGATCTGCATCGCCGCGATCAGGACGAGGAGCCCGACGTTCAGCAAGTGCGTGTTGGTGGCTATCCAGGTGCGGATCTTCAGCAGCGGTTCGGTTGCCTCGTCCTTCTTGATCAGCAGGAGGGCAACAGGTACCGCGACCGAGGTCACGGACACCAGCGAGAAGATCACGGCCGAGACGATCTGCGACGTCGGTGCCACAGTGCTGAGACGAAGGTTCATCGCTGCTGCGATGGCACACGACATGTCGATGGGGTTGAGAACGAACAGCGCGAAACCGAGCACACCGGATCGCATTGGTTGGAAGTGCTCAACCGATTGCAGCATCTTCGGCAGCTGAGGGGCCGCAGCCACAACGTCGCCAGGGACAACTGCAGCCGCCATCGCCTGAACCCCGCGACGACTGCGTGAGTAGACGAACCAGGCACCCGCCAGCAGAGTTGCCCCGAGAACGAGATGGATGATGGGCACCCACAGCGGAGGGTGTGTGCGCTGATGAACCTGGAGTGCGGTCAAGATGACGTACGAACCGGCCAGCGCGACAACTATTCCGAGATACCACCCGATCAGGTACGCAATGCTGTTGATACGCGCTCGTTCGGAAAACAGTACGGCCACAACGGCGACAACCGCCAGCGGGCTCATGATGATCCCGAGCGCCAGCGGGATCTGTTGCAGTAGCAGCGATCCCATAACTACCTCCAGTTGTCAGAGACCGCCGATGCCCTTGCCGATGAGAACAACACCGATAACCAGGATCAACACACTCATCACCGTGGCGTTGTTTTCCTGCAACCACACCTTCAGCTTGGCCAGCGGACCACGCAGTCGCTCCGCGGCAACGAGGTAGCCGATCACGGGCACGCACACTGTGCAGGCCGCGATGATCGTGAAAACCAGAATGGCGACAACAACTTCTCCGGAGCCCAATGACGCGGATCCGATCGAGATTCCGGCCGCGATACACATCATCAGATTCTTCGGATTGATCGCAGCCAGAGCGAAGCCCAAGCCGAGGCCTTTGACAGCGGTCATGTCATCGATGGCGTGCATCCACTTCGGGGTTTCGTGCTCGCCTCCGCGTCCGCGCCATTGCTTGACTCCGAACGCAAGAAGCAATACACCCAACGCCAGCTTGATCCACGACACTGTCGCTGACGGATCACCTTCGGAGTCACCGAGCTTGCTGGACAGAAGCACGAAGATCACGGTGGCGACGACGATTCCGAGTATCCAGCCCAGCGCGAACCCGACGCTCGTGCTGCCGGCACGCTTGGACAACAACATCAAGATTGCCGCGATGATCGGGATCGGCGATACCGCAACGCCGACCGCGAGGGGTAACAGATCCCCGATGACAGATCCCATGCCGACCTCTTCTCTCTCCCGGTCGACACTAGGGGTGGCGACTCTACGGAGCCTCACACAAAAGGGATGAACGGACCCGCGACGACATTCACCCGTAGGGGATGACGCCCCGAGCGCGTACGGGAGTAAGACTGGATCCCACGGATGCGGAGTCCTGGATCGGGCAGCGACGCCGATTGCACTTGACGACATGCGATTTCGAGGCTCGGAGCGCTGCCTTCTCGAACCTCATGGCCCTACGAAATGGAGCGGATACTGATGAATGCTCCCACTCGGTATCAATTCCTCATCGACGGCGAAGTGTCGGACCGCGTCAAGGCCGCATTTCCTGAACTCAGTGTCGCCAGTGCCGCCGGCGGGTTCACCAGTTTGTACGGACCCGTCGCGGACCACACGGCTATGCGGAGCATCATGGCCCGTCTCGATTCCCTCGGCCTGACCGTCGCCGAAATGCGTCGACTCCCAGACTGATCCGAGCCACACCCTGTCGAAATGTCCCACGCACGAGCGATGGTCCCGACCGAGTCGACTCGGTCGGGACCAACTGCTCTCGGGTTGTTCGGTGCCTAGACTCTGTCCCTGTCCCAGGTCGCGACCGCCCAGATCACAACGACATCGAGCGCGATGACCAGGATCGACCACAGTGGGTAATACGGCATCCACAAGAAGTTGGCGATGATCGAGAGCGACGCAATGACGATTGCCGCCGCCCTGGCCCACACTGCACCGGTGAAGAGGCCGAGGGCCACCACGATCCCGATGATGCCCAAGATGATGTGGATCCAACCCCACGTCGTGATGTCGAACTTGTACGTGTAGTTGATACCCACGACAAACAGATTGTTGTCGGCAACGGCCGCGATGCCCTGAAGCAGAGCGACAATGCCTGCGGTGAGCAGCAGAATTGCTGCTGCAAACGTCGTACCTACCGCGAAACCCTGCCGGACAGGGTGATTCGCGGGTTCCCGCGGTGGAGCAGTCATCAGCGTTCCTTTCGACAGAATGCACTTCCCTTACTCAGTCTCGAGGGGCTGGAAGGCGAAAACATCACCCGTCGCGGATGAACCGCAGGTCACCGACCCGTACCCGTTTGCCGGGATCGCAAACCAATGTTGGCAGACTGGCACTGTGCAACACACCGTAGTCGTGATCACCGATATCTATGCTCCACCGGCGGTGATCTTCGATCTCGAACTCGACATGGACGAACACTCGGCCTCGCTCCGCGCAACAGATGAGGTGGCAGTCACGAGTACGGGTAGATCGACGCTGGGAGAGGGCGACGAGGTGTCGTTCACTGCTCGGCATCTCGGGTGGAGATTCTCGATGACAAGCCGGATCACGCAGTACAACCGTCCGTACTCGTTCACAGACGAGCAGGTCCGCGGCCCGTTTGCCGCAATGCGGCACGAGCACGTCTTCGACGTTCAGCCGGGTGGGTGGACGCGGATGCATGACCGCTTCACGGTTACGGCCCCCTTCGGGGTGCTCGGACACCTGGCACTGAGGTTGGCTGTCGGCCCGTATCTGCGACGCCTTCTCGCGCAACGCGCCGCGCACATCAAGGGCCGCGCAGAAGTCGGCACGCCTTTCATCGAGTGAACACCCGCTCTGACGCACCGCAGGGAGTGCTCACTCGACAAAACCTGTGTTCACTCAGCAGCAGTCGCACTCGTCACCGCTCGCGGGCACAGCCACAACCGGGCAGCACGGATCACCCTTCCACGCGTTGATGCCTTCTTTCACCGCGATGACGGCGATGACCAGTGCCGCAATCGGATCCACCCACGACCAGCCGAGCAGCGAGTTGAGCAGCAAACCGACCAACAAGACAGCAGAGAGGTAAGTGCAGAGCAGCGTCTGCTTCGAATCCGCGACCGCCGACAGCGAACCCAACTCCCGACCGGCTCGGCGTTGCGCATAGGACAGGGCCGGCATGATCGCCAAACTCACCGCAGCCAAGAGTATTCCGACGCTCGTGTGCTGAGCTTCCCCCAGACCGAACAGCGACCGAATCGCGTCGAACGAGACATACGCAGCGAGCCCGAAGAACGAGAATGCGATCACTCGCAGTGCCGCCTTCTCACGGCTCGTCGGATCCGGCGCCGAGAACTGCCAGGCAACAGCTGCCGCCGAGGACACTTCGATCGCCGAATCGAGGCCGAAACCGAACAGTGCTGCGGACGACACCCGTGTGCCCTCCGCCAGCGCGATGATCGCTTCGACGACGTTGTAGCTGATCGTGATCGCCACGAAGATGCGAATTCTTCTCGACAAGAGCGCACGCCGGTCAGTCGAGAGCCCGACACCGTCAACGGGCGCAACCATCAGCAGCACCCCTCTGATTCGCTGTCCGGGCAGTACGACGGATCCACCGCGAGTACGACCCCGAGCAGGTCGTCGAGGGCCCGACCGATATGTACATCGGCGAGTTCGTATCTGGTCCGGCGCCCTTCCGGGACGGCCACCACCAAGCCACAACCGCGCAGGCACGCCAGATGGTTGGACAGCTTCTGCCTGGTCACAGCCAGCGTTTCAGCGAGGTCGGACGGATACCGCGGTGCGGTCTTCAGTTCGAGCAGTATCCGTGTCCGAGTCTCGTCGGACAGTGCATGCCCGAACCTCGCAAGCACCGCCACGTTGGTCACCACATCTACGCCCGCGATATCCATACGTGCGACAGTACATCGAAAACTGGATTCAGAAAACGATGAACTCCGATGGTTCAAGATCCCACCATCGGGTAACGCAAGCGTGAAGCCACCCAACCAGGCGAACACCGGGAGCCCACATCCGATGAACCGTACAAAAGTCGACGACCACGTAGCGATGGCCGAACTACCGACAACCGGAAGCATCTTCCAGGCCTCGTGGCCGGTGCGTACGGGTGACATCCACACCGACAAACAACTGCGCCTCGACGCGATCGCGCGCTACCTCCAAGACGCGGGCTTCGACAATCTCGTCGACCGCGGCGCCATGGATACACACCCGCTGTGGATGGTACGAAGAACGGTGATCGATGTACTCGAACCGGTCGTCTGGCCGGATCGAGTTCACCTACAGCGCTGGTGTTCAGGCCTGTCGAACAAGTGGTGTTCGATGCGAGTTCGCATCAGATCCGATGGCGGCGGGTTGATCGAAACCGAGGCGTTCTGGATCAACATCGACCCGAAGACGGGAATGCCGGCATCCATCAGTGAGAAGTTCACCGCTGCCCTGGCATCAACGGCCGTGGACCAGCATCTTCACTGGCGTCGGTGGATCGACCCGACCCCGGACACGACGCCGTCAGCGGATACGCCGTTCCCGTTGCGCTCGAGCGATTTCGACCCCTTCGATCACGTGAACAACGCAATCTACTGGCAGCCCGTGGAAGATGCGCTGCCCGACAGATTACGAAGCGGGCCCTTTCGCGCGATCCTCGAGTACACCCAGCCCATCAAGAGAGGTGAGCAGGTGAGCGTGCGAACCGGCACGAACACGCTGCACATCGACGCAGGCGACGAGGCACGTGCGTCGGCGCGGTGGTTCGCCTTGACTCCGAAGAACAGCGATCAGGGGTGAAGTTTTCCGAATCCCACGACGGCAGAGTCGGATTGCCAGTCCAGATCATGAACCCGCACCTTGCCGAACTCGTTGCCGCCAACCGTGATCGCAGAGTTGCCGTCCACTGCCACAACGATGTTGGTGTGCTGACCGACCCATCTCGAACTGTCGTAGATCACCACATCACCCACATTCGGGGTGTACCCGCTGCCGTTCTCGGCGTACGCGCCGATCCCTTGGTAATACTCCTGCAAGGTGTACACCCCCGGGATGCGCCAACTTCCGGAGTTCGGGTTGGACAACGGTCGACCCGCTTCCCTCATGATCCAGCTGACAAAGTCGGCGCACCACTCTTCGTCGATGCCGTCGGAATAGAAGGTGCCCGGACGGTCCTGCTCATGCTCGGATTGCAGTAGCTCGAGCACCCGACCTTGATCAGACGTGAGCGCACTCGCGTCCACCGCCGGGAACTCAGCCGTGTCCCAGGGCAGGTACCGCGATGGTGCGATCGCGACGACCACCACCCCAACCACGATCACGACGCCGAGCACCCCGGCAATCCAGAGCACGATGCGGCGTCGGCGGTTCGATTCGGCAGGACTCACCCTTACGAGTGTGCCAGCCTGCCGCGGACCGAATCGCCAACCACCCCGATGACCTGGCAATTCTCACCAAATTCACACGAATGTGCCACCAAACTATTGCGATGGCACCAAAGTGGTGCCATAGTGATGCCATGGACTTGACACCGTACGTAGACAACCTTCGCCACGAACTCGCGGTGGCGGCCGAAGCAGGCGGAGAAGACGCAAAGGCACTCGCCGATCGTTTGACCGCACCGCTGGAATCAGCAGTGCGACTCACCCTTCTCGACGCATTGTCTGCGGCAGCCGCCGAGATCACGCGTGACCTCGCCCCGGGTTCGGTGGACCTGCGCCTGCGGGGACGCGAACCCGAATTCGTGGTGGCACCAGCCATCAGTGAACCGGTTCCAGCCCCCGTCGAAGAGGACCCGACTCCGGCACCGCGCCCCGTCACGGAGTCCGACGACGCCTCGATGACTCGAATCAACTTGCGGCTGGGGCAAGACCTCAAAGACCGGATCGAGGCGGCGGCCCGGGAAGCCGGTATCTCCGTCAACGCGTGGCTGGTTCGCTCGGCTGCAACGGCTCTGGAAGGCGGCGCGAACAGAAGCACTCCGAGACAGCGCACGTCCCAAGGTTCCGAAAGCTTCAGCGGCTGGGTGCACTGACACCGGCTTCATCTTTCGCACCACCCTCTTTCATCAACCGAGACAACCTCATCGGGAGTATCACCATGCCTACATTCAGCACACCTGACCCCATCACCTTGAACTTCGACGTGGCAGTCGCACACATCCGGATCACGGCGAGCAGCCGCAACGACACTGTCGTGGAAGTGTTGCCCAGCAACTCGTCTCGCGAGGTCGACGTTCGAGTCGCCGAACAAACGCGCGTCGAATTCGCAGGTGGCCGGCTGCAGATCAAGACTCCGAAACAGCGCGGCCTCGGCATCTTCGGGAAGACAGGATCTGTGGACATCTCCGTTCAGCTTCCCTCCGGCTCGGAACTCGAAGGCACTGCTGCAGTTGCCAGCCTCCGTAGCGAAGGCACTCTCGGACGAACACGGGTGAAGGTTTCCGCGGGCGATTGCACACTGGAAACCACCGGGCCGCTCAACGTCAGCACCGGGGCCGGCGCGATCATCGTCGAGCACGTGGCCGGTGACATCGACATGAGCACCGGGTCCGGAAGCATCCGCATCGGCCGCGTCGACGGCAACGCGGAGGTCAAGAACTCCAACGGCGACATCAACATCGGCACGATCACCGGCGCACTGAAGGCGAAGACCGCCAACGGCAGTGTCGCCGTCGAGCACGCCGAATCCGACGCGAGCGCCGCAACCGCCAACGGCGACATCCGTTTCGAGACCATCGAGAGTGGAGTCGTATCCGCCAAGACGGCCGCCGGGCGAATCCATATCGGCGTTCGATCCGGAACCGCCGCACGATTCGACGCTCATACGTCCTTCGGCCGCGTCGACAACCAGATGAATGCCACGCACGGTCCGGCTTCCACTGAACGCCGGGTAGACGTCCGGGCACAAACCAGTTACGGCGACATCGTCATTCGACGTTCGGAGCCCCGAGAAGAATCCAACAAGAAGATCTAGCGAAAGGAACGCTGATGTCCCGTAAACCAGCCATCACCGCGACGGGCCTGAAGAAGGCCTACGACGACAAGACGGTACTGGACGGAATCGACATCTCCGTCGACCGCGGAACCGTCTTTGCACTCCTCGGCCCCAACGGCGCCGGCAAGACCACCATCGTGGAAATCCTCTCGACCCTCGTTCCCGCAGACGGCGGCGACATCCGCATCGCCGGGTACAACCCTTCCGACGATCCTGACGCGGTGCGTTCGCGCATCGGCGTCACCGGGCAGTTCTCAGCGGTCGACGACTATCTGTCCGGTGAGGAAAACCTTCTCCTCATGGCCGACCTGCACCATCTCGGCAAGGACGAACGTCGAACGCGCACTGAAGAACTCCTGAAGAAGTTCGATCTGATCGACTCCGCGGACAAGCTGGCGTCGACCTACTCGGGCGGCATGCGTCGACGGCTCGACCTGGCAATGACGTTGATCGGACGACCGGAGATCATCTTCCTGGACGAGCCCACCACCGGCCTCGACCCCCGAAGCCGACGCACCATGTGGCAGATCATCCGGGAGTTGGTCGAGGGCGGTGTCACCATCTTCCTCACGACCCAGTACCTCGAGGAAGCTGATCAACTGGCCGACCACATCGCCGTCCTCGATCAGGGACGGATCGTCGCCCAAGGTACGGCAGCGGAACTCAAACGGCACATCCCCGGCGGCCACATTCGTCTTCACTTCTTCGACCGAGATCAGCTCGATTCTGCTGCAGCTGTTTTCGACGAATCATCACGTGATGATGCCGCCTACGTCCTCCAGGTCCCCAGCGACGGGGGTGTCCGCTCGCTGCGCTCTCTTCTCGACCAACTCGACGCTCACTCGATCGACGTCAAGGAACTCTCCGTGCACACACCCGACCTGGACGACGTGTTCCTGACTCTGACCGCCACCGAAAGGACCGACGCGCGATGACCACCATGACGCTTGCCTATCAGGACTCGAAAACCATGCTGCGTCGCAGCATTCGACACATCCTTCGATATCCGTCGATGACGGTGATGCTCGTCGGAATGCCAGTCGTTTTCCTACTGCTGTTCGTCTACGTGCTCGGCGGAACGCTCGGGAACGGCCTCGGCCCCGGCGGTGGCGGCCGAGCCGAGTATGTCAATTACGTTGCACCGGCGATTATTCTGATGACCGTGGCATCAGCGGCACAAGGTACTGCCATCTCCGTCGCAACCGATATGACCGCCGGGATCATTGCACGATTCCGAACGATGGCGATCACGCGCACGTCCGTCCTGACCGGTCACGTTCTCGGCAGCCTCCTTCAGACGATCGTGAGCCTCGTTGTCGTCATCGCCGTAGCGATAGCCGTCGGCTTCCGGCCCACTGCAGGCTTCGTGGAGTGGGCCGCGACGTTTGCACTCCTCGTCCTGGTCTCCATCGCCATGATCTGGTTGTCGGTCGCCTTCGGCCTCGTCAGCAAGAGTGTCGAGACGGCCAGCAACCTTCCAATGGTGTTGATCCTCTTGCCGTTCCTGGGAAGCGGCTTTGTCCCCACCGACTCGATGCCGACCGTGTTGCGATGGTTCGCCGAGTATCAGCCGTTCACTCCGATCATCGAGACTCTTCGAGGACTTCTTCTCGGCGAAGCCATCGGAAACAACGCGATACTCGCGATCGGATGGTGCGTCGCAATCACCTTCCTCTCCTACCTCTGGGCACGGAGTTTGTTCAACCGACGCCCGGTGCGCTGACCTCGAAACACACGATCTTCGAGAACAGGTACGGTGTCGCTGTCGTCGAGTTCCGAGGCGATGGCGACGTCGTGTGGAAACCCCATGGCGATCAACTCACGTCCTGAGGCACAGTCCCGCAGGCGGTCCTCGTACGAATCCGCCACCGCCGCCCACGCATCCGCCGCCATCCGAGCCTCGGGCGATACGTGGCCGTCCCAACCAGCAGCGGTCAGCGCCGTGACAACCGCACCGGCACCCCACAGATCCTCCACCGCCGGGCGCAACTCTCCACCGGGCCACTTCTCCCCGGATGCGACTATCGCAACCCGCGATCCCGGACCATGTTCGTGCACAATCCAATCCGCGACGGCATAAGCGTTCCTCAAGGAAGCGCCGACACACACCGCAACCTCGGACGCCAACGCAAACGCGATAGTCGACCCGTTCGGCGACGGCAGCACCAGCCGACTTGGCGCCTCGGTCTCGCGAATCGTCTTGGGAGACAGACTGATCTGACTCTCTCTGGCCACACTTCGCCGTACAGCCAGAACCGCATCGGCATCACGCGCGTAGTCGACCGCACTCTCGTCATTCCAGGAAAAGGGAAGTACGTCGATTCCCGCGTCGGCGGCAACGCTCAGCGTCGTCGTGAACGAGAGAACGTCTACCACCACTGCCACATCGACGCCGGCAGCAATCGCTTCGGCGCCGCGCAACCCCCAGTCGAATCGAAGTCCGTAATCGAGTTGGCGATGCTCCGGATTCATCGCACCAGCATCTCAGAAACGAATCAGCTTGTCCGGCACGCGCAAGTCATCGTGCTCGTACAGTGCTCGCACGGCAACGGGATCGTCGGCGGCGCACACCGCGGCGACATCGTCCAACAGTAGGTCGTAGTCGGCGCCTGTCTTTCCGTCGTAGGCGTCCGTCATACGACCCCACTCGTCCCACGGCAGAGTTTCGACCTTGTTCATCGCGGCAAGATCCTTCACTGCGTTGCCGCGGATCTCGGCCGGCCCCCAGTTCTCGGTGCCGTACACCCCGAACTGGGACCCGTCGATCACGCCGCGTCGATACGCCAGCCACGCCTCACCACCACTGAGGAATTCTCCCGGCTGCAGGTTATGGGCGTGAGGAAGGACGTTTTGTCCGAGGATCTCCGAATCGATGCGGATCCACCGCTTGCCGGCGTCGTCCCAGTACTCGGTGATCCAGTGGTCCACGCCCTGTCCCGGTTGAAAGTAGGTGGCAAAACCACAGCGGACGCGAGCGGCAATTCCGCGATAGCGCAGAAACGCACAACTCAAAACAGCAAAGTGCCGACAGGTTCCGACGAGCCGCTTGTCGGGTTCTCGGGCGGAGGTCACCGGTGCCGGATCGAGCGCAAGCAGGCGTTGAAGCAGAACGCTTGCCGGCCGGATCTGGTTTTCGTCGAATCGGTCGGTGGGCAGATTCAGCGACCGTGCATCGGTGGGTTGGACCACCAGGTACGGCACTACCCGGCATATTTGCATGGGGTCGGTGGGGAGCGACTCGAGGGCGAGCATGTCCACCCCGTCGATGCGGGTGAACGGTCCTGCTGATGTGTAGTCGAGAACCGCCGTCATGGGCGGAGGTTAACAAACACTGCCGACACAGCAACTCCACTATGGTTAGGGTCCCATAACCATGAAACCCGAGGTTGCCGTGAACCCTATGTTGAGCCGCCGTGCCATGCTGTCCGTCACCTTCGCAACAGCAGCCGGTTTCGCCCTTGCTGCCTGCGGCGACAGTGCGAAAGACGAATCCACTCCCGGCACCGAAGGTGCTCACGCCGAGGTCAACGCCTTCCCGGTGACGATCGACCACAAGTTCGGCTCCACCACCATCGAGCAGGCACCCAGCCGCATCGCAGCGGTCGGTATCGGCGACGCGGACGTTTTGCTTTCCCTCGGGCTGACGCCCGTCCTGGTCCCGGTGTGGAAGGGATCGACCGACGACGGAATCGGCGTCTGGGCCGACTCTGCAGTCCAGGGCGCCGAGCCGACGCCATTGGCCAACGCCACCACCGATTTCGACATCGAAACGATCGTGGCTGCAGCGCCTGACTTGATCATCGCCGTCAACAACGCGATCGACGAGGATCTGTACAAGCAGCTCAGCGCCATCGCGCCGACGGTGCTGCACGCCGCCGATCAGACGGATTGGGTTCTGCCCTGGCAGGAAGTCACGACCCGCATCGGTACGGCTGTGGGCGTTCCCGCGCAGGCACAGAAGGAGGTCCAGGAAGTCGAAGACCTCATCGTTCGCACCCGCGCGGAGAACCCCCAGTTCGAAGGCAAGACAGCAGCTCTCGTCATTCGCTGGAGCGACGGAAATCTGCGAGCGTTCAGCCCCGAGGCAGCGCGGGCTCAGCTGCTCACGCAATTGGGATTCACGGCGCCTGCCGCACTGAAGGATCGGTTCGCGGGCAAGCTGAACTACGAGATCTCCGCCGAGAACTACGACCTCCTCGAGTGCGACTACCTGCTCTTCGACAACTACGAGAAGGCTCGCGCCGAGATGGAGTCGCAGCCGGCGTTCACCAATCTGAACGTGGTCGAGACCGGAGGCCTGATCAGCTTGGACCCCATCGTCAGTGACGCGGTGTCCATGCCGAACCCACTCACCATTCCGTTTGTGCTGGAAGATTTCGTCGCAAAGATCAATCAGACGATCGCTGGTCGATAACTTTCGTTCGGCCTGACCACACCCACAACACCACAGCCGACACGGCCACGCAGAGCGCAACGATCACCCATGGTGACGCCGGCGCTGCGTGGCCGTTGTCGACGAGGTCGTACACGAATCCGACTCCCACGGTTCCCAGGAGCGCGAGCAGACCGCCGATCGTGTTGAGCATGCCGAAGTGCGCTCCGAGGTTGCTTTCACGACCGAGGATCGCGATGGTGTCTCGCATCGGCGGCACCATCAACATCTGTCCCAGGTGCAGCAGCCCGATCCACACCGCCAGACCGACTATCTGCGTCGACGCCGAAGCTGCGGAGTCGACGCCGGTGACCAGCGGAACCAGGAACGACACCGAAATGAGCACAAGCCCGAAGGTGATCGCGCGCCGATGCCCGATGCGGTGGGCAACCGCGACCGTCGGTCCCTGCCCGACGATCACCAACACCGCCGCGCCCACGTAGAACCATCCCAGCGCCGACTGCGAACCGATTCCGCGCTCGAGCTGTTCCGGAAGCATCAGGTACAGCTGGCTGTACGCAACCAGCTGAAAACTGCAGAGTGTCGCGAAGAGCAGAAAGTTGTTGTTGGTCAGGACGCTTCGCCAGACATCGCGCAGCGTATAGGTCGACACCGGGCCGTCGTGGGCATCGCCCGGTCGGGGGAACCAGATGAAGAACCCGACCCACACGATCGCAAAGAGCAACGCGGCGCTCGACGCCGTCCACGAGAACGGAAACATCAACAGAGCAGCTCCCAGCGCCGGACCGATCACTGTTCCCAGGCGGCTGCACATCTGTTCCACTGCAAACAAATCGGTACGACGCATAACTCCGGCGGACTCGAGTTCGCGTCCGTACTCCGCGTTGGCCGACTCCACTGCGGGCGCGAAGAGCGCGGCAGCAAAGCCGACCAGGAGCACGCCGACGATCACGGCGCTCATGCTTTCTGCCAGACCGAGCATCAGAAAACCGACTACACGAACGGCTATGCCCAGCAGGATGATCGGACGCTTGCCGAACCTGTCGGCGAGGCTTCCACCGATGAAGAACATGCCCTGCTGACTGAACATCCGCAATCCGAGGACGAGGCCGACAATCCAGGCCGCAAATCCGAGGTCCTCCGAAAGGTGCACCGCCAGAAAGGGGACAACCAGATAGAACCCGATGTTGAACAGCACCATCGAGAGGAGGAGCAGCTTCACCACCGGCGGCAGGACACGAACCTTCGCGAAGGTCTTGTTACCGGGGAAACGCTCACTGAGTACCACGATCAGAAGACTATTGCCCGCACGGCGTTCTGTGGAAATCTGCCATTTTACAATTGGTTAACTGTCCGTTTAGGTAGCGATGGTAATCATCTTCCGGGGGTTCGAGCACACGACAACGAGAGCCGGGATTTGATGAATGGATTGACGCGCCGCCAGATGGTCAAGGCGATGGCGGTAGCCGCGGGCACAGTCACCGCGAGCGCATTTACATTGGGTGCCAATACCTCCGTCGCGGGGGCGAGCCCCGCGCAGGAGATCAAAGTGCTCTCCCTCAACACCTGGCACGGCGGAACCAAGATCAACGGTGGCCTGCAGCTGATCGCCGACATGATCATCTCGACACAGGCGTCGATAGTTCTCCTGTCGGAAGCCGGCACTGCGACAACTGCATTGGCCGACATGCTGACCAAATCAGGAACCACCTTCTACGGAGCAGCGTCCTCCGACGTGGGGATTCTCTCCAAGTTTCCGATCGAGGAAACAGCCGACCTGAACTCGATGATCAAGGCAGTCGTGACGGTCGACGGCAAACAAATCGCTGCTTACTCGGCACATCTGGCCTACACGTCCTACGCGACGTATCTACCGCGCGGATACGGCGCGGGTGTTCCCAAGCCCGGAGAGTTCTCCGAGTTCGGTTGGAACAAGATGCCGTCCGGTCCGGTCACGGACCCCGAGACGGTTCAGCGTGTGAACATCAATTCGGGACGACCCAAGGCAATTTCGACGTTCGTCGACGATGCGGCAAAAGAACGGGCCAAGGGCAGATCCGTCATCCTCGGTGGCGATTTCAACGAACCGTCGGCCCTGGATTGGACCGACAGCACGCGAAATCTGTTCGACCACAACGGTGTAGTCGTTCCTTGGGAATCCACCCGCCTGCTCGACCAAGCCGGATTCGTCGACGCTTACCGCAGTAAGTACCCGAACCCGGCCACACACCCGGGCTTCACCTGGCCGTCCGACAATCCCGACGTCGACACCTCACAGCTCACCTGGGCACCCGAGGCAGACGAACGCGATCGGATCGACTACATCTTCGCCGACCGCGCTTCCGACCTGAAGCTGGGATCCGTCGGGATCATCGGCCCGCGAAAGACGATCGTGCACAACAAAAGAGTGGAGGAGAACTCCCAGGACAACTTCATCGCTTCACCGACGCCGTGGCCGACCGATCACAAGGCCGTTCTTGCGACGTATCGTTTTGCCAGCTTCGGCGGCGGATCATCGACCGATTCGTGGAGCGGTTCCTGACAGGGCATCTCGTAGCCACTCGATCATCATCGGCGTCAACTCGGGCAGCTTGGTCACTGCGCAGTGCCCCGCATCCGGGATGACGTGTACCTGCGTGTTCGGGCGCTCCTCGAAGAGAGTGGTGTCCGAGAGCGGAATGTGAACGTCGTCGGCCCCGTTGACCACAAGCATCGGGGTCCGGCCGTCGTCTGCGGTCATCAAGACACTGCGATCGAAAGCACGGAGACCCTGTACCAGCGCCTCTTTGGTTGCCGGGGCATCGAAACCCAGTGCGTTTCCGACGATGTCACCCATGCCGTAGACCAGGCGCTCCGCGTTCGCGGTCTCGAACGCGCCCTTGACCGGGGCGCCGATGTTGATCACCGCATCGACGGCGCCGGTCAACCCCGACCGCACGGCGAAGTTGCCACCGAAGGAGACTCCCAGGTGTGCCACCTGGCCATTGCCGAGGGCGCGAGCCGTCGCCACCAGTCCGTCGATCACCTCGTCACCGAAAGCGTCGAGAGGAACCGGTGATTCACCAGTTCCCGGCTGGTCGAAAGCGACAACAGTCACTCCGGCGTTCTTCGCGAACGCACTGACCAACGGATGCATGTCCATCTTCCAGCCGTCGACGCCGCCGCTGAGCAACAGGGCGGGTGCGTCTTCGTACCTTCCGTCCACGGAGAGAATGTGCACCGGTAGCTCGATCTCGCCGGATCGGTAGGGCAGGGACAGGATTCGACGCTCGAACTCGAGCCCGAATCCCGGTGCTGCCTTGACGTATTCGTCCACCTGATTCTGCAGGGCCCGGCGCCGCGAATCGTTGGCCAGGACGGGGAACTTGGCGATTCCGTAGATCATCGCCGCGAGTGAATGATTGCCGGCCGCGGAGTACTTTGCTGCCAACGCCGACCACTCGTACGACCAACCACCCGGCGCGTCGGCCCAGGTCGAGTGGATGGACGCGCGCAGTTCCTCGAGATCCGAGACGGGGAGCCCGAAGCTCAGAAACTGTCCTGTGCGCTCTTCGAAGAGGCCTCGGTGATCGACAGGAAATTCGTATGACATGGGAAAACACCCCTCAATTCATCTCTAATGCAACGATCAGTTGCATTAGCTCAGTGAACCACGTGCCTCCAGCTAACACAACACCTTGTTGCGATAAGGTTGACTCATGACTTCGACACCACAACGGCCCGGAGGGCGTAGTGCCAGGGTGCGCGAGGCCGTCCTGGCAGCCACGGCGGCCGAATTGTCCGAACGCGGATTCGCCGCGATGACCATCGAGGACATAGCCACCCGCTCCGGAGTCCACAAGACCACGATCTACCGGCGATGGAGCACGCTGTCCCAACTGGTGGCCGACGCGGCCGTCGAGGTATCGGCAACCACCGTTCCCATCCCGGATACCGGTTCCATCGAATCCGATCTGCGCGAGATGGCCAGATCGATAGTCGCACTGGTGACCAGCGAGTCAGGCGGCGCGTTGGTGGCTGCACTGTTCTCCGATGCGGTCCGCACGCCCGAGGTCGCGAGACTCAAGCGCGAGTTCTATTCCGCACGTTACGAACTGGCAGACATCGTCGTTCGCCGAGCAGTCGAGCGCGGGGAGATCTCCGAGAAGGTCTCGGCCGCTGATCTTCTGGCGGCCGTCGCCGCACCCATCTACTATCGCCTGCTGGTCGCCGATCTACCGGTCGACCAGTCGGTTGCCGATCGTGCTGCTGCCGGCGCGCTCGCTGCGGCCCGCGCCGGGGCACTCGATCAGGCCGAATGAGCCAGTGAATTCAGCGCTTCCACGATTGCCTCGTTGAATCCGCTGCCGCCATGCCCGGCGCCGTCGAGTACCACCAACTCACTACCCGGCCAACGCCGGTGGATCGCCCAGGCAGTGTCGAGTGGCCCGGAAATGTCATACCGTCCGTGCACGAGAATCGCGGGAATCTCAGCGAGACGGTCCATTCCGTCCAATATCTGATTCGGCGCCAGGAAGCAGTCGTTACCCCAGTAATGCGTAACCAGCCTGGTCATCACCCGGCGGAAGTCCGGATTCTGGTATCGAACACTCGGAGTCCACCCCGGCATCAGCGACACGTGCACGTCTTCCCAACGGCACCACTGCAACGCGGCATTCTCGCGCACAACAGGATCCGGATCGGCAAGCAGTCGCGCGTACGCCGCGGGGAGGTTTCCGTCACGCTCGTCCACCGGCAACGGCGCCACGAACTCCTCCCATTCACGCGGAAATACCCGGCCCATGGCACGGGTGATCCACTCGATTTCGACCCTCGTCCCGCCGGTGATCGCGCCCAGGGCCATCGCTTGCACCCGCGCGGGAAACGCCTGCGCGTACACCAGACCCAAACTCACGCCCCAGGAAAGTCCCGTGACGATCCATCGCTCGATACCGAGATGCTCACGAAGACGCTCGATGTCTTCCACAATGTGCGCCGTGGTGTTCACGGTCAGATCGACGTCCGGACTGCTCGCTAGCGGAAGACTGCGCCCACAGCCTCGCTGATCGAACAGAACTGCGCGAAAGACTTCGGGATCGAAGAAACGCCTGGCGCCGACAGTGCATCCCGAACCAGGACCGCCGTGTAGGTAGAGAACCGGAATGCCCGCCGGATTGCCGACTGTCTCCCAGTAGAGACTCTGACCGTCCGCCACTTCCAACAGCCCCGACTCGTACGGCTCGACGGGCGGGTACAGGACAGCAGTCATAGGCGGTGATTCTTCCATCAAGCTGCCTACTCGAGTAGGCAGCACGCGGCCGAGCAATGGCCTAGCGTGGACAGGACACCACTGCGACGGGAGTACACCAGATGCGTGATGGGTTCAGGTTGCCGGGATACGGCGGCGCCGCAGTCTTCCTTCGCAGTCATGCGGTTCCCGCCACTGTCTTCGAATCCGACGTACCCACACTCGTTTTCGACGTCGGGCTGCTCAGCCCCGACCGCTTCAATCAGTATCTCAGCCGACATACGGACGACGGATTCGTCGAACGGCTGGCGGCGTTCTTCTTTCACGCGGCCGCAGACTTCCATCCCGAGAAATCGCTTCCGGCGTTCACCGACGAACGACTCGGGCTGATGATCTCGGTCTGTTCCAGCACCGATCGAGAGGTGGAACTCGACTTCTCACTCGCCGAAGATCCCGAATCGGAGGACACCGAACGCGACGAGATGACCTTCGAGACAAGCCGAGTCGTCCTCGCGACCTCGGCGCAGACGGTTTCTCGACTGACCGGTGGAGTAACCACCCACTTCGACGGGGAGTTGTAGAGACATGGGTTTTCTCTTCGAGGTTCTCGATTTTCCCGAAGGCAGTCGGATGACCGATCTGTGGAACAACACATGGGCTGAGCCGGCAATGGGCGAGGAAATTGCCTCCGGCCACTTCATTCATCTGGGCGACGATCAACACGTCGACGTGGAGACCGATTTTCTCAGTAGCCACCTACCGTTCAACGTGGCAGGCTTCGGTGGAGTCTTTCCCGACGGCAAACCTTGGATGTTCGTCATGCAGAAGGCGCCGGCGGACCTCGCGACCAGGCTTCGCGGCGAGGACGATCCGCACTCACTTCTGCGCGGATCACTCGACCGCGCCATGTCTTTCAACCCTGATGCACTGGTGGCCGAGGAATTGTCCTGGAGGCACGCCGATCTGGTGAAGGTGTACGAGGAAGAGGGAATCCCTGCGGTATCCGTCGCGGGTTGGTCGGTTGCGGATCTCCTGCGTGGCCTCTTGGCGCAGTGTTGCAACGTCGAACTTGCCGCCGTCGTCGCCGGATACCCAGAGTGCGCCTATCCCGAATCGGCGCATGCGTGCGAAGCGGACGTGTTCTCAGACGTGTTCGCCGGTTGGGTCAGCGGACTGCGGTGATGTGACGGAGGAGACTCCACCCTCCCGATATTTCGGAGTAGACTCATTTATGAGCGTGATCCGAAATGGAACGAGGTGAGCGGGATGACGAAGCCGGACCAAGAGCTGGGCCGTCGCGAACGCAACAAACTCGAGAAGCAGACACGCATCTTCGACGCCGCTGCCGAACTGTTCGCGGAAAAGGGCTACAGCGCAGTCACAACTCAAGAAATTGCCGACCGCGCCGATGTAGCCGGCGGCACTCTCTTTCGTTACGCCGCAAGCAAAGCCGAGTTGCTGCTCATGGTGTACAACGCGGAATACCGCAAGCAGATCGAATTGGGAGAAGAGTGTGAAGCCAAGTCGACCGGCACAGAAGATCGTGTGCTCGAGCTGGTTTCACCCCTGCTGATCGCAAGTCGCCGAAGCGACGAGAACACCGGCATCTACCAACGCGAGGTGTTGTTCGGTGAGCCCAGCGAGTGTTTCCGGGCCGAAGGCCTGGAACTCTCGCAGCGCCTGCAAACGCGGATTGCGCAAATCTTGCACGAGGCACACCCCCACCACACCACCCGAACCACCACTGCAGCGCGAACGATTTCCAACGTGCTGCACTTCGAAATAGCCCGCGCGGCATTGGACCGGATCACGGCTGACGAACTCACGAACATCGTTGCCGCACAGGTCCGATTGACGCTTGCCGGACTACCCACCGAATAGGATTGAGGATCGAAAATGACTGAACTGAAGCAGATCACCGTTCTGGGTACCGGAGTTCTCGGCTCACAGATCGCCTATCAGGCCGCCTATCACGGCTTCGACGTCGTCGCGTACGACATCAACGCCGAGGTCATCGAAAAGGCCAAGGCTCGGTTCGACTCGTTGGCCGCGGCCTACAAGGCCGAGAACGTCGAGGGTGCCAAGGAAGGCAAGGCTGACGAAGCGCTGCAACGTATTACGTACTCGTACGATCTAGGCGAAGCCGTCGCCAAGGCCGACCTGGTCATCGAGGCAATTCCCGAGGACATCGCCATCAAGCGCGACACCTACGAGAAGCTTGCCACGGTTGCTCCTGAGCACACGGTGTTCGCTACCAACTCCTCGACGCTGCTGCCGAGCGATCTCAAGGAGTTCACCGGCCGCCCCGAGAAGTTCCTCGCACTGCACTTCGCAAATCACGTGTGGGTCAACAACACTGCCGAGGTCATGGGCACCGAGTCCACCGACCCCGCCGTGTACCGCGAGGTCGTCGAGTTCGCGAAGAACATCGGCATGGTGCCGATCGAACTCAAGAAGGAGAAGGCGGGCTATGTACTCAACTCGCTCCTGGTCCCGCTCCTCAACGCAGCATCCGACCTGCTGATCGACGGCATCGCCGATCCCGACATGGTCGACAAGACGTGGCGTATCGGTACCGGAGCCCCGTTCGGCCCCTTCCAGATCATGGACGTCGTCGGGTTGACCACCGTCTACAACATCTCCTCCCAGGGCGGCGAGAAGCAGCGCGAATTCGCCGACTACATCAAGAAGAACTACATCGACGAGGGCAAGCTCGGCGTTGCTGTCGGCGAGGGCTTCTACAACTACAAGGGCTGATCAACTGCGAGGCTGATCAACTGCAGGGCTGATCAACTGCAGGGCTGATCAACCAACAGGCTCACCGCGCGGTGGTTACGACGTGAATTCACGTGGTAGCCACCGCGCGGACGTCTGTTGTCAGTAAGTCCGAAACCACCCTGAGCGATTGTGACGCAAGCTTCTTCACGTGCGAACCCATCATCAGGAGAGATCCCCACATGCGTCGTTCCGCCATCTCGGCACTCACAACACTGGCACTGCTCGGCGCCGGAACATTGGTCAGCACTCCCGCTGTCGCCGCTCCCCTCGCGTGTGGCGGAATCTCCACCGGTTCGTTCTCAGGCTCCGCCGGCGGATCGGAGTACCTGTGCGCCCAGGAAGGTGATCTCCTGGACGTGCGCATCGGCGACGTTCACGCGACACAACCGTCCCTCGGCTACGACGAGGTGTACTACAAGCTCGGGCGATACACGCTCGGAAAAGACACGATCAACAAGAAGTTCGACGACTGGTGTGAGGCGAACGGCCAGATCCAGGCCGCGACCGCTACTGCGGCGTCGACACTGAAGGACCCGTCGTCCTTCACCTGCCAGCTCCCGGTGGGTCAGGAAACCGCGGAGAGCATCGCGCCCATGAAGACCGTGGTCGTCGGTCCCCGCGGCGATCTCTATCTGACCGACGGTCACCACACCCTCACGTCCTTCATCGAGACGGCCGACGGCGGTCCCGACCTTCACGTGCGACTGCGGGTTCTCGGCAACCTCAGCGGCTTGAGTGAAGGTGCCTTCTGGACCGAGATGGAGAAGAACAAGTGGGTCTGGTCGCGTGACGTCGACGGAAACCAGGTACCGGTCCAGGCTCTGCCGAAGAGCGTCGGCCTGGCCAACTTCGCCGACGACAAGTACCGCAGCTTGATGTACTTCTCCCGCGACATCGGATTCGCCGCAGGCACGATTCCGTTCCAGGAGTTCTACTGGGGCGCCTGGGTCCGCGACACCGCGCCCGTCGACCTCACCAACTGGAATCGCGATGATCTCTCCAGCTACCTGGGCACCGTGAAGTCGGTGACCAAAGCACAGACAGCGTTGACGGGCGATGCCGTCGTCGACAGCGGATTCACTGCCACCGATCTTGGCGTCCTGTCGGCCTGGAACGACGGCAAAGCCGAGTCCAAGGGCGAGTTCGCAAAGCTGTCCAAGCCGTACACAGACGACAAGCCGGGCAAGATCGCCTACGCACTTGCCTACAAAGCAACCCTCTGACCTGCTCAGATCCAAGTCACACCAAGTAGACTTGACTAAGGTAAGCCTCTACTCAGTAGTCTGATCCCATTCGGGTGCCGCTTCATCGAAGCAGCGACGCCCTGCCCTGACGGAATACATGCCGTCGTATCTGCCCGGTCGAACAATCTCCGGGCAACCAGGACAGGGAGAAGGTTGCTGCAGTGAGCACGTCCATCGTCGGTTTGTACGACCCCTCAGATGACAAGAGCAGTTGCGGGGTCGGGTTCATCACGCGCAAGGACGGCGTGCAGACCCACGATGTCCTGATCAAGGGGCGAGAAGCACTCTGCTCGGTACCGCACCGCGGCGGTATGTCTTCCGAGGGCGTCGGCGACGGCGGCGGTGTCTCGGTTGACCTCTCCCTCCAGTTCTTCCGCAAGGTCACCGGGCGCTCAGATCTCCGCGCCGGCCGCTTCTGCGTCGGCAACTTCTTCCTTCCGGACGACGATGCTCAGCATGCTCGTGCAGCCGCTCTGGTGGAACGCGAACTTCTGGACCGAGGCTTCACCACCCTCGCTGTGCGCAACGTGCCGGTCGACGACTCGGCGATTCGGCCGGCAGCCATCGCGCATCAGCTTCCGATCAGGCAGTGGATTTTCGAGGTCCCCACTCCGCGTCCCGAGCCTGCGGCAGTCGATCGCCTCGTGCACGAAGCTCTGCTCGCCATCGAAGCCATCGCGTACAACACCCCTGCACTACGCGGGTTGTACCCACTCTCGCTCAGCGCGCGAACTCAGGTTCTCAAGGGTCGCTTGAACTCCGACGAAGTGATCCCGTACTTCCGCGACCTGGTCGACCCCGATCACGCCGTGCACACGATGTACTTCCATACGCGGTTCTCGACCAACACGGACCCGCATCCCACGATGGCGCAGCCGTTCCGGTTCATGGCTCACAACGGAGAACTGAACACGGACAAGAAGAATCGGCTCTCCGAAGCTGCTGTCGCCAGTGCAAAACGACGTGCGATCGTCCGTCCGCCCGGCCAGTCCGACAGTTGCCGACTCGATCAGACCCTGGAAGCACGCGTCATCGAGGACAGTGTCGACCTGGTGACGGCTGTGGTCTCGATGATGCCGCCGGCCTGGGAAAACGACACCACTCTCTCCCCCGCAGTGCGTGCGATGTTCGAGTACTTCTCGCTGTACGAGGAGAAGAACGACGGACCGGCAGCGCTGGTGTTCGGCGACGGCACCATCATCGGTGCGCGCCTGGATCGCCTCGGTCTGCGTCCACTACGCACGATCGAGACGCACGACTACGTGTGCGCATTCTCCGAAGCCGGACAGATCGCGTTCGCACCCGAGACGGTGATTCACCGTGGCCGCGTCGAGGCCGGCGGAATGTTGTACTTCGATCATCGAGACCGCCATACCTACACTGCCCGCGAAGCTCTGGAAAAGATTGCCGCTCAGCGCGACTACCAGTCGTTGCTGGAGCAATCGCGAATCCTGATCGAAGACATTCCCACCGTGCCAGCGGAGAAAGTCAGCTCCCCGACCCGCTACAACGGCACCTTCGAGGTTCATCAGCGCTACATGGCGTACTCCCTGGATCAGGAAAGTTTCAAATTCCTGATGGATCCGATGCTCACGCACGGAGCCGAAAAGGTCTCCGCCATGGGTTACGGCAACGCCATCAACGCATTCAGCGACCGCGAAGGCGGCGTGGCTCGTTACTTTTCGCAGCGATTCGCCCAGGTCACCAACCCTCCCCTCGACAGCATCCGGGAAGCGGACGGTATGACTCTCAGGGTTGCATTGGGTGCGAAGATGTCCCCCGGACAGGGCAAGCAGATCGTCATCGCCTCGCCGATCCTCGGGCACCTGGACATGCTCAAGATCCGCGAACAGAACCACACTCCGCACCGCCGCTTCGAAATGCTCTACCCCGCCGAGGGTGACGCGCAGGCAATGGTCGACGCGATGACCGCGCTCGGCAACGCTGTTGTAGCCTTCGCGGCCGAACAGGGCGGAATCGCAGTCCTGACCGACCGCCACGTATCTCACGAGCGCGCAACACTTCCCGCGATCATGGTCGTCGGAGCATTGAACCAACGCCTCATCGACGCGGGCCTGCGATTGCGCGTCTCTCTCATCGTCGAGAGCGGCCAGATCGAGTCCTCACACCACGTTGCGGCCGCACTCGGTTTCGGCGCTTCCGCCGTCTACCCGCTGTCCGTTCAGTTGAGAGCCGAGGAGAAGTTCGCCGCTGACCCGGACGCCGCGTTCCGACGCTTCGCGAAGGCCGCCGAGAAGTCCCTGATGAAGACGATGGGACGCGTCGGTCTGTGCACCGTCGAAAGCTACATCGGCGGAGAATTTTTCGAACCCAACTTCCTCGACACTTCCGACCCTGTTCTGCGCCAGTGGTTCCCCAACATGAAGTCACCGGTGGGTGGCGTCGGTTTCGACACCGTCGCGGTGACCTCGAAGCAGTGGCACGAGCGTGCGAGCGCAGTCGGGGGCGAGAAGGATCTGCCACTGCTCGGCCTGTTCAAGGAGCGTGCAGACGGCGCAGGGCATTCGTTCGGTACCACCGCGGTCCGTAAGTACGTCGAACTCACCGAAGAGAAGATCGCATTCGACAGTCCCTCCGGAACAGAACAATTCGAGGCTCTACGTCTACTGCCGCTCGGACGGCTCGACGACGCCTTCCGCCTCGACGCCGGGGCATACCGGGCGACGAGCTTCGACCGGTTGACCACCGAGCAGATCGACGACTTCGACATCACCGCCGGGTACCGGGACTTTTCCACTGTCATGGCTGCGGAACGATCGCGTCGTCCCGCCGCGTTGCGCGATGTCATCTCCGTGCCCGGTGATGTCACATTTGCGGTGACGACAGCCGAGTTCACCGACCAGATCAGCCGATTCTCGGTGCGCGGCAATAAGACGATCGTGATGCGTGGAATCCGGTGTGAATCTGCCGCGGACGGCCGGTACACACTTAGCCTGGACGGTCCACTGGCCGACGACACCGCTCGGGTGGTAGCACTCGGCGATGCTCTTTCCGTCGCCTTTGCCGACGACGTCACCATCGAGGCCACCGACCCGGATCTGGTGCTGAATGCAACCGGTATTGCGGCAGAGTTCCTTTCCAAGCTGAGGGTCGCACCGGCAGGTGTACCTCTCTCCGAGGTACAGAGTGCAAGCGACATCACCCCGAAGTTGGCGTCGGGTGCCATGAGCCATGGCGCACTGAACGCTCCGGCGCACGAAGCCGTCGCGCACGGCACGAACATGGTCGGTGCGATGTCCAACAGCGGCGAAGGCGGCGAACACCTTTCGCGCTACGACACGATTCGTGCATCGCGCATCAAGCAGCTTGCATCCGGACGCTTCGGAATCTGGGCGGGCTACCTCGCCGATCCGATGCTCGAAGAGATCGAGATCAAACTCGGCCAAGGCGCAAAACCCGGTGAGGGCGGGCAGCTTCCGGCCGCCAAGGTCACCGTCGACATCGCTGCCGCCCGCGGCGGAACGCCCGGGGTCGAACTGGTTTCGCCGCCGCCTCACCACGACACGTACTCCATCGAGGACCTCGCTCAGCTCATCCACGACTGCAAGGCAGCTCGCATTCGGGTGATCGTGAAGTTGGTGTCCTCGGAAGGAATCGGCACCATCGCCGTCGGTGTCGCCAAGGCCGGCGCCGACGTCATCAACGTCGCCGGAAATACCGGTGGCACCGGCGCAGCTTCGGTGACCAGCCTCAAATACGCGGGTCGTGCGGCCGAGGTCGGTATCGCGGAGGTCCATCAAGCTCTGTGTGCCAACGGCCTTCGCCAGAAAGTCGTTCTGCGATGCTCGGGCGCGCATCAGACCGGCAGCGACATCATCACTTCCGCCCTACTCGGCGCAGACAGCTTCGAGTTCGGTACGTCGGCGCTGATGATGATGGGCTGCGTCATGGCCAAGAACTGCAACATCAAGTGCCCCGCCGGTCTGACCACCAACCCGGAACTGTTCGACGGCGATCCCCGCGCGATGGCGCAGTACCTTCTCAACATCGCTCACGAAACTCGGGAACTGCTCGCGAATCTGGGAATGCGGTCCCTTCAGGAAGCGCGGGGTCGAACGGATCTCCTGCATCTGCTCGATCACCCGTCTATTGTCGGCAATCTGAAGCTGGACGCGATGTTCGAGTCCGCCCCGGACATCACCATCGACAATCCTGTGTACCTCGAACGTGAGTACGCGCTCGACGAGAAGATCATGGACGAGGTTCGTACGGTGTTCTTCAACCGTGGCGAGGCCTCGGTCGCCGTGTCCGGACCTGAATTCGCCGAAGGTGCACTGCACCTGGGTAACCGGAACAAGAGCGTCGGTGGTCAGTTGGCGATCGACCTCGAACGCGAACTCAACTACGGAGCGCCCGGCCTTCTCGCTCCGGGAGTACTGACCGACGAGCGCGGGCGACGGTATCTGGCGCCGGGCAGCGTGCGCGTCCTGACGACCGGATCTGCGGGCCTGTCGTTCGGCGCATTCTGCAACGACGGCATGCACCTGGAACACACCGGGACATGTAACGACGGCGTAGGAAAGAGCATGAGCGGCGGCGTGATTGCCGTGCGCAGCCCAGGCGGCGGCTCCAGTGACGCCGGTGGCAACGTGTTGATCGGCAACTTCGCGCTCTTCGGCGCCACCGGTGGACGAGTGTTCGTCGAAGGTGAAGCAGGCGATCGCTTCGCAGTTCGCAACTCCGGCGCCAGTGCTGTCGTCGAAGGTGTCGGAGACTTCGCCGGCGAGTACATGACCAACGGTGCTGTCGTGAATCTCGGCGAGTTCGGCAAGGGTGTCGGCAACGGCATGAGTGGTGGCTTCTTCTACCAGTACGACCCTCGTGGCGAATTGGCACTGCGAGCAAGTACCGATTCCGTACTGCTGGGTTCGATCACCGCTGCGACCGACCCTCTTGCCGCCGTCCACAACCACGCAGTACAACTCCTGCTCGAACTGCATGTGGAGGCAACGGGATCCGCGCTCGGAACCCGACTGCTCGAGAACTGGGAAGTCGAACAGCACTCGTTCGCCTACGCGATGCCCAAGGCACTGATGCTCTACCAGGACAGTGATGCAATCCTGGCTGCGAAGTCGCACAAAGAGCTCCTCGAAGAATTGGCGTCCGCCATCGCAGCACGTCAGGTCCGCACCTTCAAACTCGCAGTGCGCGACGGGCGCCCTGCACTGAACGGAGCAGTCCCTGCCTACGGCGAGACCGATACGGCGACGATGTATGCGCTGCTCAGTGAGTACACCGTGCTTCACTTCGCGCAACAACTCGCCACCGCCCGCACGCCGGGTGCGTCCGGACCCGACGATCCAGCAGTGCAGAAGGCGGCCCGAAACCTGGTGCTGACCGAGGACTTCGCCCTCGTCCAGCACTTGGTCAAGTACTCGAAAGAGATTCTCGCCGGCTACGACGACGAACAGTTGGCTGCGTTGATTGCAGCCAAGCGCGTCGACGACTACAAACAGGCGCTGAGCCTACGCAACGTGTTGGCCATGGACAGCCCGGCGACGTACGGGTGGATTCTGTTTCAAGACAACAAGAATCGGGACAAGCTCGGATCACTGCCGAACTTCGACGAACTGTTCGCTTCGCGCACGATCCCCGACCTGGTGTCCTGACCTCCTCCCCCGAACGTAGGTGAGCTTCAAAATGGAAATCCCGTACATCCCCGAATACGCACCGTTCAACGGCGACCAACGCGCGTGGCTTTCCGGATTCCTGGCCGGTCTACACTCACGAACTGTCATGCCCGGTCAAACCGGTGCTGCAACAGCGACAGTGGAGAGAACTGCCGGCGCAGCAGTGCACATCCTCTACGGAAGCCAGACCGGCAACGCGGAGTCCGTGGCCGAAGACGCGGCCGCAGCTGCTCGTGCCCACGGTCTCGAACCACTTGTCGCGGGTCTGGACACCGTGGACATCAATGCACTTTCCGCCATGCGCCGGGCGCTCGTCATCACCTCCACCTACGGCGAGGGCGAGATGCCTGACAACGCGCAGCTGTTCTGGGATGCAGTCGAATCCGAGAGTGCGCCCCGGCTGGAGGGTCTCTACTTCGGAGTACTCGCACTCGGTGACACCAGCTACGACGGGTACTGCCAGTCGGGAAAGAACATCGACGCCCGCTTCGAAGCGCTCGGCGGGACCCGGGTTGTCGACCGCACCGATTGCGACGTCGACTACGAGGATCCGGCGGCCGAGTGGATCGTTCGGGCCGTCGCTGCGGTGGCCGGTGTCGACGGTGATGCGGGGGCCGCTGCCTCGCCGGTTGCGCCCGCTCAGACGAAGACCAAGTCCCAGTGGACTCGCAAGAACCCCTATCCTGCAACCGTCCTCGCCAACCGGCTGTTGTCCGGCGAGGACTCAGCCAAGGAAGTCCGCCACTTCACCTTTGCGCTCGGCGAGGACGGTCTGGACTACGAGGCCGGAGATGGATTGGGCATCCGCCCGATCAACGACCCCGCCCTCGTCGACGCGATCATCCATCAGCTCGGTGCCAGCGGCGATTACGTGGTTACCGCGAAAGACGGCTCGTCCGCACCGTTGGACCAGGTGTTGACCAGCGACTACGAGATCTCCATTCCCTCGCGCGATTTGATCGAAGACATCGCCCGACGCAGCGGCGACGCCGAACTGCAGCACATTCTCGACACGGAAGATCGGGAAGCGCTCGATGCGTGGCTGTGGGGCAAGGACGTTCTCGATCTCCTGCAGTTGGACAACAGCATTCGATTGAATCCCGAAGATCTGCTTGCACTTCTGCGCCCGCTGCAACATCGGGTCTATTCGATCTCCTCCAGCCCGCTGGCCCACGACGGCACCGTGCATCTGACGGTAGCGAGTGTGCGCTACCGCTCGGGCGAGCGGGACCGCGGCGGCGTCTGCTCGACGTACCTGGCGGACCGCGTCGGCGAAGGCGATCGGGTCGGAGTTTTTGTCTCCAAGAACAATTCGTTCCGCCTACCTGCCGATGACACTACTCCCGTCGTGATGATCGGACCCGGCACCGGCATCGCACCCTTCCGCGCTTTCCTGCACGAGCGTCGCGCGCGCAACGCGTCGGGGCAGAATTGGCTCTTCTTCGGCGATCAGCATCAGTCGAGCGACTTCATCTACGAGGACGAGTTGAACGGGCTGACCCGTGACGGTGTCCTGACTCGCCTCGATCTGGCCTTCTCGCGCGATCAGTCCGAGAAGATCTACGTCCAGACTCGTATGCGCGAGCAGGGCCGAGACTTGTTCGACTGGCTCGAAAACGGTGCGCACGTGTACGTCTGCGGCGACGCCACTCGGATGACAAAGGACGTCGACGACGCATTGCACGAGGTGGTCGCCGAGCACGGTGGGTTGGATGCGGACGCCGCCGAGGATTACGTCAACAACCTCAAACGATCGAAGCGGTACCTAAGGGATGTCTACTGAGATGTGCCCGCACCGTGGCGAATGTCGTTGCGCAGCTTTGGCACGCATGTCGGACCTGGACGCACTGCTTGCGCGTCCGGGGTTCAGTGGTGGACTGATCGACACCGCACCTGACGTAGTCGGCAAAATGTTGCCGCTCTTGGACGACACGGTAGCAATCACCGTCGCAGGCCCGGTGGCTGTCAACGACTCGGGCAAGTACTCCGTTCCGACAGTTCCCGGCGATCCGTTGGTCTGCGCGCCCGGGCTCGTCGCTCTACGTTTGAACGTTGCCTCCCTCGGCTCGGTGGTGACCACTGACGCAGAGCAGCACCTACCGCCGACGCTCCGCATGTTCGACATCCACGGATCAAGTTCACACACCACGTATTTGACCCCGGCCTCGGATCGTCTCGCCTTCGAAGCGATGCGAACTGCGCCGAGCACTGCGAGGGAAACAAGCCCTCCCATCCAGACATCGAATACGCCCGCATTCTGGGCCGAAGCCGATCAGCTGACACAGCTCGACTTCATCCTCGCGGACGGCGGCAGCGAACGTCGTAGCGGCCTGGTCGCTCTGGGCGCCCTCGGTTACCGGCGAGTCGATCCTCACCTCATGGCTGCCGGGATGGAGCACCTGTCCTACCACCAACTGCCCGTCACGACCGTCGTCGCCGGGAACGGATGCCTGCAGATCCACCGTGGTGACCTCGACGCCGCAGCCATGTTCGGCGGGACATTGACTCTAGCCTCGGACACCTGCCGGACGATGATCGACCTGAATGGTGTCTCGGAGTGCTGGCTGACCCGCACCCACGGCGTTCACGGCCTGACCAGCTCGATCGAGATGTACGACTTCCGCCGCAAATGCGTGGCAGTCTTCACCCAAACGGGTCCAACCGAACCCGCAGTCATGGGCGTGTGGGAAGACGTCATGAGTTCCATCTCGGCCGCATCCTGACACCGACGGATGCTGGGCAAGTGTAAGAAATCGGCGTACGGCGATAACCACATGGAGCCATCGACCCCTAACCTTAGGTCTCGGTCATTTGTCGTGCCTGCACCCTGAAGCTGATTCAAGGAGTTATCCATGCCCCGCCCTCTCGTCGAACCGTCGCTGGTCCCGGCCTTGCGCCCGGCGCTGCCTGCATTGGCTGCCGGGGTCGTCGCGGCCGCAGCGTCGGGGGTCGCGATGCTCGGGGCGCTCTGGTGCGTCGTGCAACTCATCGGTGAACCGTCGATGACTTGGGCCGGGTGGGCATGTGCGCTATGGCTCGTGGGCGTCGCGCTCGCTGCCACATCGTCGTGGCTCTCGCACCACGCGGAATCGCTTTTCGAGGCCAGGCTTCGCCGCCAACTCGCAGCCCACCTCGTTCGCCTACCGGCAAGCACGCTGTCCCGCTACAGCGGAGACGCGCTGAGGAGGCTCGTTTCGGACGACATCTCGGCGCTGCACCATATGACTGCGCACCTACCGGCCGAGTTCGCCACACTCATCGTGGTCCCCGCGGTCACGATCGCGGCGTTGGTTGCCTCAGCCGGCCCCGTGGCGCTTCTCGCTCTGGCTCCCGGCATCGTGGCAGCTCTGTTCTACCTGGTCGTGATCCCCCGAATGGCCGCTCGGCACAGCGCCGAAAGTGCAGATGTCATGGGCGACATCGTGACTGCCGTGGACGACTATGCCCGCGGCATCCGCGTCTGCCGGATCTACGGCGCGCAGACCGGCGCTGCCGCCGACTATGCAGAATCGACAGCACGGTTCACCCGGGGAATGCAGGAGCGCGTTCGACTCGTGGCTACCCCTGCGGCCGTCGCCGTTGCCCTCATGCAGGCGACAGCGACGTTCGCGATCGCCTATGCCGTCGGATTTCACTGGGATGCAACGACGTTGGCCGCCACCATTCTCTTCAGCCTCGCAATCGTGACACCGGCCCTGCGACTCGGGCACGGCCTCGACTACGTCGCGGCTGGACGCTCTGCTGCGGTCCGGCTCGCCACTGCCCTGAACGAACCCACTCTCCCTGCCGGTGAAGCACTCACCGTTCCGGCGGCGAGTCCCTCCGACCACCTGGAGATCGTCGACCTGACTGTCACGATCACGGACCGCAGAGTCGTCGACGGCGTCACGCATGCATTCCGCCCAGCCGCGATCACTGCGATCACGGGACCGAGTGGAGCGGGCAAGTCGACGCTCCTGAAAGCATTGGCCGGCTTCGAGATCCCGGAACTGGGTACCGTCCGCTACGCAGGTCGTAGCATCACCGCGATCGACGAGAACCTGCGGCCACCGTCCGTTCTGCTCACACCCCAGGGCGCAGACGTGTTACCTGCCACGGTGCGCGAGAACATCGCGCTGGCCGCCCCCGATGCAACGGACGCGGAATACACCGCCGCACTACGCCGGGCACAGATCGACGTCAGCCTCGATGCCGACGCCACTTCACTCTCCGGAGGAGAACGTCAGCGCGTCGGGCTTGCTCGGGTGTTCCTCTCGCCCGCAGCAGTACTGCTGCTCGACGAGCCGACCAGTGCACTCGACGATCGCACGGCCGCCGAACTGCTGAAGGAATTGCGACACCTCGCACATGACGAAGGAAAGACGATTGTGATCGTCACCCACGACCCCGCTCTTGCAGACGATGCCGACGATCGACTCGACCTCGGCGGTCGAAACGTGAACGACGCTGCCTCGCACAGTGCAGCCCTGACTGGAGCCGAATAATGAACAGCGCCAATGTAGCCCGACGACGCTTGATCACCATCGGACTCGGTTGGGTGTCCGTCGCTGTCCTCGAGGCGATCGCGTACACCACCCTCGCGCTCTCGATCGCTGATCACCGGTCGCCGGTTCTCGTCCTGGCCACGGCCACCATCGCTCTATTCGTGACCGTCCTGGTCTCGCGGGGCGGTTACTTCACCGGGGCTCGACTCGTCGGCGATCTCTACGACGCTCTCGGCGATGCCTTCGCCCGTGCGAAACTGTCCTGGTTCACCGACGACAACCGGGCACTGCTCGCCACCGTCGCCGGGCGCGGGATCCCGTCGCTGATGAGTGTTCCCGCGCACCAACTTCAGACCTTCCTGGTTGCACCGCTGATCCCGCTGCTCCTGCTTCCTGGGATCGCGGTCGTCGCGGGGCCAGGTGTCATGCTGCTCGTCGGTGGACTGCTCGCCGTGTCGCTCGCCGCTCAGACGCTGGCCCAGCGTGCGCTCAGCCGAGCGGACGAGCGCCGACACGAAGCCGAGCTCGCAGCAACTCAGTCGACACTCGAACTCACCGATCATCTCGAATTACTGCGTACGGCAGCCGGTCCCACACGTTCCATCGAACGAATCGAGCGAAGCTGGCGGAATCAGGAAGCCGCGCTTGCACGGACAAATCTCGCCGCGGCACCAGCGACATTCATCTCGGCGATCGCCACCATTGTGCCGTTGGCAGGTGCAGTGATTTTCCTCGCTGCCACCGGATTCGACGATCCCGCAGCCGCTCTCGCCCTCGTCATCCTCACCGCCCGCGCCGCTGCGCCGCTCGACGAACTCGCCCTGGCCGGAATCGGAGTCAACGAGCTGCGCGCAACGGTTCGCGACTACCGCACAGCGACTTCGGCTCCCGCACTGGCCGAGCCCGCACCCCGGGACGCCGCGCGCCCTGTTGGAACTGACATCGAGGTCGCCGGGGTAGACCACGCTCCGGTTCTGCGCGGCATCACCGCGAAGATCCCCGCGGGTGAGCGAGTTCTCGTCGCAGGACGCTCGGGTACGGGGAAAAGCACACTTCTCGGGCTGCTCATGCGCTTCGACGATCCTGACCAAGGCAGCGTCACTCTGGGCGGAGTTTCATTGCGCGACTTGCCCTACGACGCTCTGGCGGCACATATCGGCTACGTGCCGCAGGACCCACTCGTGTTCTCGGGCACCCTCGGGGAGAACATCGGACTTGGAAGACCGGGCGCTACCGAAACCGAGATCGAGGACGCCGCCAGGCGCGCTGCCCTCGGTGCCGTTCTCGACCGCTCGACGCTCGGCATTCATCAGGACATCGGACACCAGGGTGCCGCTCTCTCCGGTGGCGAACGTCAGCGGGTGGCGATCGCTCGCGCCTTCCTCAAAGACGCTCCCGTCCTGGTTCTCGACGAAGCCACCTCGGCCCTCGACGAGGCCACCGAGCGCCGTATCGCCGGCGCCGTGCGGGAATTGGCGGCCACCGTCTTCGTCGTCACCCACCGCGACCCCGCCATCTGGGAGCCCACCCGCACGATCACCCTCTGACATCGCATGCCCTAGTGCTCGCGTTGCAGTCCCTCAACTTCGGCAGGTGTCCGACGGATAACCCTTGCCGGCGATCCAGCAGCAACGACGTGATCAGGAATGTCATGCAAGACCACACTTCCCGCGCCGATCACGGCGTTGTGACCGATCGAAACTCCTGCACCGACAGTGACTGAGGCGCCGAGCCACGTGTTCTCACCGATGACGATCGGAGCAGCCCGCTCCCATCCCTCGCGGCGCCGTCGATGATCATCGACAGGGTGCAACGCTGTCATCAGCTGGGCTCCAGGCCCGATCCTCACGTCCGCGCCGATCGTGATCAGCGCATCATCCATGAAGAACCCGTTCGCGTTGACGAATGCGTTGGCTCCGAGCCGAATGTTGTGTCCGTAGCTGCATTGGAACCGCGGCACCACCAAAGCTCCGTCACCTACCTCACCAAAAAGGCTGGCGAGAGCCCGTGAGCGGACAGCGTCGTCGTCCGCCGCAGCCCCATTGAACGAGTCGAGTCGACGCCAACACTCCAGCCGCCGCTGCCTCAGCTCGTCATCATCGAGATACCACTCACCACGAGCAAGACGATCCGCCTGTTCTCCCACACTCGGATCGTCGCACACCGCGCCACGGCACCCCTGTTGGGCGCGTTGCACCCGACAAAGCGCTACAACAGAAGGTCTTCCATGCCGCCCAATTTCTCGAGCTCAGCTCAGCCGCTCGATGATGGTGACGTTCGCGGTCCCGCCACCCTCACACATGGTTTGGAGTCCGTACCGTCCATCAATGCGGTCCAACTCGTGCAACATCGTGGCGAACAACTTGGTGCCAGTGGCCCCAAGAGGGTGGCCCAATGCGATTCCACCACCGTTGGGATTGACCCGGGAGGGATCTGCACCCGTCTCGATCAACCAGCTCAGAACTACCGAAGCGAATGCCTCGTTCATTTCTACGGTATCCATCTGGCCGATCGCCATGCCGGATTTCGCCAGTGCATACTTCGTCGCGGGTATCGGCGCCGAGAGCTGCAGCATCGGATCGTCGCCGCGCACGCTCATATGATGAATGCGCGCACGTGGCTTCAATCCATGAACCTCGAGCGCCTTCTCGGAGACAATCAGGGCCGCTGATGCGCCGTCACAGATCTGCGAAGCCACAGCAGCCGTCAGCAACGAGCCATCCCTCAATGCGGGCAGTGCAGCCATCTGCTCCATGGATGTCTCTCGTGGGCATTCGTCAACGACGCATTGGCCCAATGACACTGTCTCACGCTCGAATCGGCCGTCTGTGATGGCAGCACGGGCACGCTGATGCGATTGCAGTGCCCACTCCTCCATGTCTTCACGGCTGATACCCCATTTCTTGGCAATCAGGTCGGCGCCGACGAACTGTGAGATTTCGGCCTCGCCGAATCGTGCTGCCCACCCCCGGGACTTGCTGAAGGGCGTGTCGAATCCGTACTCGTTGCCGGCACGCATCGCCGCCGAGATAGGAATCGAGGACATGTTCTGCACACCGCCGACAAGCACCACATCTTGGGTCCCGCTCATGACCGCTTGCGCTGCGAAGTGGACGGCTTGCTGTGAAGATCCGCATTGTCTGTCGACTGTCGTTCCTGGGATGTCCAACGGTAGGCCTGCTGAAAGCCAGGCAGTGCGGGCAATGTTGCCCGATTGCGGCCCGATAGCGTCGACACAACCGAAGATCACATCGTCGACGGCCATCGGGTCCAGTCGAGTGCGGTCGAGAATCGATGTGATCACGTGGGCCCCCATGTCCGCTGGGTGCTCTCCTGCGAGCGAGCCGTGCCGTTTACCCACCGGAGTGCGGAGCGCATCGACGACATAAGCCTGAGGTGCAACCATACGAACTCCTTCGAAATCGAACTTTGTCGGGCTTTCGATGTCGCACACACTCTAGCGATCAAGCATTTGTTTGGTAGATGAAACGTGATTTCGAGACCCGCAGCCACCACCACAGGATTGGTCTCCGCACTTCTATCCAACGAAATCCACTGCTGTCGCAATCATTCGACAGTTAGAGGCTCGACCCCCAAACGCGGCTTGGCTGCCCACGCCGCAGACCCCTCACGCCAGCGTGAAACCGCGAAAGATGCGAGAACAGCTGCGGGAGTGCATCTTCGAGCGGAACGAGCGCATCATCCATATCCATTGCCTTCCCTGAGAAATCGTTCAGCCCGCCTTGCGAACAACACCAGCTTTGTCGAGCTACACCGCAAGCCGGCTGGCCGATGGCTGGAAAGTTAGTACTTTCGGTGGAGCCCAGCACGATTGGGCTATTCACCGCCCAATACAGGCTTCGTATACCGATACGCGTTGCAGGACAACGATTCTACAAACGGTCACGCACTCAGCGATTCATGAACCGCCGCTGGCTCGAAAACTGGATCCCCTTGCGGTAATTGCGCTCCGGGTAGAGCATGGGCACCACACCGTCTTCGATTACCGGAGGTTACCGTGACGAATCTCGTACGCCGTCTATCTGCCTGCGTATCCATAGTGGCCGTATCGGTTCTCGCGCCCGCAGCCGTTGCCTCCGCTGCGGTCACCGTTCCGTTCCAAATCAACCCGGCGCCGTTCGGGAACCCAAACGGCAGCTTCGACGCACCCCCTGTCCACTGTGTGGCGGTAGTCGGCGAACAACCTGGCACGGTGACGATCACCGGCGCCAAAGACGAGCGGTGGGGTTGCATGCTTTCGACGGAAGTGCGCTGGATGAACCTCTCGACAGGAGCCTCCGGCACCGGTCGGCTTTCTGGCGACAACCAAGGAACCCCGGGAGAGGCAACCCTGCAGACTGGAGCCGGGCAAGTTGCCGTCGCCATATTGCCTGCCGCCGGACCTGTCACCCCGGGTTTCGCAACCTTCTTCGTCCCATAGGCAACCCTCAAACCCGGGACACCTGCTGTACGAACGACCCGTCGCCACACAATCGTGTGGCGACGGGTGAGGACTTTCCGTTCTCCAGTTGTACGCCTACAGCTTCGCGCTGATGAGCGGCACGATATGTTCAGCCGCCCACATCGTTCCGATCGGGCCACCGCTCGTGATTGCCCACAGAACGTCGCCACCGTCGGCGGTGCGAGGAGGCAGAGCGACCCAACGACCGGAGGACACCGCTCCCAGCGCTTGGAAGAGCTTCCCGCCGGTCAGCTTGTCGAAATCCTCCTCGCTGCCGGCGGCACTGCGGCCGATCAGCAGGAAGTCCGCGTCGATGTTCTCGAGAAGTTCCTCGCCGACAGTGCTTTGGGTGACGAACTCCTGTGCACGCGGGTTCTCGGCAAAACCGAGCTCGCCCAAGAAAGTTGCCGGAGCCGAATCGGGCGCTGAAAGGTACTGCAGCCCATTGCCGGTTCCGTAGAAGATCGCCCAGGTTGCGGTCAGGCCAGTGAGTTCAGGGTTCTCCTGACGCACCTTCGCAAAATACCGATCATGGTCCGCCACGATCTTTTCGGCTGCCTTCGAGAGGTCGAGTGTCTCGCCGAGTACGCGGATCGATTCCTTCCACGGCACGAGCATCCGCGACTTCGTGTCGGGGCTCGTCACCACCGGTGCGATGGAGGACAAACGTTCGTAGTAATCGCCCATCGACAAACCACCCAGGCCGTCGGCCCAGCCGACGGCGACGATGAGGTCAGGTTCGCTCGCGGCGATCGCTTCGACGGGAAGTGTGCCGCCCATCGCGAACTCGAAGGTGTCGAGATCCTCTGCGCCGTAAGGCAGCAAGTACGACTGGGAAGCCGACTCCTTGACCATCGACGAGGAGAGAACGGGTTTGACGCCGAGCGCGAGGAGCATTTCCGTGTCGACGGCATTGGGGACGATTGCGGCAACCCGCTCCGGGCGCTTCTCGAGAATACTTGTACCATATGGCGATTCCAGGGTCAGCGGGTAAGTAGTCGTTCCTTCCGCAGCGGGAAGGGCGTTCCCCTCCGAACCGGGAGTGGACGCCGTTTTCGAGTTTTCGGCCGAGGCCGAGCACCCGGACACAAGGAGCGCTGCGGCGAGCGCGGCCCCGATCAGTCCGATGATCCGTGATCGTCTGGTGCGCAGGACTGTCATTTCTGCCTTTCGGTGTTATCGAGCGCTTCGGTCTTACCGAGCGATGGAGCCGGGTCAGGAATCTGTGCGCACTGTGTCGCTGCGTTTCCAGTAGCCGGTGAAATCGATGTCGGTCTTCGCAGTTCCTCGATCACGAATCAAATGACGCCGAAGCGAGCGAATCGTCGCCTGTTCGCCTGCAAGCCAAGCAAATACGCGTCCGTCAGGCCATTCGACTGCACTGACCGCGTCGAGCAACAAAGAAGTAGTGCCGGGCTCCGCCCCCTCGCGTGGCAACCACGTGACACTCACCCCGGGCAACTCGCGCACCGATTGAATGTGAGCCGAGTCCGCAATTTCGACGAACACATGCCCCCTGGCATCGGCAGGCAATTCCTCGAGCAGACGTGCGATCGCAGGTAGCGCCGTCTCGTCACCGACGACGAGCAGATACTCGCAATCTTCCGGGAGTCCCTGCGATACAGAGGGACCCGCGATGTGCATTCGGTCGCCCGGGCCGGCGTCGCGCGCCCAGGTGGTAGCAACTCCACCGCCGTGAACGACGAAATCAACGTCGAGTTCCCTTGTTCGCGGATCGTAACGGCGCACGGTGTACGCGCGGGCAAGTGGACGGCGTCCCGCTGCGAAAGTCACAGTGCCGTCGACTATCACCGGCAAGACCGGATCGGTTTCGCCAGGATAGGCGAACAACAATCGGAGGTCGTCGTCGAAGCCGGTGCTGACGAAGGCGGGCTCGGCAAAGCCGTCGGGGTTTGTGAAGGTGTCGAGCTGCGCTCCGGTGAGCGTCACTCTCCGCATGCCCGGCGTCACGTCTGTCACCCGACGTACCTCGAGTTCACGCAAGGTGACTGAGTACGCCGTTGTCGGACGGGTGTTTCGGGGCACGGAAAGACTCCTCGGAAGCGCACAGACGGGGGGTTCGACCCACGCTCGATCACGGCGGGAGGGCCATTGAATAAAGCTAGCCTGCCCTAATCGGTTACGGTTATCCGTGCGTGCCGACTTCTTACACTCATCGGTGGCTGCGTGAGAAAGCATCTGAATCGGGAGGGCATACGTGGGACCACGGTTGGTGTTCTCCGCGGGCGAAGTCCCCGAGATCCCCGCGTCCCGACTCTCCTTGATCGCGAATGCACGTGAGCCACTGCTCTTCTGGGTACACACCGGACACGCGGAACTACAGATTGGCGACCGCACCCGCAGCGTGACCGCTGGGGCGGCAACCTGGGTGCCCGCGGGAATCGCCTACAGCATCCGAGTCGACCCGGGAGCGGTCGCGTTTCCCATTCCGATGCCCGCTGCCGACCTGCCGCCCACGTTGAACCGGATCATCGATTTCGAGATCCCGGCAGCCTGGCAGGACTGGCTCGTCCACCAGTTCGCGCACAACTTGGGATTTCTGCGCGGTGGGGCGACTGTGGGGGCCGGACTACTCGAGCTTGTCGCGGGGGCCCATTCCAACGACGCCGACGCTTCGGTGTCGTACGCCCCACCGAATTTGCCACGCTCGGCCGAGACCCTCGAGATCGCTCGCACGCTTCTACGGACGCCAGCCGACGACACGGAGCTTCCCCAGTTCGCCCGGCAACTCAAGATCGGCGTCCGCACCCTGCAGCGCCGATTCACGGAGGAGACGGGGTTGCCTTTCGCGCGTTGGCGCACCTCGGCCCGGATCGCGGCAGCAATCGCATACCTGAACTCCGGCCGCGAAATCGGATGGACGGGTGGGCAGGTCGGATTCGCGACGCCCGCGGGATTCACCCGTGCCTTCCGTGAACACACCGGTGTGACACCCAGTGACTACACACGTGCAAACCAAGGCTCAGCGCCGATCCATGAGAACGAGACCTTGGCACAGAGCGTCGCACTCTTGTCCAAGGAAGGCGCCCACTCAGGCTCGGCGCCGATACCGCCGACGATTCCCGCAAGCGGAACGTGGGCCAGGGTCAACAACTTTCACGTCGTCGTCTGGATCTACCGAGGCTCCGCCCGGGTCACTTTCGGCGACCGAACCTGGAATCTGAGGCGGGGCGACGCGATGTGGCTTCCCGCGGGAGTACGCAACAGCGTCGAGATCGCGGAGGGTTCGCTTCTACTTCCGCTCGGATCCCAGCCTGGCGACTCTCCCGTCACTGCACCGCCGCCACGAGTGCTGCACTTCGCGCGCGAAGCGGAGGCGTATCTGTTGCACACGGTCGTTGCGAATTACACCCTTCTGCGCCCCGAGATCCATGACCCAGCGAGGATCTCGAGGCTGATCCGAAACAGCGCGGCGACGCGGACACCCGGCGGCCGAACCGATCCTGTCGAAACGATCCTTACCGCACTCCGCGCGGACCCCACCGATTCGCGCACGCTGCCGGAGTGGAGCGCTCGACTCGGCGTCGACGAGGGCCTGCTCCACAAACGCTTCGTAGCGGCCACCGGCCAGAGCTTCCCGCGCTGGCGCGGTCAGTTGCGGATGACCCTCGCCCGCGCTTATCTCGAGGAGGGCTTCTCGGCCGGAGAGACCGCCCGTCGACTCGGCTACGCGCACGCGTCCGGATTCACCAAGGTCTTCATCGGTGCCCACGGCATGTCGCCCCGGGACTACCAGCGCCGCGGATGGCGGGGAACGGTCGAAGGACTCATCGACTCGTGACCTTCCGACGGATGAGTCCTTCGATCCGTCGTGTCGCCCGCCGAAACGGTCTCGAACTGGCACTACTTCCTTGACTAAATTTTCAGTCAAGGTTTACGCTCCATGCAAGCAGGACGCGGACCGGGCGCGCACGCACACAGCACAAGGAGTCACCGCAATGCAAAGACGTCGGTTCATTCAGGCAGGCGCCGCTGCGCTCAGTGGCCTCTTTTTGGCAGGTTGCGGCGATTCCGACTCAGCCTCGCGCGGGAGCGATGGCAGCAACGATCTTCGCGAGTGGGTGATGCCGGAAGAGGGGGATCCGCACAAGCGCACCTGGATGGCGTTCGGTGCCAGCGAAGCGATCTGGGGAGCAGCCCTCCTGCCCGAGGTCCAGCGCAACCTCGCGACGATCGCGCAGACCATCGCGCAGTTCGAGCCCGTCTCGATGCTTGTTCGTTCCGAGGAACTGGACTTGGCTCGCTCCCTCGTCGGCCCATCGGTCGAACTGATCGCCGCGCCTCTCGACGACCTCTGGATGCGCGATACCGGCCCCGTATTCGTGAAAGGCAACGGGACCAAAGCGGGTATCGATTTCAACTTCAACGGTTGGGGCGAGAAGCAGGATTTTGATCAGGACGGCCAGGTCGCAGCTTTCGTTGCCGCCCGCGCGGGAGTCGAATCATTGCCTACCGACCTGATCCTCGAAGGCGGCGGCATCGAGGTCGACGGCGAAGGCACAGCCATCATCACCGAAAGCTGTGTACTCAACAACAACCGCAACCCGGGATGGTCGAAGTCGGACGTCGAAGCCGAACTCGGCCCCCTGCTCGGTCTCGACAAGATCATCTGGCTACCGGGAATCGCCGGCAAGGACATCACGGACGGCCACACGGACTTCTACGCCCGTTTCGCACGCCCAGGTGTCGTGGTCGCAGGCCTCGACACAGACCCGGAGTCGTTCGACCACGACGTGACCGCACGTCACCTCGAGATTCTCCAGAACGCGACCGACGCACAGGGACGGAAGCTGGAAGTGGTGGTCCTCGAGGCGCCGGTCGCAATCAGGCCCGACTTCGAATCGGACGATTTCGCAGCCGGATATATCAACTTCTACGTATGCAATGGGGCGGTCATCGCACCCGAGTTCGGTGACCCCGAGGCCGACCAGGCCGCCAGAAGTGAATTGGAGCGCCTCTTCCCCGACCGCCGTGTCGTGCAGATCAACATCGACGCCATCGCCGCGGGTGGTGGCGGCATTCACTGCACCACCCAGCAGGAACCCGCGGACTAGAAACCTGTCCCGACCACCCTCGTAGAATTCGGACTCGTGTCGAACCGCCAAACGCAAATCTTGGAAGCAGCAGTCCGCGTCATTGCCCAACACGGCGTACGCGGGCTGAGGGTGGAGACGCTCGCTGCCGAGGCCGGAGTGTCGACGGCACTCATCTACTACCACTTCCAGAACCGTGCAGGTGTGCTGCGCCGGGCCCTCGATCACATCAACGATCGCGCCGCGCTGTACACCGAAAGCGCCTTCACGGAGACAGACCCTCGTGCGCAGCTCGAGCAGATGCTCCAGCTGGAGTTTCAGAATGCCCCGAAGATTCGAGAGAACAGCATCGCCTGGGGTGAACTCCGAGCAAGCGCAGTCTTCGCCGACGAACTGCGCGAACCGCTACGCACCACGACGCAAGAGTGGGCAGACGACGTCGAATCTTTGATCCGCCAAGCGCAGGACGCCGGACTCGCTGACCCGAAGGCAAGCCCGGCCGACGCCGCCGAGCGACTCACCGCCCTGGTCGAGGGTTTGAGTGAGCGCTGGCTGAGCGGCTCGATCCCCATCGAACGAGCCAGAGAACTGCTCACCGGCGCGATCAGTGTGGAGATCGATCCGAGCTAGCCTCTACCGCTCGCCGACGCCCTTCGATTCCGGAGACAGAGCCGGGAACCAGATGTCGGTCAGAACTTCGGCGGCCTGAATCCGCGTCACATCGATTGTCCCCTGCACGGCCCAGCGTGTGAAGAATCGCTCCAACTGACTCACGAGCAGTTCGACGCGCAACCGTGCCTCGTCGTGCTGTTCCTCCGGCCAACGGCCCAGGTACTTGGGCATGGCATTCGGTAGTTGGGTCATACCGTCTCGCGCTGTCTCGCGGAACTCCGGTTCGAGTGCCACGGCCTCGTCCCAGGCCGGCAGCAGGCGTTTGTTCTCGTCGAACCAGTCGAAGGCACGCTCCAGCCAAGCCGTGAATTCCACGCGAGAGTTCGTGTCGAGAACCCGATCGAGATCGATGTAGAAAGCGAACGCACTCGCCGCCATCCCGGCCGCGCCGATCGTTTTGAGCATCTCCACCTTGCTGGCGAAATGCACGTAGAACGTGGCTCGACTGCATCCGACGACCGAGGCGATGTCGTCGACCGTGACAGCCGCGTATCCCCGTTCCTCGAACAGAGTGCGTGCGGCGTCCACGAGTTTGGCCCGCGTCGCGCGTTTCTGCTCGTCGCGAAGTGTTCCCCGCCTGTTCTTCGGGCCGTCCGTAGTCGTGCTCACGTCGCCCACCTTGCTCGCATTTCAACCTCCTGGCAAATCACCGACTCGCCGTCACCAAAAAACATTGCGTCATTCATTGACACAACGTCAGCGAATGGCGCACTATGACTCAAGTCACTTCTCGGGCTTCGATTCTTCTTCTCGCACGCCCGAGACAGAACAGAAAGCGATGGCGAATGAGCCCCTCCCCCTTGCCGAGCGTGTGCATCATCGGCGCCGGGCCTACCGGAATCACGACGGCCAAGCGAATGAAGGAATTCGGAATACCCTTCGACTGCTACGAAGCGTCCGACGAGGTCGGCGGAAACTGGTACTACAAGAATCCCAACGGGATGTCGGCCTGCTACCAGAGCCTGCATATCGACACGTCGAAGTGGCGCTTGGCATTCGAGGACTTCCCGGTCTCCGCTGACCTTCCCGACTTCCCGCACCACTCCGAACTCTTCCAGTACTTCAAGGACTACGTCGAGCACTTCGGACTGCGTGAGTCGATCATCTTCAACACCAGTGTTGTTGCAGCAGAACGTGATACAGACGGGCTGTGGACCATCACGCGCTCGGACGGCGAAGTTCGCACCTACGACGTCCTGATGGTCTGCAACGGACATCATTGGGATCCCAACATCCCGGACTACCCAGGTGAGTTCGACGGGGTCCTCATGCACAGCCACAGCTACAACGATCCGTTCGACCCGGTCGACATGCGCGGCCAAAAGGTAGTCGTGGTCGGAATGGGCAACTCCGGCTTGGATATTGCCTCCGAACTGGGCCAGAGATACCTCGCCGACAAGCTCATCGTGTCGGCTCGCCGTGGAGTCTGGGTACTGCCGAAATATCTCGGCGGTGTACCCGGCGACAAACTGATCACCCCGCCCTGGATGCCGCGTGGTCTACGACTGTTCCTGAGTCGTCGATTCCTCGGCAAGAATCTGGGAACGATGGAAGGCTACGGTCTGCCGAAGCCGGACCACCGCCCCTTCGAGGCCCACCCGTCGGCCAGCGGCGAGTTCCTCGGACGCGCCGGGTCAGGCGACATAACCTTCAAGCCTGCCATCACCAAACTCGACGGAAAGCAGGTTCACTTCGCGGACGGCACCGCCGAGGACGTCGACGTGGTCATCTGCGCCACCGGCTACAACATCAGCTTCCCCTTCTTCAGTGATCCGAATCTGCTGCCGGACAAGGACAACCGATTCCCACTGTTCAAACGAATGATGAAGCCCGGAATCGACAATCTCTTCTTCATGGGACTCGCGCAGCCCATGCCGACGCTCGTCAACTTCGCCGAGCAGCAGAGCAAGCTCGTCGCGGCCTACCTCACCGGTAAATACCAACTGCCGTCTGCGAACGAGATGCAGGAGATCACCAAAGCCGACGAGGCGTACTTCCTCGCCCCCTATTACAAGTCACCACGCCACACGATTCAGCTCGAGTTCGATCCCTACGTCCGCAACATGAACAAGGAAATCGCCAAGGGCACCAAGCGTGCTGCGGCCTCCGGGAACAAGCTACCTGTTGCCGCGCGTGCAGCAGCACACGAACTCGAGAAGGCGGATCGCGCATGAGTCTGGTGAACGGTCACTGCGACAACGAGTTCGACGCCGTCCGCACCGCCTTCGAGGCTCAACTCGAATCCGGTGAAGAACTCGGCGGCTCCGTTGCCATCACCGTCGACGGAGAATCCGTGGTCGATCTCTGGGGCGGGTACGCCGACGAATCCCGTACCACTCCATGGGGCAGCGACACCATCGTCAACACGTTCTCCATCACCAAGACCATGACGGCCCTGTGTGCGCTCCTGCTGGTCGAACGCGGCCAATTGGACGTGTACCAGAAAGTTGCTCATTACTGGCCCGAATTTGCGGCAAACGGCAAGGAAGACATCGAAGTTCGCCACCTGCTGTCACACACGTCCGGGGTGTCCGGTTGGGAGCGCCCGATCGAACTGACGGACATCTACGACCTCGAGGCGTCCACCGCTCGCCTCGCTACCCAGAAGCCTTGGTGGACCCCGGGTACGGCGTCGGGCTATCACGCGATCAACTACGGCCATCTCGTCGGTGAGGTCATTCGTCGCATCGACGGGCGAACTCTCGGCAGGTTCTTTGCCGAAGAGCTTTCCGGTCCACTGGGAGCCGACTTCCATATCGGCACGTCCGCAGAGCATTTCGGTCGAATCGCCACCATGGTTCCGCCGCCCGCGTTGGAGTTCGACCTGTCCACGCTCGACCAGGACAGCATCTTCATCAAGACCCTGACCTGCCCACTGCTCGACTACCCCGAGGTCAACACCGCACCCTGGCGGGAAGCCGAGATCGGCGCAGTCAACGGCCACGGCAACGCACGTTCTATCGCTCGGGTCCAATCCCTGATCTCGAACGGTGGTGTGCTCGACGGCCGGAAGCTGCTCTCGCAGAGCACCATCGACCTGATCTTCGAGATCCAAGCCGACGGTATCGATCTCGGGATCATGACACCACTCAAGTTCGGCATCGGCTACGGACTGCCACATCCGGTTACCGCGCCACTGATTCCCGACGGACGCACCTGCTGGTGGGCAGGTATCGGCGGCTCGATGCTGGTCAACGATCTGGACCGACGGATGACCTTCGCCTACGTCATGAACAAGATGGCACCGGGTCTGATCGGATCCGACCGCAGCAACGCGTATCTCAGCGCCGCATACAACTCCGAGGTCAGCGAGGTCAGCTCATGAAGGCAGCCCAGCTCATGGGGCCCGGGCTCCTGGAAATCAACGACGTGCCGGTCCCGGAGATCGGCCCGTCGGAACTACTGATTCGGGTGGGCGCAGCGGGAATCTGCCACTCCGATCTCCATCTCCTGCACTTTCCGTACAAGATGCGCGAAGAACCGCTGACAATCGGCCACGAAATTGCCGGAACGATCGAAGCCGTCGGGAGTGGCGTCGACGGCCGTTCCGTCGGAGAGCGTGGCGTCGTCTACCTCTGTTGGTCATGTGGACAGTGCCGAGAATGCATGAGCGGCAACGAGAATATGTGCCTCGCCGCTGGACGCACCGCGATGCCGCCCTGCCCCGGACTCGGCCCTGAGGGCGGGATGGCCGAGTACGTCAAGATCCCGGCTCGCTCATTCGTACCCATCGGAGACCTCGACTTCCTGCAGGCCGCACCTCTCGCCGATGCGGCACTGACGAGCTACCACGCCATTCGCGGTGCCCGCGAACATCTCCAGCCCGGTGCCACCGCCGTCGTGATCGGCGTCGGCGGACTCGGTCACGTTGCAGTACAGATACTTCGCGCGATCAGTGCCGTGCGCATCATCGCCGTCGATGTCGGACAGGATCAACTCGATCTCGCCAAACGTTGCGGCGCCGACATCACGCTCGAATCGGGACCGGACACCGCGCAGCACATCCTCGACCTCACATCGGCCAGAGGCGCAGAAGTCATCTTCGACTTCGTCGGTATCGACGCAACTGCACAGATGTCTGTTCAAGCGGTTGCGCCGAACGGCGCGTATCGCATGGTAGGTCTCGAAGGCGGAAACCCCGGAATCACTGCCGAAGCTGCCGGCGGACCAGGCTGGCCATGGGGCGCATCGATCCGGAAGTCCTACGGCGGCACCAGAAACGACCTCGTCGATTCCATCGCCCTGGCACAGGCCGGTCTGGTAACGGTAGAAGTAGCCCGCTTCGACCTCGCTGATGCCCGCGACGCACTCGACCGTCTCGAACACGGCAAGGTCACCGGACGCGCAGTGCTCGTACCCTAATCTTCGAAAGGCACTTCACGTGACTACTTCCGCTGATACACAAGCATTCATCGCGTCCGTCATGGCCGGGCTGACCGGCCCCGGTGGTCCTTTCGAGATGCAAGTCGAGGATGTACTCGGCAGTTCGATGCCCGTCATGAAGAACCGCGACAAGGCACTCGGCGACGTGCTCGCTGCATCCTTCGACTACGGATCACGCGACTATCTGGTGACCAAGGACCGACGCTTCAGCTACCTCGAGCACGGCGAGGCCGTAGCAGCATTGGCGACGGCGCTGCGCGAGCGGTACGGCGTCCGCAAGGGTGATCGGGTCGGCATACTTGCTGCCAATACGCCGGAATGGGTGATGACCTTCTGGGCGGCTCAGTCCCTCGGTGCCATCGCCGTCGGATTCAACTCGTGGTGGGTGGCCCGCGAGGTGGCGTACGGCATCGATCACACCACCCCCACAGTGGTGATCGCCGACGCCAAACGCGCGCAGATTCTTTCCGAACTGAACACCGATGTTCCCGTACTCACGATGGAAGAAGATCTACCTACCTTGATGGAGAAGTATTCGGGATCGACACTGCCCCGTACTTCCGTCAACGAGGACGATCCGGCCGTCATCCTGTACACGAGCGGAACCAGCGGCCGCCCCAAGGGGGCTGTTCACAGTCACCGAAACGTGTTGGCCGTCATCGACTACCACCGCTACAGCGATCGCCTCGCTGCGGCGTTCGCCGGCAAACCCAGCGACGGCCGACCGAGTGACTTGCGGTATCTGCTGACCGCGCCGCTGTTTCACATTGCAAGCCTGCATAACCTGGCGATCCCACGACTCGCGACGGGCGGAGCGGTGGTCATCCATCAGGGCGCCTTCGACGTCGACGAAGTCCTTTCCCTCGTCGAACGCGAGAAGGTCACCAACTGGGCGGTCGTACCCACCATGGCAACCCGTCTCCTCGAGTACGGCAGTCTCGAGAAGTACGACCTGACCTCACTGAGGGCTTTTGCACTCGCGTCTGCACCGTCATCTCCGGCCTTGCAGGACCGCCTGCGCGCACGCCTGCCTTTTGCGCAGCACACCTTGGTCGACAGCTACGGGCTCACCGAATCCTCCACCGGCATTTCAGTTGCCACACCACCGGAACTTGCCGCGTTCCCCGGAACTCTCGGCCGGCCGATCATCGGGGTGAGCGTGGAGGTGCGCGACCCCTTCGGTGTTGCAGTCCCCGACGGCGAGGAAGGTGAGATCTGTGCGCGCAGCGCCTATGTGATGTTGGGGTACTGGAACGACGAGACCGCGACTGCAGCCGCTATCGGTCCTGATCGATGGCTCCGAACCGGCGACTTCGGAGTGTTCGAGGACGGCCGACTCCGCCTGACGGGTCGCCGATCCGACCTGATCCTGCGCGGCGGCGAGAACGTCTACCCTCTCGAAATCGAGCAGACCATCGACGAGCATCCCGCCGTACTCGAATGCGCTGTGATCGGCATTGATTCGGCAGACCTCGGCCAAGAAGTTGCAGCCGTCGTCGTTTTGCGGAGTGAGGGAGCCGCCGGCGAAGAAGAACTACGCGACTATGTCGCCGAACGACTGGCTTACTTCAAGGTGCCGGTGAAGTGGAAACTGAGCACAACTCCTCTGCCCCGCAATGCAACCGGAAAAACGATACGTGCAAAGGTGGTTCTCTCATGACCTACGACGCCGTGATCAACAACGGTCTGTGGTTCGACGGCACCGGGGCCAAACCAGCTGTCCGCAATCTGGGTATCCGCGATGGGTTGGTTACTGCCATCTCCCTCGATCCACTCGACGAAACCGACTGTCCCCGTGTCATCGACGCGAGGCGCAAGTGGGTGATCCCGGGCATCGTGGACATCCACACTCACTACGACGTCGAGATCCTCGAAGGCCCGGCGCTGAGCGAATCTCTCAGACACGGGGTCACGTCGATCTTTGTCGGATCGTGTTCCCTGTCCACCATTCACGCCAGCCCCTCCGACGCGGGTGATCTCTTCGGCAGAGTAGAGGCAATTCCGCGTAAGCACGTCGTCGACGCACTCAACCGTGCCAAGACCTGGAACTCTGCGAGCGAGTATGTTGCTGCACTAGAGGCGCTTCCGCTAGGTCCCAACGTTGCAGCCTTCATCGGACACTCCGATATGCGGGCCGCCGAGATGGGACTGGATCGTGCTACCAGGAAGGACGTCCATCCCACAGACGCCGAACTCGCGTCGATGGAAGCACAGTTGACCGAAGCTCTCGACGCAGGATTCGTCGGGATGTCCAGTCAGCAATTGTTGTTCGACAAACTCGACGGCGAGACCTGCCGCTCACGCACGCTGCCGTCGACGTATGCAACCACGAAAGAACGACGCCGACTCAATGCGATCCTGCGCCGTCGGGGACGGGTATTTCAGGCCGGACCTGACCTCTCCAACCCGATGAGTACCGGAGCGATGGCGTTCTCCAGCGCGGGTATCTGGCGTAAGCGACTCAAGACGAGCATGCTTTCGGCGGCCGACATCAAGTCCAACAAGTTGGCCGTGGTGATACTCGGCCCACTGGCACACTTGGTCAATCGACTCGGCGGCGACCTGCGCTGGCAGCACCTGCCAGTTCCCTTCGAGGTATATGCCGACGGCATCGACCTGGTTGTCTTCGAGGAGTTCGGATCTGGCGCTGCAGCACTGCATCTGACCGACGAGATGGAACGCAACGTCCTCATGCAGAGCGAGGATTACCGTCGACAATTCCGCAAGGACTACGACCAGAAGTTCGGTGTCAAAGTTTGGCATCGCGATTTCTTCGACGCCGAGATCGTGTCCTGCCCCGACGAATCCCTGGTCGGCAAGAGCTTCGGGCAGGTCGGCGTCGAACGTGGCGGCCTCCACCCTGTCGATGCATTCCTGGATCTGGTCCTCGAACACGGCACGAAAGTGCGTTGGCGCACAACCATCTCGAACCACCGGCCGGAGGTTCTGGACAAGTTCGCCCAGGACAATGGCGTCCAACTCGGGTTCTCCGACGCCGGAGCGCATTTGCGCAACATGGCGTTCTACAACTTCGGCTTACGCCTACTACGACGTGTCTACGATGCCCAAAAGGTCGGCCGTCCGTTCATGACCGTCGAGGCAGCGGTGCATCGTCTCACCGGTGAACTCGCCGAGTGGTACGACGTCGATGCCGGGCACCTTCGATTAGGTGATCGCGCCGACCTGGTTGTGATCGATCCCGCTCATCTCGACGATTCGCTCGACACTTATGCGGAAAGCCCGGTTGTGGAGTACGACAACCTCTCCCGCATGGTCAATCGCAACGACCAGACCGTCACCGCAGTGTTCGTCGGCGGCGAGTACGTCTTCGGCGACGGAGAAGCAGCACCCGTTCTCGGCAACCGCCGAACCGGAAAGTTCTTGAAAGCAGGTGCCCATTAACACGTCCAGATTTGCCGGGAAAACAGCAGTCGTCACTGGAGCAGCATCAGGTATCGGTGCAGCCATCGCACTAAGGCTTATCGACGAAGGCGCACAGGTAGCTGGAATCGACATCGCTGCAGAGGGTTTGAAAGAGATAGCCTCCCAGCACGGCGGGGCCTTCCTCGCCGTTCCCACTGACGTCACCAAGGAATCCGATGTTGCCGAGGCCCTTGCCGCGGCGGCGGCGGAATTCGGCGGTATCGATCTGGCTTTCAACGTTGCCGGTGCGTCGAGGGTGGGGCAGATCGTCGACCTCGACGAGGCCGACTGGGACTTCACCATCGACCTGGTGCAGAAGGGCGTCTTCCTCTGCACCAAACATGAAGCGCGGCATATCCGAGAGCACGGTCGCGGTGGTGCGATAGTCAACGTGTCCTCATTGAACGCGCACGTGCCGAGCCCCTACGGGAGCGCATACGCGACAGGCAAAGCCGGAGTCGAGATGTTCAGCAAGAATGCCGCGATCGAACTGGCTGCGTCGGGGATTCGGGTCAATGCCGTTCTACCCGGCCTGGTCGACACGCCACTGGTCGCGCCGGTCATGAACTACGAACCCGCCCGCGACATGTTTCTCAGCCGAATCCCCATGTCCCGAGCGGCAACTCCCGACGAGATCGCGGGCCCCTGCCTCTATCTCGCCAGCGACGACGCCTCGTACATCACCGGAACCAGTCTGGTCGTCGACGGCGGCTGGGAGGTCTCGAACTACCCGGATCTGACGACGCTGGGCAACTAGTTCAGTTACCGGGCAACACCGTGCTCGGACTCAGTCAGTCCGTCGTTACCGTGGAGCCCGGGAAATGACCTTCACGACTACTTGTGACGTGATGTCGGCGCGTCCTTGTTGCGCCACCGTCGCTGCGACCAGATATTCACCTGGCGAGGGTGCCACGAACCCGATTCCCGGATTGCCGACGAAGCAGCTGTCGGTTGTTTCGGTCTGGGAGAGCCCGGGGCCGGTCACAGTGACGGTGGTCCGACAGCCTGCCCGGACGTCCTCGTCGCCTGCGAACGAGTTCACGTGCACGGTCAAGTTCTTCTTCCCCGTGTTGTCCGCCACGTAAGTGTTGCCCTCGACGCGGTCGTAAGCCCAGGTCTTCAACTCGATACGGTCGACAACGACTGGTGCTGGAGCTTGCGGAGCTGCTGCTGTCGACGTCGACGATGCCGATGAGGACGCCGTACTACGTATCCGGAAATCCTTGACCGAGTCGCGAGCCATCGCCTGCACGCTACCGGCAGTGAAGTCCATGAGCTGCTGGAATAGCGAGAACACCTCGACCGCGCTGCTCAGTCGATGAAGGGCGGCCGAACGTGCCTTGTCGCCAGATTGGATAGTGGCCTGGGTGACAACACATTGGCTGACGTCGGTGATCATCCCGTAGAGATCGCCCGGCGAAAAGCTCCCGTCGATCTGTGTCGCGTTGGTTGCGGTAGAGATGCAATCCCATGCCCCTGTTATCGACTCGAGCTGTTTCAGGTCGAGCCCCAGCATGCTGATCCCCGATAGCAAGCTCTTGGTCAGAATGCCTTGCTGCTGCGGCCATAGGCGGACGTCGAACTGGTCTATCCCCTCGTTGACGACCAAGCGACCGCCCGACCGCCCCACCAGCACTCCCTTGCTGCCCAACGTAACCGAAGACGCCAGCGCACCCGCCGAGTCGGCGATGCTCAAGGCCCCCGAGTTGGTCCAGACCCCGCCGGCCGTCCCCGGTGCCACCACGATCGTGTAGAACGAGCCCGTCGCATTCTCGAAGTCGATCGCCAGCGCGCCGCCGCTGTTGACAAGGCATCCGGCCACGGCCCCAGGACTCACGGCAGTCAAGGTGTACTCGATCCCGCCGAGTGTCAGTTCGCTCCGCTCCCGACATTGGGAGTTCGAGTTGCCGCGCACCTCCTCGAAGATCCGCTGAACACCGGCCTCGAGCACTTTCGGGTCGACGAAGCTGGCCCAGACGCCCGTCAGATGGGTCAGGTCCGCTGTGATCGACTTGGTCTCCGGATTCCACTGTGCGACGAACATGTCGAACTCATTCGGATCCGATTCGGACACCGTTTCGACCACAGCTACAACGCCATTGGTGAATTTGGCGACCAGATCAGGACGATCCGAGAGATCGAACTCCACTCTGACCGGTGCTGATGGTTGGGTCTTTCCCTCATCCATTTGCAAACTGACCACCTTGGTCGACGCCACGCGGGCCGCAGCCTCGGGGATGGTCGCGTGACCTTCGGAGATCGTCAGGTGCCTACGACTGTCGCCGGCACCGGCGCTGGCTCGAATTTCCACCCCGTCGACCGACACAACAGCCTGACTTCCTCCTGCATCCGCGCTCGAAGAGTTCGAAATCGCCGAACGCTGTGCCGCCGGCGCTTCCGTGGCTTGTCGCCCGTCACGGTCCAATACCGAGCACGACGCCAAAGAAATTACCGCCGCCAACACAACAGCCGATATTCCAGTGCGACCCACTCGATCTCCTCCAGTCGTAGTGTCGCCCGCCGCCAACAGAGTGACCAGCAAACGCACAGTCTCGCCTCAAGCCACGACACATCAAACATCTAATCCGAAAGTTCGGAGACGAGCCGGTGATGCCGGGACTCCGCTTCTCACTGCGGCGCAGCGGAACCGGGCGGTATTGAGCGATTCATGCCGTCCGGAGCGAGGATGATGGTGAACCACAGTAGCTGAACTTACGAACTTTTCACGGCTGAACCCTCGGCCATATGTATCCGATATGGATAGCACACGACCCGTCGGATGAACGTATTTCGACAATAGATTCATTCGATTGGATGACTACATAGGTCCGTGGGCCTCTGTTAGAAATGGAAGTTCGAAGAATCTTTGTTAGGCGAAAATTGTGTCCGCCCACGGAATGCGATCCGAACTCTCCACTAACTTGAAGGCGGGAATCAATGACAAATTCCGGAGGCGAACCCATCGAGATCGATGCCATCGGAGCTGAACAGTCGTGGCAAGAGTGGGTTCTGATGAATCTTGCGCTGGTTCCATTCGTGTGGAAACTGCTGGGCGGTGTAATAGTTGGTTCCATGCTGAGTGCAGCATTCCTCGGGCCGGATGCTGCGGGCATCATTATGATCTGTGGGCTGATCTTGTGCGTACTTGTCGCCGCGTACAAGCGTGCGATGGCCCCGCCGAAGATCCGCCCGACACGGTCTCACATCGGGTTTACCCACGATGGCGAGCCTGTCTATCCGGTAACCGGCTTCACCTCGGATGGACGAGCCGTGACTTCGAACGAGTTTGTTGCAAGTCCCTATTACAATTCCAGCACTCGTACGAACTCGCTGGCGATTGCGGCCCTTGTATGTGGGTTTGTTTTTGCGCCGCTTGCCATTGTGTTCGGCCACATTTCTCTGGGCCAAATTCGGCGGACAGGCGAGCGAGGGCATGGACTTGCAGTGCTGGGCCTGGTGCTGGGCTACTTCTGGGTCATTGTCGTTGCTGCCGTGCTGATGAGCATGACGTAGCGCCCGTAATCATCCTGTGGAGATGAATGCGCATGCTCACACACCTGCCGCGCGAGCCGTCGATGTCCGATCCTTCAGAGAATTCACCAGGGTGCGGACTGGGGTCACCTCGGTTTGTGCATTCGCCAACGCTGCGACGACATACATCGAATTCAAGGCGGCGTCGTCTGGAACTTTGTATCCCGTGACTGATGCGTCTTCTCGACGGCAACGCTCTACTCTGCTGTCGATTCCACAGTAGACCGCAATCGGTGACCGCAGATCGCGCGGGCGTCTTGGACATAGGAGTTCCGAATTCGTCTTGTGTGGCAATGCCAGGATCAGGTTCTCTCGATCGAACCCCCGCGCCGTTCGGATCCCGGGAGGTCGAATTCAGTTGCCGGGCAACACACATTGAGTATCGAGGCCGAGGACGTGGTTGAGCCGGCCGAAGGCCAACCACGATCCGAGGCACATGCTCAACTCGACGATTTCTCGCTGGGAGTAGTGAGCGGTCATACGTTTCCAGAACTCGTCGTCGAGCCCGTGGTGGTCGAGGGCGTATCTCTCGGCGTATTCGGCAGCGAGGCGTGTCCTGTCGTCGAAGGCATCGGTGGTGCGCCAGTCGGTGACAGCCTGATCGAACGTCGACTCCACAGTCTCGCCGTCACGCTCGGTGCGCCAGTCCTGACAGAAGATGCACCCGTTGATCTGAGCGATCCGGAGCCTGGCCGCCTCGAACTCACGGAGGCCGAGAGTTCCGTCTGTGTAGACCTTTTGGGAGAACCCGGCGGCCGCGGGTCCGATGCCGGGGACCATCTCTCCCCACACGTAGCCGATCGGATTCTTGCCTTCGGGTATGTCGATATTCATGTGAGTACCTCCGAGTTTCGGGCACCGAGCTTGCCGACGCCGGGTGTGAGCGGAACGTCCAGCGCGTCGTAGAGACCGGGTTCAGCCTTCCGTAGCCAGGGAATTGCGTTGACGAGACGTCCTACGGCCGTGGCATTTCCACCGGCCGCGCGGTTTCCACCTTCATCGGTGGCTTCGACGTTGATCTCGATTCGTGGTCGTCCTTCGACGATCACCTTGTGCGCGCCGTCGCCGCCGTCGGGCGGGAGCGGCCAGTCGCGGGCACAGGACGGATGAATACGCGTGACGTGTTCGATCACGATCAGGGGTTCCCCGCCGACGATTCCCTGAACCTCGAATCGCAGTGCGCCTTGGGTGCCGACCGCGAACTCCCCCATATGTTCGGTCGACACGGTTTCCTCGAGCGGGCGGCGCAGCAAGGTCTCGCGGATCTCGTCGAGTTCCACCCCGAGTGCCCGCGCGATGAGCCGAATCTGCCCGCCCCAGACCATGGTGGGTACGGTCGGTGCGACCATGGGAGGTTCGTAGTCCATCGGCTGACCCATCCCGATCAGGTAGCGGACAGAATCCGGCTGTTCGTAGGTCGTGTAGTCGAAGATTTCCTGACACCGGATCTGGTCGATTGTCCCCGCGAGCCCGCTGACGAGAATCGGCAGGATGTCGTTGCCCCAGCCTGGGTCGATACCGGAGACGAACAGAGCGCCGCCGCCCGCCTTGGCAGCAGCTTCGACGGGATCACGAAGTTCGGGAGGCGCAGATTTCGGGTCGTACAGCGCATATACGGACGGCGTGACCACCACAGCTCCGGCGGCCAGTGCCCGCGTGATGTCGGCAACCGCGTCGTCGGGCCGAATGTCGCCGGACGCCGCGTAGACCACCGCGCCGGGAGACGCTGCGAGCACGGCATCGGCGTCGTCGGTAGCCGCGACGCCCAGGTGCACTCCCAGATCGGCGAGGTCACCGGCGTCTCGCCCGACCTTCTCGGGGTTCGCAACGATGACGCCGACAAGTTCGAGGGCCGGATTGGCTGTCACAGCGCGAATCGATGCACGCCCGACGTTGCCGGTACCCCACACGACAGTCGGAATCTTGGACTCGGCTTCATTCGAAACTGCACCCATCAATCGGACATTACCCAGCTCAGCGCGTCAGGTCAGCAGAACTGCAAGAATTCGTTTCACTTCATCCGGTCAAAAATGCCATTGCCTGCGCAGTCAGTGCGCCGTCACCCCGCCTCCGGTACGTCTCGGCGGGTCGGCCGTTACCTGGTCTGCTCATCTCGCCGGTACTTTCGAGCGCGTCGAACACCTGCCGGCGGAAGCTGTCCTTCTGGAACGGACGATCGAAGATCACCTCGTAGAGTCCCCGAAGTTCGGCGACGGTGAACGTCCCGCCCGACAATCCGTCCGGATCCACGTACGACGCATACCTCGTGCGTAGGTCCGTGACCGCGAGTCGCACCATGTCGGCGTGATCGAATGCGAGTCCGCTCACTGCCTCGTCGTCGTACACATCGACGAGAAGCGCCGAATCGGGCAGTGCCGATTCCGGTAGGCAAGCCGTGTGTGCGACCGACAAAACCCATCCACGGTCGTCGCGGTCCGGTCGGTCGAAGATCGCCAACTGGTGGAAGCTCGTCTGGGCCAACTCTGCCTTGACCGACAGGGCACGATCGGCTGCGGCCGTGAGCAATTCGCGTTCGTGCAGAAATGTTCCCGGTAGCGCCAGCGCACCGAGACGGTGCCGAACCACCAGAACTTTCAGAGATCCACCGCTGTACGTCAGCACCGCGACGTCCACTGCCACAGACGGACGCGGATAGTCCGTCAATCCCTTGCCGCTCGTGTCTGTCCATTTATTCACCCTTGCATGTTATCTCAAACATGATCTATGGTTAGCGCAAAGTTGATCAAACGATCATCGCGAACCGAAGAGGTGGCTATGAAACTCACCGCACAGCAGTCCGATCGAGCGGCCGGCGTTCTGCTCGGCACCGCAGCAGGAGACGCGCTCGGCGCCGGCTACGAATTCACCTACCCGAAGGCCGAGGTCACGATCGACATGATCGGTGGCGGCCCGTTCGACTGGGCGCCGGGAGAATGGACCGACGACGCCTCGATGGCAGTTGCGATCGCCGAGGTGGCCGCTACCGGAATCGACATCGGAAGCGCTGACGGTCTCGATGCCATTGCAGCACAGTTCATCCGGTGGTACGACTCGAAGCCCGCGGACATCGGCAACCAGACGCGAGCAGTGTTGTCCGTCCGCTCCGAAAGCGCAGCGCCGATGGCGGATCGTGCGCGGGCGATCAGCGGCCGCAAAGCCGGCAACGGCTCGCTCATGCGGACTGCTCCCGTCGCCCTCTCCTACTTGGACGATGCAGAAGGTGCCAGGTCGGCAGCGCACCGGATCAGTTCACTCACGCACGACGACCCGCGTGCCGGACAGGCGTGCGAGTTGTGGACCCATGCCATCCGCCATGCCGTTGTCTCCGGCAACTTCGACGGTGTTCGCGGCTTCCTCTCCGTTGCCGATCAGGACGTCGCCGAATACTGGGGCCCGCTGCTCGATCAGGCCGAAACCGGGAACCCGCAGGACTTCTCCAAGAACGGTTGGGTGGTGCATGCACTTCAGACTGCTTGGTGGGCAATCACTTCCACGGACAATGGCGATGCTCGCCACCTCCAGTACGCATTGGAAGCAGCAGTAAGAGCCGGCGGGGACACCGACACGACGGCGGCCATCGCGGGTGGCCTCCTCGGCGCCCGTTGGGGAGCGTCGGCGGTTCCCGCCCGGTGGCGCCGGATCATGCACGGCTGGCCGGGATACCGTTCCTCCGATCTGGTTCGCCTGGCGATCAAGACTGCTCGCGGCGGCACCGACGACAAGAACGGTTGGCCGTCGACGGCAGAACTCGATTACTCGCGGTTCCGCGGAACCCACCACCTGACCACGCACCCGCACGACGACGGCGTCCTGCTCGGCGGCGTCGATGCGGTGTCCACTGCGGACTACGACGCTGTGGTCAGCCTGTGCCGCATGGGAACACGGCAGGTCTGCTCCGATCACGTCGAGTTCTGGTTGGTCGACGACGGTCCCGATTCCAACGCCAACCTCGAGTTCGTCCTCGACGACGCAGCGCGCACCGTCCAGGCGTTGCGGGCTGAAGGCAAGCGCGTACTCCTTCATTGCGTTCAGGCACACAGTCGCACACCGTCGGTTGCGGCGCGATACTCGATGTTGATCGGACGTGACCCCTACGACGTACGCTCGGCTATGCCGTGGGCTCGCCCCAAGCGTGAACTCTGGAACACGGCCCTCGGAAACACGGCCGTTGGAAACACAGCCGTTGGAAACACAGGAGGATCCATGCCCGCTATTACCGTCGTCGAAGGCGACATCACGACGCTGACCGTCGACGCCATCGTCAACGCGGCCAACTCCAGGCTCCTCGGCGGCGGCGGTGTCGACGGCGCGATCCACCGCGCCGGCGGACCGGAGATTCTGAAGGCTTGCGAGGTATTGCGCAACACCAGCCTCCCCGACGGCCTGCCGGTGGGTGCGGCCGTAGCCACCACCGCGGGAAAGCTCCACGCCAAGGCCGTGATTCACACCGTCGGCCCGAGGTATTCACGATCCGAGGACCGATCCGGATTGCTTCGGGCGGCGTACACGCGCAGTCTCGCCGTTGCAGACTCGATCGGCGCACGAACCGTCGCCTTTCCGTTGATCTCGGCAGGGGTCTACGGCTGGCCGAAGGAAGATGCGGTCCGACAGGCCGTTTCAGCGATTCGCGCGGCGAAGACCGAAGTCGAGACGGTCACACTGGTCGCATTCAACAAGGAGACGGCAGACCTGATGCGCCGCGCGATCGCTTGAACACCAGCGGCGCAGTCAGCCGTGCACCAGACGTGATACCAACTCGGTACGTGAATGCACGCTCGACTTTCGATATACGTGCTGGAGATGGCTCTTCACGGTCGGGACGCTGATGAACAGCGCACGGGAGATGTCGAGATTGCTCGCACCCTGTGCCAGGAGTTCGACGACATCACGCTCCCGAACAGAAAGCTTCCAATGTTCGGGTACTGCAGAAGAATCCGGTGCACTGGGGAATTGGCGCAGCATGCAGTAGGACTGTTCAACGAATCCATGGGACTTCTGCAGAAATTGGACCTCTTCCCTCGAGAAGTCACCGTCACGAGAACTTCGGAGCAAGGACACCCCGGCCACGATACGTCCGGCATGCCGTAGATACAGCTCAGCCTCGTATCGATACCCCATCGGGCGAAAGAAGCCTGCGTAGTAGTCGGTCTTGTCGAACCGCTGGCCGATGTCGTTCGACGTTGCGAGGTCGGCACCCGACTCGGCGAACCTACGCGGATGAAAAGGGTCCAACTCGTGGAAGTGACCGGTGTATCGGCCATTCTCTTCAGGGCAAACCCGATCGAACACGTGGGTGTCGGCATTCATGCCGCGATCAACGGAGTAGAAGACCATCCCGGACACGCGGACAAACCTGGCAAGAAACTCCATCGCGTTGCGTTTGAATTCGGTGTTGCGTGCGAAATCGTTGTTGCACCTGATCGGTTGGGGATTCGGTTCAACGAATTCCGACTGAACCACCGACATATCGCACTCCTCCACAACGAACCGGTACGACGCTACCTCTGGCCATAATCACTGGTCAAGACCAATCGGAGTTCATCCTTTCGGATGATTCTCGCCCAGGTGGGCCACTCATAGAGTGCTACTACCTGGCGAGCCACACGCGGTGGACTCGTCGAGATGTACGGAGGTAGGTCCACGTGAGCAAAACACTCATCCGATCGTCGAAGGTCCTGACATTCGACGATGCGAACCCTGTCGTGGAAGCGGTACTCGTGGACAATGGCGTGATCCTCGACTTGGGCAGATTCTCCGACCTGGTCGAGTCCGCCGGCCCGAACACCCAGATCATGGAAGCCGGCGAAGCGGTCGTCATGCCAGGACTCATCGACACGCACCCACACGTCATGCACTTCGGCGCACTACGAGGCGGCCTTGTCGATCTGAGCGATGCCGTCGATCATGCCGATATCGTCGAACGAATCCGTGCTCGCGCAGTGGTCACAGCGCCCGGTGAGTGGATCATCTGCACGCCCGTCGGTGAAGCTCACTACTTCATCCGCAGATCGTGGCGCGACCTTGCCGAGCGACGGTTGCCCGACCGTCACGCCCTCGACCAGGCAACAACCGACCACCCGGTGCTCATCCAGGCGTGGGCACCACGTACCCCGAATATCGTGGCGTTCAACAGCGCCGGCCTACGTACTGTCGGTCTGTCGGACTTCATTCCCGATCGCGTGTGTGATGTGGAGATCGACAAGGACGAAGCAGGACGTTTGACGGGAATACTTCGCGGGCCGGTGAACAACTACTACACCTACGACCCGTTCTGGGGGCAGATCCTTCTCAAGCTCCCACCACTCGATCCCGATCACGCAGTCCCCGGAGTACTCGACGAAATGGCTCGCTTCTCCGCTCGCGGCGTCACCACTTTGTACGAGGGACACGCTATGGAACCAATCCACATACAGATGTATCAACATCTCCGTGCGGCTGACTTGCTCACCATCCGGGTCCAGGCGACTCACGATGTGGAGTCGGTCATCTTCTACCCCTTCGAACCGTTGTCGTCGCACGAGTTCGACGATCGATTGAAATCGCTTGCGCCACAGTCATCCGATACTGCCGACGACATGTTTCGAATCGACGGTATGACCATCAGCCCTGGGGGGCCCTGTTTTGCAGGGCATTTCGCCATGCACGAAAGCTATACCGACCCTTTCGGCAGACCCACCAAGGGGAATCGCTTCGTCTCACTGGAGAAAGAAGAATCGTACGTCCGATTCTGCGCGGAGAACGGCATCCGGGCAAACATCTGTATCGGTTCCTACCGTGAGCATGACGACTTTCTCGAAATCGCCGAGCGTGTCGTCACCGAACACGATTTTCGAGACAAGGCGTGGATTCTGCAGCATGCGATCACTATCAGCCCGGACCACGTTCGCCGTTACAAAGCACTCGGGTTCCAGATCACCACTTCTGTCGGGTTCGCATGGGGCAAGGGTGCTGTGTACGAAGAGCGAATCGGCCGACACGTCTGGCGTGACATGGTCCCCTTGAGACGCCTACTCGACGCAGGCCTCGACGTCTCCGGCGGGTCTGACTGGGGACCGAAGAATCCCTGGGAACAGATTGCACTTGCGCAGACGCACGAGATTGCCGGCACCGATCTGAGAAACGACGGTCCAGACCAGGTCATCAGTCGCCAGGAATCTCTCGCCATGTGGACAACAAGCGCTGCGAAGATCCTCGGATGGGACGGAATCGGATCCATCAGCCCCGGCAATCACGCGGACCTCATCTTCGTCGACCGCGACCCGTCGACCTGCGATCTCGATGACTTGAAGAACACCCGAGTACATCGAACCATGCTGGGCGGAAACATAGTTCACGACGACGCCGTCCTCCCTGCTGCCGAGAGGGTTCTTCGATGAAGCCGAACGAGTACATCGAACATGACGCTACGGGCCTCGCCGAACTGATTCGCGACAAGCGGGTATCCGTCGACGAAGTTCACGAGGCAGCACGCACCGCGGTCGAAGCCGTCAATCCGACGCTGAACGCCGTGGTCGACGGCCCGTGGGATCGCGCTCTCGATTACAACGAACAGGGACTGTTTGCGGGGGTTCCCTTTGCACTCAAGGATTTTGCCGTACACGCGGCTGGAGTCCCGACCCGGTTCGGAAGTCGGCTTGCGGGCGAAGGGGCAATCTTTCCCCACGACACCGAACTCATGACACGATTCCGGGCCGCAGGATTGGCTGCTGTGGCAGTGACCGCCACACCGGAATTCGCATTCAACGGAAACACCGAACCCGTTGCTCAAGGCTCGACGCGCAATCCGTGGGACACCAAACGCAGCGCCGGTGGATCGAGTGGCGGATCAGCAGCATTGGTCGCAGCGCGAGCCCTTCCCATCGCTCACGCTACCGACGGTGGAGGGTCGATCCGAATTCCTGCGTCCACCAACGGGTTGGTGGGCCTGAAACCGAGCCGAGGCCGTGTACCAGTAGGCCCTGACTCGAGCGAGCCACTCTCAGGGCTGGGGGCTGAGTTGGGGCTCACCCGATCGGTGCGTGACTGCGCGGCGTTACTCGATGCCGTGAGCGGGCCGGCCCCCGGAGACAAGTACGTGATCCGTGATCCCGCGCGGCCATACACCGACGAACTCAACCGCTCACCGGGGCGTTTACGCATTGCGATCCACACTCAGTCGTGGTCCGGAGACCCGGTGGACATCGAGGTCGCGAGTGCCGTGTCCGCTGTCGGCACGGTCCTCGAGGGACTCGGCCATCACGTCACACCCGACACGCCGGCCTTCGACTGGGATCAGTTCGTCGAAGCCAACCTGCCGGTCTGGAGTGTCTCTCTTGCCGAAGGCGTCGACGCGCTTGCCGGAGCCTTCGGCGTGACCCCCGGACCCGAAAATCTCGAGGCGACAACCTTGGCCTGCGCGGAGTACGGGCGCCGAGTCACGGCCATTCAGCTCGCCGGAGCGCTCAATGTCTTCAACCAGGTATCCCGTACGGTCGGAACCTTCTTCACGAATTACGATCTGCTGCTCACCCCGACACTCGGTGAGCCACCCCAATTATTGGGCAAACTCGATTCCAATGACGCATCACTCTCCCCGATCGAATGGACTCGCAAGTTGTTCGGCATCTGTTCGTTCACTCCACTTTTCAATGCGACGGGCGGACCCGCAATCAGCCTGCCGCTCGGTTCCACGCGCTCGGGGTTGCCTATCGGTGTTCAACTGGCCGCACCCATGTGTGAGGAGGGCTCCCTGATAGCGGTTGCATCTCAATTGGAGAAGTTGTTGCCGTGGGCGCACCGCATACCGGAAGTGAACGCCGGTGAATGCTGACACGGCCGCAACTCCGATCGCACCCTATACAGCGATTGGTCTCTCGACAGTGGTGCGCAACATCGAACGCCGATCACACATAATCGCGAACCTCGACGTAGTGGAGGAAGCGATTCACGCTGCGGTGTCAACGGTTTCGATCAACATTCCTGTCAAACTGATTGCATTGGCAGAAGGCGCCTTGACCGGATTCGGGGACGAAGTCTTCGACATACCTCATGTGAAGGCCGCGCGCGAGATGTTCATCGACATCCCCGGCCCCGAGACAGACCGACTCGGCGGACTTGCCAAGCAATACGGGGTTTACATCATCGCTCAATGCAAGGCGCGGTGGCCCGAAGTCATGGCCGATCGCTTCTTCAACTCCATGGTGGTGATCTCCCCGACGGGCGAGGTGGTACATCGCGCCACGAAGAATCACGTGTGGTGCCGTGAACGTTCCTGCACGCCGCATGATGTCTACGACCGCTGGACAGAACTGTTCGGCGACGGCATCGACGCATTTTATCCCGTCCTGCATACCTCGGACATCGGTTCGATCGGTACGATCTGCTGCAGCGACGGAGAGTATCCGGAAGCAGTACGCGCCTTGGCTTTTCAAGGTGCCGAGGTCGTGTATCGTCCGAGCGAGGCGGTTCCGATGACGCAATCAGGACCTGACCCAGGGGGAACGTGGCTACTCCAGAACCGTGCGCACGCGCATTTCAACAGCCTGTACATGATCTGCCCGAACACCGGACCGGTATATTCGACTCAGTCGGCGACACAGTCATTCGACATTGCCGGAGGAAATTCACATGTCGTGGATTACAACGGAGCGGTACTCGGCCACACCGTCTCCGGGCACAATTCGTTCGTGTCGGGTGTGATCGACATCGAAGCATTGCGCCAGTTCCGCGTCTTGAACCTGAACTCAAATTGGCTCAAAGACCTCCGTACCGAACTCTTCAGCCGTATGTACGACGAACCCATTCATCCTGCAAACCTATGGCTCGAGAGTGATCCCGTTCTCCATGCCGAAGCCGACGAGATTTACCGGGCCAACATCGCCCGACTGCTCACCCGCGGGGCATACCGGAAGCCCGCATACGACTGCCGCAGCGCCCACATCACACCACGTTGAAGCGCTGCAGACCGGGCTGGAGGGTGGAGAAATTTCACCGGTTGGACGTTTGTCCAACAATTTGTCCGATTCGCATATTTCGCGGCGCGCTCTGTGTTCTACTCCTCTCCAGGGTTTGAGCTGGTGGTGAGCAAACGACAAAGATGTATTCGCTTCTCTGTCAGCTCGAGGCCGGTTCCCGGACCCGGCTTCAAGCCGAGAGCTCGATTTTTTCGAGCGCTACTCAAGGAGAATGTGAATGGTGTCGACGTTGATGCGCCGAGGAGTGGGGGTGGCTGCGTCCTTGACCGGATGCGTTGCCCTGGTCGTCGGCGGAGCGGGAGTGTCATCCGCCGCTGATGTGAACCTTCCGTTCACGGCGTCGTGTCACGGGTGGCAGTTCCCCGGCCCGATCACACACAACGAGACACGCGATTCCGGCGTCACGATCAGTGCCCCGACCGTGGTTCCGCCGAACTCCACCTTCACCTACCGCCTTGCCCCCAAGCCGATGACGGTCCCCAAAGACGGCTACGACCTCAGGTCGGTCGTGAACTGGACGCGTCTCAAGTTCGATTTCGACATTCCTGCGGGCACCACCTTCGTGGGAGCGCAGATCGTGGCCGGGACCAGCTCGAATCTGGGTGGGGTCGCTCCCTCGGTCACTCGTGTGAACGATGCCGGTTCACCCGATCCGAATGGGACGCATCTTCGTATCTCGGGCAACAACATCACCGCGGGCAACGGACCGAATACCGACGACAACGGCGGCGGCGGAATCGAAGTCGGTGGAGGAAAGACGTTCCAGCTCCCGGCAGTCGACGTCACCGTCACGTCCGGGGCCGTCGGCACCCAGATCAAGCCCATGCTCCGCGTTTCCGATACCAACTCGGGTTCCTATGACAGTGCCGCCAACTACCTGACCTTCCTGCAACAAGAGACCCTGCTCGGCGGCGTGAAGTACTGGCTGACCACCAATTGCTCACCACGCGACAACCGTTCGGCCGGATTGAACGCTGGCGGCCAGCCACTCGCCGTGATCAATGTCGACTCCAGCCTCGCCCAGACACAGACGCGAATCGACGCACCCGGTAAGGCTGTCGTCGGCGACTCCGTCGAGTTGACGGCAACGGTCACTCCTTGGCCGTCGGGAGGAACGGTGCAGTTCCGTGACGGAGGGGTCGATCTCGGCGCTCCGGTGGCCGTCGTCAACGGCGTCGCGAAGGCCAACCGCACGATGACAACAGCAGGCGACCACAACATCACGGCGTACTACACGGGATCTGCAGGCTTCATGGAATCGATGTCGGGTGCCGTGACGATCAACGTCGTCGAACCGTCCGAGCCCGAGCCTGGCACCGGTAGCCTCGGCAGCCTTGGTACCCCCGGATTCGGGTCGTGAAAACTGTGAGCAGAAACCAGGATTCGTCGATGAACTCGAAACTGTTACGCAGCTCTGCGATTGCAACCGTCTCGGTACTGGCCGGCAGCTTGTTCTCCATCGTCGGCGGCGGAATCGCCTCTGCTGCCCCCGAGACCAAGAGCGTGGCCTTCACAACTGCATGCCATGTGCGCGAGATGGACGGTGTGGCAAGCCCGATCACGTTCAACGAGACGCTCGGCTCGGGGGTCACCATCACCGCGCCGACCACCGCGGCACCGGGTGAGACCGTCACCTACCGCGTGCAGCCGAACGAGATGAAAGCAAACAGCGGCGGCCATGCCAGCCGTGGAGTCGTACATTGGGCCCGAATCAAGTACGACTTCGACATCCCGTCGGGCGTCGAATTCGTGAGTTCCCAGCTTGTGGCGGACAGTGCGTACGGCCTCGGATCCGACAGTGCCACTCCAACAGTCACACGGATCGACGACGGCGGTAATCCATCGGCATCCGGAACGCACCTGCGTATCTCCGGATCGAATCGGACCACCGGAAACGGTCCGTCCTCCGCGGTTCGATCGAGTGACGGCATCATCGTCGGCGCCAACACCAAGTTCCGACTCCCCGCAGTCGACGTCACGGTCAAAGCCGGCGCGGCCGGTAGCGAGATCAAGCCTTCGCTGAGGGTTTCCGATCCCGGCTCCGCCAACTACGACGACGACCGCAATGCGCTCACCTTCGTCCAGCGCGAAAAGGACGTCTTCGGAGCCAACTACTGGGAGCGCTACAACTGCTCCCCGAGGGACAACCGGAACTCCGGCCTCAACGCCGGCGGGCAGGCTCTGACGACGATCTACGTCAGCCAACCGACAACGACCACGATCCAGATGCCCGGCTCGATCCAAGCCAGCACTCCGACAGAGCTTGTCGCGAAGGTGGATCCGGCTCCGGTCACTGGAAACGTTCAGTTCAGGGTGGACGGCGCTGACGTCGGTACACCTGTCACGCCCGGTGCCGACGGCACTGCCCGGCTACCGCATACCTTCTTCACCGCCGGAACCGCGCGGGTCTCCGCAACATTCCAGGGAGTCAACGGATTCCAGAGTTCCAACTCGACAGAGGCGATGGTCACGGTGACTGCCGCCCCTGTCGTCAAGCAGACCGACACTGCCGTGAACGTTCCTACCGATGCAAAGACGGGCGTATCGGTGTCGCTGAGGGCGCAGGTCACGCCGACACCCACCGGCGGCACTCTCCAGTTCAAGGACGGCGCTGCTGATATCGGTGCTCCGATCCCAGTGGGCGCTGACGGCAAGGCCACTCTCGAACATGCTTTCACCTCGGCAGGATCTCACGCAGTGTCGGCCTACTACTCCGGCGCAACAGGTTTCATGCCGTCGATGGCATCGGCCCAAACGGTCACCGTGTCCGATCCCGCGCCGTCCGATGTCACCACCTCGACCTCACTGGCAGCTCCCGCGACGGCCAAGCAGAATGTCGCGGCAGAACTTTCCGCGACGGTCGCTCCCAATCCGGGCGGAGGCTCGGTTCAGTTCTTCGACGGTGACCAACCCATCGGACAGCCCGTTGTCGTCGGAGTTGATGGTGTGGCGCGACTGACCCACGCTTTCGCATCGACTGGTGATCATCGGATCACGGCGTCTTTCGCGGGGCGAAGTGGATTCACACAGTCCGCGTCCGACGAATCCGTCGTCAAGGTCTCTGCTGCGCCTGACGATGGCGGAAACGGCGGCTCGGGCAGCCTCGGTTCACTGAGCGGTCTCTTCGGTTCCTGATCGTATTTCGCTCGACACTGTTGCCGCTGCACCGATTCGGAGCAGCGGCAACAGCATGTCACGGCTGTAGTCATAGCACTGATTGATTTATCGATGGAGCACAGGTGACCAGGAATTCTCTTTCTCGACGGTCCTTTCTCGCCGCCGGGGTCGGTGCGACTGCAGTCGCCGCCGCTTCCCTTCTGCCACCGTCCCTTCAGCGCGCACTGGCAACGCCCGCAAACTCCGGTGGGCTCGATTCGATCGAGCATGTTGTCCTTGTCATGCAGGAGAACCGATCTTTCGACCACTACTACGGCGCACTGAGGGGTGTTCGCGGGTTCGGGGATCCGAATGCGTTGCGTCTACGCAGCGGCCACAGCGTCTTCGAACAACCCGGGCCTACCGGTCCTGTGCTCCCCTTCCCCATCCGCGACTCCGCTGCGGCACAACGCATGGACACCCAGAACGTCACCGGGCTGGATCACAGCTGGGCGGGCGGACATGCCGCACTCGCCGACGGCTGGCACGACGGCTGGGTAGCAGCAAAGACCGGCACGACGATGGCCTACTACGACCGGCAAGACATCCCATTCCATTACGAACTGGCGGACGCGTTCACGATCTGCGATGCCTACCACTGCTCCGTGCCGACCTCGACGAGCCCGAACCGGAACTACTGGGTCTCGGGATACACCGGATACGAGCCACTTTCGCCCAATCCAACCGAGTCGATCCTGCCCTCGGATCCACCCGGCCCCGAGGGAAGAGCTGTCACCAACGCGGCCTACAACCCCTGGCACGCCGGCTACGGATGGAAGACGGTCCCCGAGCGGTTGCAGTCCGCCGGCATTTCCTGGAAGACCTACCAGGAGTGGGACAATTTCGGAGACAACAACCTCGAATACTTCACTGCCTTCAAGAAAGTGGCGGCAGGACTGCTTGGCCGACCGAGCCTGCTCCCTTTCGAACTGCAGACCTTGGCCGGGTTCTATCTCGCCCTGCCCTCGATGCCGGCACCGGTCCAGGATGCAGCGGTACTGGCCCTCGAGGATGCCGCAGACCAACTGTCGCCTGCTGATCGCCAACTCTACGATCGCGCGCTGTACCGATCCCGGCCCGGCACACTGGCCGCCGAGTTCAGGAAAGACGTCGAGTCGGGTCGACTGCCGCAAGTCAGCTATCTCGTTCCGTCCGAAATGGATTCGGAGCATCCGTCGGGATCGTCACCCGCGGCGAGCGCAACACTGCTCTACCAAGTTCTCGACGCCGTCGCCTCCGATCCGGATCTGTGGGCCAAGACGGCCGTGATCGTCAACTTCGACGAGAACGACGGTTACTTCGACCATGTACCGCCGCCCCGACCGCCGCACTCGATCGAAACCGAATGGGTCGGCAATCAGCCGCTCGGTCTCGGCCCGCGGGTGCCGATGACGATCATCTCGCCGTGGACTGTCGGCGGTTTCGTTTGTTCCCAGGTTTTCGACCACACGTCCGTCACACAATTTCTGGAGAAGCGGTTCGGAATCACGCAACCGGAAATCGACCCGTGGCGACGCACGGTGAGTGGTGACCTGACGTCGGCGTTCGACTTCGCCAACCCGCGTAGCCGACCGACCGTGTCCCGTCCGCAACCCACCCCACCACTGGAACCGCGCTGGACGCCAACCCCACCCGCCGAACAGAGAATGCCCCTGCAGGAGAGCGGTACTCGACCAGCGCGGGCACTTCCCTATCAGCCCGACGCTCACATGAGCGTAAACCCTGGCGCCGGCTCGTTGACGCTCCATCTGGCCAATACCGGTGCCGCATCCGCACACCTGGCCTTGTACCCGTATGCGCGAGAGTTCGACGAGCCGCGACATTACGACGTCGAGGGCGAGATCGACGACACCGTTCCGCTCAACGAACGCGTCTACAACCTGACCCTGTTGGGTCCCAACGGGTTCAGACGAGAGTTCGGCGGAGCGACCGACAGCGCGGCGGCCGCGCTCGACGTCTCCACCACCGTCGACGCAGGGTCGCGCACTCTCATGCTGTCCGCGACAAATTCCGAAAGTCGTGCACTGTCTGTCAATGTGGACGGGGACCGACGAAAACTCGCTGCCGGGGCACGCGGTCAGTGGACGGTGACGTCGGTGGACGGTTGGTATCGGGCCACCGTGACAGTCGACGAAGATCCTGAATTCAAGCGCGTACTCGTCGGACACATCGAAAACGGGCGGACCAGTGTCAGCCAACCGACGTGAATCAACACCCAGCGATCGAGTCCAGACCCGAATTTCCAGTGGAACAAGTCAATCCATCCACACTTTTTGTAGGAGGCTATCCGTGCGTCGCATCCCGCTCTCGGCACTGATCATCGCAGGCTCGCTGGTTCTGGGCAGCGGCATCGCCGCTGCCGAAGGTAGCCTGCCCATGCCCGGCAGTGCCGGTGGCACGGACGTGCCGCCGTCATATCTGACCGACGACGCCGGCCGCTCTCTGATCCTGCGAGGGTTCAACACGGCGTCGAGCGCAAAAAGCGCTCCGGACGGCATGCCGAAGTTCACCGAAGCCGACCTCGAGCGCGAACACGCGGACATGGGAACAAATTTCGTGCGGTTCCTGATCTCCTGGCGATCGGTGGAACCCGAACCGGGACAGTACGACCAGGAATATCTCGACCGCGTCGAAGACCGGATCAGCTGGTACGCCGACCGCGGCTACAAGGTCATGCTCGACATGCATCAGGACGTCTACTCCGGCGCGATCACTCCCGAGGGCAACAGTGGAAACGGCGCCGGCAACATCGGCAACGGCGCACCGGCCTGGGCGACCTACATGGACGGCCTTCCGGTCAGCCCTCAAGACCGGTGGGAGCTGTACTACATCCAACCCGGTGTGATGCGTGCATTCGACAACTTCTGGAACACCACGGGCCAACACCCCGAACTGGTCGAGCACTACGCGAATGCCTGGCGGGCGGTGGCCGAGCGCTTCGCAGGCAATGACACCGTCGTGGCCTACGACCTGATGAACGAGCCGTGGGGCGGTTCCCTGCAGGGCCCCGCATTCGAAGGTGGACCACTCGCCGCCCTGTATCAGCGAACCACCAACGCCATCAGGGAAGTTGATCAGGACAGCTGGGTATGTGTGGCTCCGCAGGCGGTCGGCGTCAACCAAGGTGTTCCCAGCGGGCTCACCAAGATCAACGATCCACGAGCCGGCGAGCAGCGCATCGCCTACTGCCCGCACCTGTATCCGCTGCCCCTCGACCTCGGTGACGGATACTCGGGCCTCTCACGCACTCTCACCGACGCGACCATCGACACCTGGCGCGACAGCGTCGAACACATTGCGGGCAACGTACTCGGCGGCGCTCCGATCATTCTCGGCGAATTCGGGCTCGACACAACACTGCCCGGCGCAGGCGACTACATCGACCGCGTCTACACGACCGCCCGAGAACTCGGCGCGGGCGTGTCCTACTGGTCGAGCGATCCCGGGCCCTGGGGTCCGTATCTCCCCGACGGAACACAGACGATCCTCGCCGACACCCTGAACAAGCCGTATCCCCGCGCTGTCGCGGGGATCCCCACCGAATGGTCCTCGACCGTTGACCGTCTCCAGCTGACGTTCGCCCCGGACCCCGCGGTGACGGCACCGACCGAGATCTATCTACCTGAGAGCGGCTTTCCCGGCGGCGTCGACGTCGCGGGTGCCGACATAGTGAACTGGGATCCCCAAAGCCGCCTCCTCACAGTGGAAACCGCGGACGACACGGGTCCCGTCACAGTCACGGTCACTCCGGCGGCCTGATCTCGAGAGTCGAAGTTCCTGGATATCCGTCCCGTTCTTTCGCAACGTACACACGACGGGTGATCAGCCGACGGAAGGCGAGTATGTCCACGGAGAAGATGTCTGTCCAAGATCGTGTTGCGCGGGTGGTTCTCGATGTCGTCGGCGCCTTACCGACCGGCGCGCAGCGCATTCTCGGTGGCAAGCCGAAGGAGATCGACGGGCAGACTCTGCACCCGGAGATCCAGCTTGCGCTGCGATTGCTCTCGGCAGTGGAAGGTACGAGCTTCGAGAATCTTCCGGTCGAAGAGGGACGCGCTCAGATCGACGCCGAATCACGGCTGTTCGGCGGTACAGCGATCGACATCGAGACGGTTCGTGACCTCGAGATCCCGTGCGGGGATCACGCAATTCCCGCACGGCTGTATCGCCCGGCCGGAGTCTCCACGCCCGCTCCACTTTTGGTGTACTTCCACGGCGGCGGGTTCGTCCTCGGCAGCCTCGAAAGCGGCGACAGTGTGTGCCGCTTCCTGGCCCGACACGGCGAGGTCAGTGTGTTGTCGGTGGACTACCGGTTAGCACCGGAGTTCCCGTTCCCCGCCGGGGTCGATGACGCCGTCGCCGCATTCCGGTACTGCGTCGAGCATGCCACAGATCTGGGCGCAGATCCGAAATCCATTGCGGTAGGCGGAGACAGCGCGGGTGGGAACTTGGCTGCCGTCGTCGCGCAGTCCACGACCGAAGACGACGTCAAACCAGTATTCCAACTGCTCTTCTTCCCCTGGGTGGACCTTTCGTCGAAGCGCCCTTCGCACAAGATGTTCGGCACCGACTTCTTTCTCACCGACGCCCAACTCGACTGGTATGCAGCCCATTACCTGTCGGGCGGCGCTTCGGCTCTCGACCCGCGAGTCTCACCGCTGCTCACTCCGGACCTGGCCGGCCTACCGCCCGCGTACGTTGCCGTCGCCGGTTTCGACCCACTACGCGACGAGGGTGAGGAATACGCGGACCGGCTGCGAGAGGCCAGAGTCCCGGTTGCACTCAGGCGTCACAGTGGATTGATCCATGCCTTCGTCAACACCACCGGTGTCGGCCATACCGGTCAAGATGCGATGTTCGAGGCCTGCGGCGCTCTGCGGGTTGGACTTTCGGGCCCGCACTGAGGGCAGGGTCACGAAACGGGGAGTGCCAGATCCGCCCACTCGACCATCGCTTCGAGCACGGAGCGCAGTTCCATCCCCGTCGCGGTGAGTTCGTACTCCACTCGCGGCGGCACCTCGGCGTAGGCAGTCCGGGTCACCAGATCGAACTCCTCGAATCGCTTGAGCCTGGCGGAAAGTGTCCTGGGACTGATGCCGGGCAATGCGCGTCGTAGTTCCGTGAAGCGCATCGGGCCGTGCGTGAGCTCACGAACGATCAGCGTTGCCCACGGTCCGTCCAGAACCAGCAGAAAGCGCGCGACGCCGCACTCCGGAAGCACGTGACCTGATTCACTCATCGATTCCCCATTAGTTCACTTGAAGTAACTGGTTCCCAATCTGAACTATAGGCGTCATGACTTACACAGTGCATGGCGCCACCGGCGCACAGGGTTCTCCCGTTCTCGCGGGATTGGTCGCGGCTCTCGCCGGATCGACAGGTGCCGAAGTCCGAGCAATCACCCGCAACCCCGACCAGACGTTCGAGGGTGCGAACACCGTCGTCGCGGATAATGCGTCAGTCGACTCTCTCGCCGACGCTTATCGCGGGGTAGACGGGGTGTTCTTCCACCTGCCACTCGCCGGTGACACCGAGACGCTAGCCGGTTACGCCCACAACGTTCTGGCAGCAGCAAGAGTGACACGTCCTTCGCGGTTCGTGATCTCTACCAGCGGCACGGTGACCGGCGACGCTACTTCGCCGCTTGCCGGTCCCAACACACCCGTTCTCTCCGAGCTCGTCGACGGACTCCGCGCCGAAGGTATCGCGGTGACCGTCCTGACCCCGCGTTTGTTCCTCGAGAATCTTCTTCTGCCCACCGTGCTGTCGGGGGTGAAAGACGAAGGGGTCCTGCGTTACCCACTACGTGCCGATCTCGCGGTCGCATGGAGTTCACATCTCGACGTCGCTGATGCAGCCGTTGCGGCCCTGACTCTCGACGTAGCACCGGACGCGGTCGACATCGGACAGATTCCGGCGATCACCGGCATCGAACTCGCCGAGGCATTCGCCGAACACTTCTCGCGCACGGTAACTTTCGAAGCCGTGACGCCCGATGCCTTCGGTGCGTCGATTGCGCCGATCATCGGAGGGGGCGCAGCAGCCGGGGTTTCCCAGCTCTACACGGGACTCGAATCTGCCGACAGCGTCGCGTTCGACTCCGCGACGGGTTCTGCCGTTGCCTTGGGCATCGTCGCCCGCAGCACCCGGGCCTGGCTGGTAGATCTCGGAGTGAACTGACCGGAGCAACGCAATCGGCCGGCTCCGCGAAGTATCGCGTGGAGCCGGCCGATTTCCGGGGTTACCGGTGCGTGCGGGTCTTCAACTGGCGGTTCAGCTGCCGACTCCCGAAGTCCAGACCGGCACCGTCACTGGTGGCCAGCACGGTGAGTCCAGCGGCGACCAGCAACGAAATAAGCACAACGCTCATGGTGAGTCACCTTTCTTCCTGTCGTGAAACGGTTTTGCGCCTCCGGGAAATGTCGACATATCCGGCACCCCACTTCAGCTGACCTCAAAGTATCTGTAACTATGGGTTACGCGCAATGTGTGGTCCCTCACCTGAAAGCGCAGGGTGATGCGCAGATCACGCTGCGTTCGACGGCGGACTTACCTGGCCAGAACCATATTCACGAACTCGTCGGCGAGCGCCTGAGCGTCCGCACCGCTGCCAGGAACCACATCGGGCGCACTGTGTACCAATTGCATCTGCCCCAGGTACATCGAATAGGCAAGTACGCCACGATGTTCCGCTTTCTGCCTGTCCATCCCCAGATCGACCAACAACGTCACGATGTAGGTAACTCGACGCTCGGTGACACGTCGAACCGCCGCCGAAACCAAAGGATGGCCGATCCCGGCAAGCAGTTCCAACTCCGCACGGCGACCGGCCAATCCGGTCGTGACCGAATCCACCAGACGACGCAACCTCACCTCCGCCGGTTCACCAGAGGACTCGACGGAGGAGATCAGTCTCTCGGTTGCCAAAACTTCCCACCGGCCGAGCGCAGCTTGCAGCAATTCGTCGCGGTTGGCGAAGTGCCAATAAAAGGAACCCTTGGTCGATCCGAGCGTTCGCGCCACCTTTTCCACTGCAACTGCATCAGGCCCATGGCTTGTCAGAGCCTGGAAAGCTGCATCGATCCACTGGTCGCGAGAGAGTCGGGCGCGGGCATTCGGCACCTCCGTACGGTACCGTATGGGTAAGTTCCATACGGCACCGTACGGAGGACGAAATGACACTCGCTTTCAAGGCAATGCCTGCACCGGACTGGGCAGAAGCCACCACGATCACCATCCCGTCTGTTCCGACCCATACATCCGAGGAGTGGGCGCAGGCAGTCTTCGACGTCAGGAATGTCCCCGCACCCGTCCTCGCGATGTTCTGGCTCAGGGAGCGGATAGTCGGACTGCTCGGCATCGCCAAGGGACGCCCCGACACCTTTGCCGTCGACAAGATCGCCGACGGCGAGGCCCTCATCGAAGCGGACGAGAAACACCTACGATTCGTCGCCTCGGTTCAGGCCGACAACGACGCCGGCCTCCTGCACGTCGTCACCGCCGTGGAGCTGAAGAACCGCGCGGGCCGAATCTACTTCGCACCCGTTCAGGTACTGCACGGCGTGATCACGCGGGCAATGATGACGTCCGCTCGAAAGAGACTGTGCACGTGATCAACCGTCCGGACCGCCCTTGAGTTCGAGGCTGATCTGATCGGCATCCAGCGCGGCAAGTGCCGATCCGAGCATCCGTGCGTCGAACACGCCATCGTCACGTGCGTCGAGCAGTGCCTGACGCTGCGCGTCGATCACGTCGAGGCGGATCCTCTTCTTCGACCGACCCTCTGGCGGAACGACACTCGCAGCAGCATCTTCGAGGAGGTCGAGCAACCTGCGATGCTCGTCTAGTTCGGATTCGGTGAGGTCCTGCGCTGCCGGACCGGTCGCCACTACGACGCGCTTCAACGTTCCTCCCTGAAGGATCAACGAGCCTGCTGCCACCAGGAACGCAACCAAGATCAGGAGCGATCGACTCGGGGTGTCTTCCGGCAGAGTCTGCGCTGCAGCCAGAGTGACCGCCCCGCGCATGCCGGCCCAGATGACGATCGTGCCTTCACGCCATCCCAACGGCGCAGCAAGGTAGTAGTCGATATCGGCAACCGTCCGCCGAACCCGAACCTTGAACCTTTCCATCTGATTCGCCGAAGGTGCCCGGCGCCTGCTGCGTCGTTCGTCTGGCGGGTAATCCTCGGGATTGTCGAGGCGATTCGCGATGTCGGAGAGTCTGGGTTTCATGCGTTCACGAAAATTCGCCCGCGCTTGGAGCGCTCGCAGGAGCGGGGCCACGTACAGAGCCCGCACCAAGATCGTGAGGAACAGTGCACCCGCCGCCACGAAGACCGCCGTGGATATGCCCTCGTGGTCGACCCGGACATCGTCGACTATCGACGAGAGTTCGAGGCCCATCACCAGGAAGATCGCACCTTCGAGGACCAATTCGACTGTGCGCCAGTTCTGGGAGTCGGACAACCGGTGTCGCGGTGACAGCTTCCGAGGAGCGTCGTAGCCGGTGACGAGCCCGGCCACGACGGCAGCAACCAACCCTGACGCACCCAACTCTTCGGCGGGGATCGCCGCCAGAAACGGCACCGTGAACGAGATGACCGTGTTGACCGTCGAATCGGTGACACGGGCGCGAACCATCAGGTTGACCTTGCCGACGACAACTCCGATGACCGCGGCCACGACGACGGCAAAAGCGAACTTGCCCAACACACTCCACAGCGACACCGATGCGGCGGCCCCGGCGATGGCAGTACGCAACAGGACCAGAGCGGTGGCGTCGTTGAGCAGGCTTTCGCCTTCGAGGATCGACACCACCCGCGGCGAGACCGGGAGTTTCTTGACGATGGACGTCGCGACGGCATCCGTCGGGCTCACGATCGCACCGAGTGCAATGCCCCACCAGATACCGAGTCCTGGTATCACCCAGGAGAAGAACACACCGAGAACAAGCGCACTCACGACCACGAGCAGAACGGAAAGCCCACCGATGGCACCGAACTCACGCCGAAACTCCATCGACGGCATCGAGACCGAGGCGGAGTACAGCAGTGGCGGAAGCACGCCTGCCAGAATCCATTCCGGGTCGATGTCCACTGCTGGGACAAATGGTAGGAGGCTGACAACGATCCCGGCCATCACCAGAATCAACGGTGCTGCGACTCCGATCCGCGCTCCGAGCGTCGAGGCCGCGACGATTCCGAGCAGTCCGAGCACCACGATGATCAGAGCATCCACTGCTTCCCCCTGTACCCCCGGATTTGTGTCTGGCTCTTTCTACACCTTTGCCGGAGACGGGGGCGAGACCTGCCAGGCAACGGCGATCAGAACAACCGTGAACGCCGATGCGGGCCACAGAGCGTGAAGACCGATCCACCGATGAACGAGCGCACCGACCACCGCGCCCGCGATCAACCCCGCGCACATCCCGAAGTGCTGCAGCCACGCCCACTTCGGGCCACCCAGAAAGGCTCCGGTCAGACGCTGGCCCATCTTGACCAGCGCACCGGTCATGTACGTGACACCGATCGTCACCTCGCCGTCGCGCTGGAACACCGAGTTGACGGCTCCCATCGCCAAGGCCATCGCCGAGATCGCGCCGGGGGTGACGTCGAGGCTGCTCATCACCGAACCGATGGACAGCAGCCCGGCTACAACCGCGAGCACCGTGACCTTGCGAGCCCGGACCGAATAGCGCTCCGTGAAGTGGGTGACGACGGTTCCCAGCGCGATTCCCAGGAGGAAGAGCACGATGATTCCGCCGGCAACTCTCGCGGTCGACCACACCCCGTCGGCAAATGCGACGCTCGCCTGCGTCATGTTGCCGCTCATGAACGAAACGAAAGGCCCACCGAGCGTGATGAATCCGAGCGCGTCGACGTAACCGGCCAACCCGGCGAGCGCTGTCGCCAGGCCGATCAGCGACCTGCTGTATCCCGTCACCCGACGAGCTCGGTTCAGCTCAGCTTGCTGGTGCGCAGCTCGTGGCCCTTGGACGTCTTGCAGCGGCCGGTCTCGAGATCCCACTGCCAGCCGTGCAGATCGCAGGTGAGGTTGGTGCCGTCGACAACACCGAACTTCGACAGGTCAGCCTTGAGGTGGGGGCAACGACGCTGAATCTCGTACCCGCCCAACTCGATAGACGCGCTGTCGTCGTGGGCCTCGGCGAACCAGCCGTCGGCGTACGCGATGCGCTCGTCGGTGAGGCACTTGAAGAACGTGTAGAGGAATTCGTTGTACCCACCGATGCGCCACGCCGTGAAGCGTGTCGACAGGAAGATGGTGTTGACCCAGTCGGGCTCGTCGTCGCGCAGAACGGTGCGAACCAGTTCGGGAGCGATGCGGAAGCCGTAGCGGTACTTGCCTTCTCCGTCGATGGGCTCACGAACGATCCGCTTCGGGAAGTCGAGGACGACCGTCTCCTCTCCCATCACGAGTCCGACGGGGTAGCCGATTCCGTCGCAGATCAGATCGGACTGAGCCATGATCGGCTCGAACTTGGCCTTGAGACCGTCGAGCAGCGGCTCGCCTTCGGCCGGAGCCCACGTGGCCTTCTGCGCGGCGATGACCGGTGCCATCTTCTGCGCCATCTTCTCGATGTACTCGGCCTTGTTGGAGAAGATCTTGTCGACGTCTGCGTCCGGGATGGGATGCGTCAGCGCGACCTTCTCGCTTCCGCGAAGTTCGACGGCCGAGCCGGGGATCATCAGCAGACCACGATCGTTGCCGTTGATGCGCATCTGCTCGAGGAACGTGATCTGGTCGGGGAAGATGTTTCCCTCGTCGCCGTGATCGTCGTTGAGGTAACGCAGGTCGTCGTCGAGGAAGACCGGCGGGCCGGCCGACGGGACAACCCAGGCAGCGTCGACCTGGGAGATGTAGTTGCGGCAGCGGTCCATGCCGCGCTGACGCTTCTGCTTGCCGAAGTTGCGCTTGGTGCCCTTCGGGATGTCGTAGACCATCGGGTACCAGATCGCGCCCGAGTACTGCAGCAGATGGATGTCGACCTTCCCGAAGGCGTCGGTCAGCGGGTCCAGGTCGACGGGCCTGGCGTCGTTCATGTTGAAACAGGTGGTTTCCCCGTCCGAGACGACGAGGCCCGAGTCACCGATCGGACCGTCCGCGGGAGCGCGCAGAGCGATGATCATGATGTCGAGATCGCCCTTGGGACCGCTGACGGTGTGCTTGACGGAGTCTTCCGTCTCGAAGAACTTGTGGAAGCCGAGCTTCTCGAGTTCACGCTTGAGGTCCGGCACCGGGTAATCGGGGAGCAGGACTGTGGCGTCCTTGTTGACGTGCGCGATCAGATTCTTCGGATCGAAGTGGTCCTTGTGCAGGTGCGAGACGTAGAGGTAGTCGCAGTTGCCCAGCGCGTCCCAGTCCAACTCTGTGTTGTCGGGGAACGGCACCCAGGACGCAAAATACGTCGGGGTCACCCATGGATCACACAGGATGGATCCGGCCTCGGTCTGGATGTGAAATCCTGCGTGGCCGACGCTGGTGATCTGCATTGCAACCTCCGAAATCGTACTGCTGGTCAACTCAGCATAGTCGGCGCGATCAGGGCCAAATCGCGATCGAGGAGGCGGCCGGTTGTGACGTCATGCACGTCAGAGGTCGAAAGTGGGTTGTGAATCAGACCTGCCGGTGACGCGGACAACACTCTCTGTGCTGGCGTGTTCGCCGTATTTCTTGGCGTTCGCGGGAGCTGTTTCAGCATTCCCGAAGACAGCCCCTAAGGCTAACCTAACAAGCATGACTCGACTCCTTTCTCCCTCCACGACCGATCGCGACTACTGGGCGATCGTGGACAACCTGACGCGACGCGGTTTCTTCGGCGTCGGCGCGGGCGTCGCTGCGGCCGCGTTTCTCGCCGCCTGCGGCAGCACGGAAAGTTCGACGCCCGAGAACGCGGAGACCTTCGAGTTCACGCGCGGCGACGAGAAGCTGATCATTCCGACGGACCCGCAGAACGTCGTTGCCCTCGACCCCCGGGACGGCCTCGAATTGTCGATCCTCGCCGGATACCCGGTGACCGCCTACCCGACCGGCGCCGCAGAACACCTACGCCGTGAGGTCCCGGATGCCACGGGTGTCGAGATCTTCGCCGAAGGTGCTTCGGATCCCAACTTCGAATACATCTCGACTCTCGGCGCAGACCTTCTCGTCCTCAGCGCCGGCTGGTGGGACACCGGGTCGTACGGCAACAACCGGATGCAGCAGATCGCACCGGTCCTGCCCGTCGGCAAGGACTTCACCCCGGAGTGGCGGAAGGTCATGTCGGACTTCCTCACCGGCATCGGACGCAGCGATCGCGCCGAAGAAGTACTCGCCGAGTACGACGCCCATGTAGCTCAGGTCCGCCCGACCGTCGAACCGCTGATGGCCGGCAAGAAGGTTGCCTTCGTCGCCGCCGCGGAGGATCAGATCGCGTGGTTCCAGAACGATTTCCGCACCGCCGTCGCCGAGGACCTGGGATTCGAGGTGCTCCGTGAAGGCCCCGACCTTCGCGTGATGCTCGGATCGGAGCAGTTCAACCGTCTCGAAGAAGCCGACGTCATCTTCGCCTTGGATCGCAGCGCCTCCGGCAGCGTGTACACCTCGCCGACGTGGCAGCGTCTGCCCGCCGCGCAGGCTGGTCGAGTGATTCCCTTCGACTACTACAAGGCCGCGGGATACGCCTTGACCGCCAAGGTTCTCGTCGACGACTTGGCGGCCGGGGTCAAGCGGTAGAACCCGACCTTCGTCAACCCGATGGGCCCCGATCATTCGGCACCGGCGGCTCGTCCTGTCACGCGGTCCCGAAACTCGCGGAACGCTTGGAAACCACCGGTGAGCGCCCGCGCCAGTTCCTCGGCGCTGTCGACCCAGACGACGTCCTCCAACTCGGAAACGTCGTCGGGCTCGTGATTGCGCTGGGGAACGAGAAACGTCGGGTCACCCTGAGGGTTGACGATCAGGAACCCAGCCGCCGCGCAGAGGTCGTAGACGAACGCGCACTCGGCAGGCGACAGCGTCGCGTGGAAGATTCCACCACTGAGTGGATCGCTCTGCTCGAGCGAGTCGAGATGAAGGTCGGAGAAGGCCCCGTCGATCGTCAATGCCCTGTCGTCACGGTCGACGATCTCGCCTCCGTACGGGCTCTCGACCACGCGCAGCCCGTGCTGATCGAGGAAAGCGGCGACCGCCGCCCGATCAACATCGAGTTGCACGTCCTTCGTCACCCGCATGAAGTGCAGCGAGAAACCCATCGATCCCCCTCGTCCATTCGCGACGCACGTGATGCGCTCGCCAGTACCTCGACAGCCGAGAAGCGTCAAAACTACCTCTCGAGTAGGGTCCGGATCGCCTCGACCACTTCGGCAGGCGCCTCTTCTGCCATGAAGTGACCTGCGGACAGCGTGCGGTGCTCGAGATCGGGCGCCCACGCTTTCCACAGGGCCTCGGCGTCGTAGCCGAGCATCGAGCCCCAGTCCTGCTGAATGACCGTGACCGGCATGTGCAGTTGGTTGCCCGCCTCCCGATCGGACTGATCGTGTTCGATGTCGATGCCTGCCGACGCCCGGTAATCGGCAACGATCGACGGCACCGCCTCCCGTGAGGCGCGCAGGTATTCCGCCCGCACGTCTACCGGAATCGCTTCGCGGTTCTGCGTCCACACGTCGAGAAAGTACTCGAAGAACGCATCGGCGCTGGCGCTGATCATCTGCTCGGGAAGACCAGGTGGCTGAGCCATGAGATAGAGATGGAACGCCACAGCAGCATTCGATCCATGCAGGATGTCCCACATATCCAGGGTGGGGAGCACGTCCAGCGAGCCGAGTTGCGTGATCACATCCGGATGATCCAGCCCCGCTCTGACGGCAACCAGTGCGCCACGATCGTGGCCGACGAGGGCGAACTTCTCGTGTCCCAATTTCCTCGCCACCTCGACGATGTCGGCAGCCATTGTTCGTTTGGAGTAGGTGTCCGGGTTTTCCTCGACCGGTTTGTCGCTGGCTCCGTATCCGCGGAGATCCGGGCAGATGACGGTGTGATCCGACGCCAAGGCAGTGGCTACGTGACGCCACATGAGGTGAGTCTGAGGGAAGCCGTGCAGAAGGACGAGTGGTGTTCCGCTTCCGCCGACCGCGACGTTGAGCCGCACTCCGCCTGCTGTGGAAATCTGCTGGTAGTCGAAGCCTGGAATGGTGATAGTCATCGATCGCTCTCGTTAGTTGGGGTGATGGCAGGTCGGGGTGATGGCAATCAGCTTCGCCGCAGTCGATGAGCATTCGATGAGCGCGATAGCGTGGGGAAATGCGAGACCACACATTTGAAGCCCCGGCTTTCGGAGTGCTCGGACCCGTGGTCGCGTGGAACGAGTCTTCACACCAGATCGATCTGAAGGGTCCACGACACCGAGCGGTCCTCGCTCGTCTCGTCGTCGCCCGCGGACGTGTTGTTCCCGTGGACGTGATTGTCGACGACCTCTGGGTCGATCCTCCGTCCGGCGCTACCAGCGCAATACGTACGTTCGTTTCCGCTTTGAGGCGTGCGCTCGAACCGGATCGCGCGCCGCGAAAGAAGCCGAAAGTCATTGTCACCGAAGGGCCCGGTTACGCCTTTCATGCAGCACCCGACGCGGTCGACGCTTGGGAATTCGAAAGACTGGTGCGAGAAGCCGCAGATTCGACGCCGGCGCAATCACTCGAACTGCTCCGAACCGCGCTGCAACTGTGGAGAGGGCCGGCCTACGCGGAGTTCGCCGACGAGCCTTGGGCCCGAACGGAGCGATCACGCTTGGAGGAACTGCGTCTGACTGCCGTCGAACGCTTGGCATCCGCGCAGCTCGATCTCGGGCGAGCTGCCGAAGCGATTCCCGATCTGGATGCCCACGTGACGGAACACCCTTGGCGCGAGGAGGGTTGGCGACTACTCGCTCTGGCGCTGTACCGGTCCGATCGTCAAGGCGATGCTCTGGCAGTCCTACGTCGCGCACGGAAGTTACTCGCCGAAGAGTTGGGCATCGACCCTGGTCCACGACTGAACGACCTCGAGTCCGACATTCTCCGCCGGGAAACCCGCCTGGATCCTGCAGGGGCAGAACAGATCTTCAGTCAGGTTTCGGCAGCGTACGACCGGACCGTAGCGGCAGGATCGAAATCGAGATTGGAGTCAACCGTCGGCCTCCTCCGAAGTTTGGCAGTTGCGGGCGGAAGCGGACTCGAGACTGCCCGAAACCAACGACTGACAATCATCGGCGCCGCTGAACAATTGGACGACGTCGAACTCACCGCGCGGATCATCGGCAATTACGACGTGCCCGGGATCTGGACGCGATCCGACGATCCTCGGCAGGCTACGCAGATCGTCGAGGCCGCTCAGCGCACTCTCGATCGACTTCCGGCCGGCAACGAACCCGCTCGGGCGAGACTGTTAGCGACAATCGCACTCGAATCGCGCGGACTGCCCGGTCATCACGGTCTCGAATGTGCCCGTGCCGCAGTACAGATCGGTCGCGCTCTCGACGATCCAGGGCTCCTGGCCTTCGCTCTGAACGGATTGTTCATGCAGACGTTCTGGACTAACGGTCTGGCCTCCGAGCGCGACGACATCGGCCGTGAACTGGTCGACCTCGCCATTCGACACGGCCTGGCTACCTTCGAGATCCTCGGCCATCTGATCCGCATGCAAGCCCTCAGCGCCCTTGGGCAATTCGATGCAGCCGAGCTACATTCCGAGACGGTTGATCGATTGGCCGGACGTCACGAACGCCCGTTGGCAGCGGTGTTCACCACCTGGTTTCGCGCTATGCGTACTGCCGCTGCCGGCGCGGCGGCCGCGCACTGCGAGAAGCTGTACGAAGCTGCGGCGGTCAATCTTTCCGATGCCGGCATGCCGGGTCTCGCGGACGGCATACTCCCTCTCGCAATTCTCGCCCTCCGCGTATGGCGGGGACTGCCGGCGATTTTCGACCCGACCACGCAGTGGGGCCCCTACGAACCCTGGGCCCGGCCACACCTGCTCATCGCACAGGGGCAGACGAACGAAGCAGCGAAGGCCGTCGAGGCATTGCCGGACCCGCCCGAAGACCTACTCTCCGAGGCACTGTGGTGCTTGACTGCCGCAGCGGCGACTGCAGTCGGCGACCGTCGAGTCAAGGAGCGTGCGCGAGCGGCGCTCCTACCTGCCGCCGCCGAAATAGCCGGCGCCGGAAGCGGAATGCTCACCGTGGGACCCGTCTCGCACTACCTGGCCGAATTGGAGCAGGGCTGAACCGTCAGGTGAATGCAATCACCGTCTCACCCCACGCCTCCCGGATCTCGCGGTCGAGATCAGCGACGACGGCATCGCGTTTGTCGATCAACAGTGTCGAGCGTGTGTCGGTGTCGTAAGTGGGCCACCCCGGGTCCGCACCCAGTTCGCGATCGTCCCCGGCGTCGTAATCGCCTGCAGCTCTGGCAAAGTCCAACCACCTCGCCTGCATGCGCTCAGAGACATGACGCGCCGCGCTCAAGCCACCCAACTTGTAGGTGATGTCTCGTGCCCCGTGGTTGATGTTGCCGAAGACGTAGGCAAGTTCGGTGCCGTGGGTCGCACCGATCTTCAGCGCCTTGAGCATCGGCGGCGCGTAGTCGAAGCGATACAACCACGTCGGCGCAACCTTGCTGTGAGCCTCGGCGATCCACAACGTAGGCAGCCGGAATCCGAAATCACGGGTCAAACCGAGACCGGCGCCCAGCTTGGACAGTCCCGAATACGCGCCTTCGATTTGAGAATGATCCGGTAGCTCGAGTCCTGGATGCTCGTCGGCGATCTCCGCGAACATCGACGTGATCACGACGGGATCGATCGGCATCAACGGCGACTTCATCATCCGGAAGAGCGAAGATTCGTCCTTGTTGGTTCCGATGATCAGCGGAATCGGGTGTGCATTGCCGTGACGGAACGCGCGCACCGGGTAGTCAGGGAGCAGATCACCGTCGACGATCGGCGCGAACGCCAAAGTGCCAGGCGTCTCCTGGGGGACGCGAGCAAACAGTTCGTCTGACGGCCCGATCAAGTCTTCGGCAGACGTGGACCGCAACAGACCCAGATCGCCTCCGCCGCTGAAGATCTCGAGGAACAGCTTCGCGACGATCTCACCACGTTCACTACCGTACACCGAAGTGGCGGGCGAACTTTCGGCAATAGCGCGATGAAACAGGCCGCGAGCGGACGGGACGGTCATCAGCGTCGTCACCGCGCCGCCACCTGCCGACTCGCCGAACAACGTCACTTTGTCGGGATCGCCACCGAAAGCCGCGATGTTGCCTTGAACCCATTGCAGCGCTGCAATCATGTCGCGGAGAGCGACATTGGGCTCGAAGGTATGTTCACTCGAATTGAAGGACGAGAAATCGACGAAGCCGAACACACCGATGCGGTAGTTGATCGAGACGACGACAACGTCGCCGTTCTCAGCCAATGTGGTTGCGTCGAAAAGTGGTTGGCTGGACGCTCCGCGGAAATACGCTCCGCCGTGAATCCAGACCATCACCGGTTTACCCGGCGCATCAGAACCGACGGCGCCCGGTGCCCACACGTTGAGGAACAGGCAGTCTTCGTCCATCGGAACGTTCTCACCGAGCGGGATCATCGCGAGTCGACTTTGCGGCTCACACGGCCCGAATTCTGTTGCGTCCTGGACCTCGGTCCAGGGCTTCGGCGGAACCGGCGCGCGAAATCGCAGCGGACCGACCGGAGGTGCCGCGTAACGAATCCCCTTCCAACTCGACACCGAGCCTTCCGTCGATCCTCGAACCGGCCCGTACGTTGTCTCGACTACCGGCGCTTCGCTGGGTGTGATCGTCATTCGATTTCTCCTCGAAAACAAGTTGCTACTTCGACAGGGCTTCGACAACGTGCGAGAGTTCCAATGCTGCCAGCATCAGGAACAAAACGGTCATGATTGCTGCATTGTGGCGGATCAGAGTGCTTTTGGTGGCGCTCAGTGCATCGGTCACCTTCGCCGGGGGCACGGCAGCCAATGCTGACAGCACGATCAAAGCGATGGACGCCCCTACCGCGAACAGGACGGAATACGCGATCACTGATACCCAGCCGAGGTGCCCGCCACCGATGATCGAACCTGCCTTGAGTTCGAGCGGCAGGTTCTTCGCGTTGGGTACGGTCAACAACAGTCCCAGGACCGCAGCTTTGCCCGGTTGCATCGAGTCGATCTGCGCCAGCCACGACGGCATCGCCGGCTCGGCATCGTCTTTCGGACGGCCACGCCAACTCGAGTACGCGAGCGCCAGAAAACCGACAGTGAACACGACGGCGAACACCGTCTGGACGGTATGCGCGCTGCCGCTGGACTTCGATTCCACTCCGGTGGTCGAGAGTGCCGTCGCTGCTGTGATCGCTGCCGCGGCCAGCACGATGCTCGCGGTGTACGCGAATGCATTTGCCTTCGCCCGAGTGGACAGCAGGATCGCGATGATCGCAACCAGAGGAATCGGGCTGATGACGACGCCGGTGGCGAGTGGGATGAGCTGCGCAGTAATCGATTCCATTTCTGCGACCGTACAAGCGGCCAATCCGGCCATTGGCGAAACGTTCGGCCTCCACGACATCGCCACTCACGGTGTCACAGAAGCACGGCTGTGAGGACCACCCGGTCTTCCTCTTCGACAAGTTCGAGGGACGTTACCGTACCGGCGAGCGATTCAAGCCCGATCCCTGAGTCCCGTGCCACCGGCATCCGACCCGGCGAACTGATCCGCACTACTACCGCCCGAGCATCGGCGAGTGTCACCTCGAGGAAGACGGGCCCTCCTGCACCGTGTTTCACGGCGTTGGTCAGTCCCTCCGACAGGATCTCCACCACGCTGTCGAGCCGAGCGGAGCCGGAACCGATCACCGCCCAGACTTCGTCGTCGACGTGACTGACGACCGGAATTGCGTAGCGCCACACCGTGACAAGATCATCGATACGCTTTCGGGCATCGGAGTCAGCCGGCTGATCGGATGACGCAGACAGGTCGCTTTCCAAGCCGTCGAGAATGTGGGCAATGGTTGCCGCAACATCGACTGGGCGACCGGCAACGGCGCCCGAAGACCATGCGGCCGCTACGAGTTCGCCCTGCACCGACGAGTGCAACAACCTGGCCAGTCCGCGTCGGGTGTGCATGAGCTCGGCATGGATACGAGCTGCATCGAGCGCTTGCCGGCGCAGGGCGCTGCGGAGTTGACGCTCCTCGTCCTGACGCTGCGTATCCGCAGCCCTGATCAGACAGACGGACAGCGCAACCAACGGGTAGACGGCCATCGACGAGAGATAGAAAGTCGGGGTACGGCCGAACACCGTCAGGAGCAGCCACGTCGCGGTACTGCTGATCAGCGCACTCGAGCAGTACACCGCAGAAAGAGTCGCGATCCGTCTCAGAGGGCCGTCTCCGCTGCTGACAACTCGGCGAGCGCACGCATTGCCACCGACGAAGAGCCAGAAACCGACGCCGAGCTGGACCGCCGTGAACGTCACGCCGTAAGTCGTGAGCAGGTAGACGGTCACCAGTGCCGTGTACGCGAACACCGGTACGTACAGTGGCGCCGGTTCAACGCTGCGTACGACGCCGATCAGTCGATCTCTCGCCGTCAGCCGCACAGTCGGCGTCGGTGATTCGATCGGGGGAATCTCCCGGAACAGTCGATGACTCATCGGGCGAACCACGTCGTCGGAGATTCGCTTCAAGAGCGCTGCTCCTCGTACTCCCTCGAGTTCCGTTTCAGCAACCGCGTGCATGACCGTCTCGATACTGCGCTCGAGCTCTCGCCGACACTGCGCACGGGTTTGGTCGAGGCGGAATCGATCCCGGGTCTGTTGGAGTTGGACGGCGGCCCCGGCAACCTTCAAACTCCGTTGCAGCGCGAGGCGGTCACGGAGAGCGCTTACCAGTACGGCGGTCAACGACAAGAAGACAACGCTGCACACGACGTTGAGTCCCACCCGGACGAGCATCGGTCTGGGGTCGACGGGGAGTTCGAGCGAGCGGGTGATCGCGTCGAGGACGAACGGGCGGATCGCGCCGATCATTGCGAACAGGGCCAGGGCTGCGAGCTGCGATCGGTGTGCTGCAAGAACAGCCCTCGCCATCAGCAGCATCACCCCGACGACGCAGTGGGTCGCGAAGGCGCCGACTGCCATCACGCCTACTTCGCGCACCCCGGTACACAGGTAGTAGTTGGCCATCACGGTCACCGCGAACGGCAGCGTCAGAATCCAGGACCACTTGGTGACGATGTTCCGATCACCGAGTCGAAGCCACCACTCGCGCGGGTTCACACCGAGTCGGTCACTTCGGGCACACCGAAATGGCGGATGAAGATACTCGCGGCAAGCACTCGCGGATTGGTGGACGAGTCGTGCGTCAATCCCAGGCTCTCGAGAGTGCGCGCGATGAGCTTCTCCACACCTCGGATCGAGGACCCACGATGCGCTGCGATTGCGCTGTTCGACCACCCGAGCGAGATGTAACGCAGAAGATCGAGCTGTGATCTGGTGAGGCTCGACAAGGCGGAGTCCGGATCACTCCCGAGCGCCGGTGGCTCGGTTTCCGTCAACGCGGCCTCCACTACGCCGATCAACTGATCCGCCGACTGGACAGCCGCCTTGTCCACGAACAGCGATTTCGGCGGCACACCCGCAGAACCTGGCGCTGTCGATGCGTTGGGGTAGTTCGTCAGGAACACGATCGCGCAATGCGGAGCCTTCACGGTGACGATGTTTGCGAGATCGACGCCGTTCGGCCGCACGCCAAGGTCGATGTCCGTGACCAAGAGGTCAGGATCGAATCCGTCGAACTCCGTGAGCGCTTCGACCGCCGATCCGGCCGTATGGACCACGAACCCGGCGTGTGTGAGCGTGTCACCGACGAGCGCACGCATCAGTGGTTGGTCTTCCACCACCAACACCCGTCGCACCCACTGGCTGGTCTCCATGACCAGAGATTAACCGTTGGGAGAGTGCGTATTCGACCGAGCAGGTGGTGACGGATTCCGAGTAACACGGCAGTTATCAACCAGGCGGGTTCCAAGCATTTCGCCCGATATGTCCCAAGCGTCGGAGCGCAGGGTGTTCCGAGTACACACCCCTTCGACCATCAGGACGGGCCATGACCGCACCGATCACCCCGAAGAACACCGCAGTACGACGAGCCACTTTGCTGGCAGTATGCGTGAGCACCGCAATGCTCATGCTCGACATCGCCGTCGTCAACACCGCCCTGCCGTCGATCGCATCCGATCTCGATACCGGAGTCAGCGCCCTGCAATGGGTGATCGACGCGTACACGCTGGCATTGGCGACGGTGGTTCTCAGCGCCGGATCGTGGGCAGACCGACGGGGTCGACGCCATGTTTTCATCATCGGCATCCTGTGGTTCACCACGGCATCTCTGTTCTGCGCTCTGGCGCCGAACATCTGGGTGCTCGACCTCGCGCGGGCCGCTCAGGGTATCGGCGGTGCCGTACTCTTCGCCTGCTCACTTGCCTTGCTGGCGGACGTGTTCGAGAAGGGTCCCCAGCGCGCGACTGCTCTGGCTGCCTACGGCGCCACGATCGGGGGCGCGTTTGCCGTCGGCCCACTGGTGGGCGGGTTGCTCACCGAGTTGTTGGATTGGCGCGCAATCTTTTTGATCAACGTTCCGATCGGGTTGATCACACTGGCGATGACGGTGCGGTGGGTTCCCGAGTCACGCGATCCTCGACCTCGCGGCGCGGACGTGCCCGGGCAGATTCTGGTGTCCACCGGCCTGGCAGCTCTGGTGTTCGGTTTGTTACGCGGTAACGAGGATGGGTGGTTCGAGCCGCAGCCGATGATCGCCGCGGTGATCGCCGCGGCCGCCATGATCGGTTTCTCCCTGCACGAGCTTCGTACCACCGAGCCCATGCTGCCCCCGCATCTGCTCGCCAATCGGGCCTTCGCCGGAGCGCAGATCGCAGCGTTCTCGATCTCCGCCTCCCTGTTCGCGGTGTTCGTCTACACGACCATCTACCTGCAGAACGTGCTGCATCTGTCTCCCGTGGACGCCGGCCTGGTGTATCTACCGGCGACGATAGCGATGTTCGTCGTCGCGGGAACCACCGCGAAATTGGACGGGCGCATCCCCGTCTCGGTCTCGTTGACGTGCTCGCTTCTACTCGTCTCGGTGGGGCTGGTCATGATGACCGTCGTCGACGTGACCAGTTCGCCGTACGCGATACTTCCCGGATTTGTTGTCGCGTGCGTGGGGGCCGGGGTGTTCAACCCCGTCATGAGTGGGTTGGTTCTGGGCGAAAGCACTTCGAACCATTCCGGATTGGCCGCAGGGATCAACGACGCGTTCCGGCAGACCGGCATCGCAGTCGGGGTTGCCGTGCTCGGCGCCTTCCTTCCGGCGCAGTCGATGCTGCCCGGCGGATCACCGGACGACTTTGTCGGTGGACTTCGGTTGGCACTGTTTGTCGCAGCCTTCATCGCAGCTCTCGGTGCGTTGGTCTGTGCGGCGACGCTGCGCACTACCGGCGTCAACCAGACTCTTTCCGAGGAATCCGAGCAGATGTTGACGAGAACTAGTTGACCGTTTTGTCCTGCATGTATGAATTTCGCTCCTTAGAATCGAACCGTCCTGCGTCCGCAGGTACGAGGGGAAACGGATGATCTATCGACTGCTCGGGCCGTTGGAGGTCGCACGGGGTCCGGCGACGAGCGACGTGATCGATCTGGGCCCTCGAAAACAACGAACGGTCCTTGCCGTTCTACTGCTCAACCGTGGTCGCGTCGTCTCCACCGACCGGCTGATCGATGCTCTCTGGCACGACGACGCACCGGCGAGTGCGATGGCAAGCATCCAGGCGTATATCTCCAACCTGCGCCGAGCGCTACGCGTCGAAACCGGTACGGCGTCACCGATAGTGCGTCAATCGCCGGGCTATGTCCTCGAGGTAGCTCCGGCAGACGTCGATCTGTCGGTGTTTCTCGACGACGCCGAAACGGCGCGACAACACGCTGAGAACGAACGGTGGCAGGAGGCTTTGACGACCGCTGACCGTGCCCTCGCCTCGGTCCGGGGGCAGCTTCTGGACGACCTGAACGACGCGCGCTGGGTGGAGGTGGAAGCCGCAGCCTTCGAGGAAGTGCGGACCGAGTGCCGGGAGACCCGGATAACGGCGCTTCTGGCTCTGGGGCGCCTGGCACCCGCGCTGGTCGAAGCTGCTCAACTCTGTGGCGAGTACCCGTTCCGCGACCGGACCTGCTGGCTGCGAATGGTTGCCCTGCATCGGGCGGGCAGGTCACCGGAAGCCTTGGAACAGTTTCGATTACACGCGTCTCGGCTCGACGCCGAGCTGGGACTGGAGCCCGGCGGGGAGCTGACAGCATTGCAAGGCGCGATCCTGCGCCACGAACCCGGCCTGGCCGCCTGGCCGCGCACTCCGGGATGGACGGGGGCCGAACAAGTGTCGGTCCCGGCTTCTCCCCCAGCCGTAGCAGCGATGCCCGAGACGGATTCCTCACGCTTGTTCGTCGGGCGCGACGCTCAGACGATTGTCGCCGACAAGATGCTCGACGACGTTCGCCGTGGCTCACCTCGCTGGTTGATCTTGACCGGCCCCGCCGGCATCGGCAAGACACGATTCGCCGAGGAGTGTTCGTCGAGAACAACGTCCATTCGAGGAGCCACCGTCTGGGCACGTTGCCCGGAGGACGACGGAACGCCGCCGTGGTGGCCGATCCGCCGACTGGTTCGGGAACTCGGAGCCGACGCCGATTTCGTACTGACGCCGCCGACGGACATCGATCCGGACGAAGCGAGATTTGCCGTCTACGAACGGGTTCGCACCACCATCGAAGCTGCGGCGAAAGATGCACTGTTGACCGTCGTCATCGACGACATTCAATGGGCCGATCCCACGTCCCTTCGTTGCCTGACCTACCTGGTCGGCGCAATGACCAGTGCCAGAGTCTGGTTCGTGTCGACGCTCCGAGACTCGGAAGTCGGGCCGGCAGTGCGCAAGTTCGAGGAAGCCGTACTCCACGGCGAAGGAAACCGAACCATGATTGTGCCGGCGCTCGCGCAGGGCGAGGTTGCAACACTCGCAAGGTGCGTCTCCGGGGACACGCTCGACGACGCGGAGGCGCGAACCCTGGCGGAACGAACCGGCGGCAACCCGCTGTTCGTCTCGGAGTACGCCAGGCTTCCCCGGAACGAGCGACTGGGCGACGGCATCCCCGTCGCCGTTCGATCTGTCCTCGGTCGACGGCTTGCCGCAGTGGAACCGGCAGTGTTGCACGCTCTTCGGGTTGCCGCAGTTATCGGCGACGCCATCGAGGTGTACACACTGGCCGCAGCCACCCGTCTCGATGTCGACACTCTCGCCGACCATCTCGACGCGGCTGCTGATGAACGAATCATCGTCGCGGACTCGGCAAACGGCGGTTACGTCTTTGCTCACGGCCTTCTCCGAGACGAAGTCCTCGAAGCGATACCCACGCTTCGTCGCCAGCGGATACATGCCCGAGTTGCCGAAGTGCTCGAAAATTCCTCCGATCCGGACCGGCTGAGCCGCCGCGCGCAACATCTGATGTCAGCACTTCCCCTGGTCGATCCACTCGTCGTTCTGGAGGCATGCACGGCTGCAGCTCAGGATGCGACCGATCGGTGGAGTTCGGAGACCGCGGCCGAGTGGTGGGAGGCAGCTGTCCGCGCGTTCGACTTACTTCCCGTGTCCCAGCAATCCGCTGACGATCGGGACGACCTGCTGGTGGCCAGAGTCGAGGCCCTCGCCCGCGCAGGTCGAGGGCAGACAGTTCTCGACGTCGTCAATGCCGGTCTCCTCGAGGCTGTTCGGGAGGGGCGAACCTCCGCCGTCGGACGACTGGCAGGCGCATTACTTCGGGCCGCCGGTGCGTGGCCGTGGGTTTCCTACGGTACCGATCCGGGACCACTGCTCGAACGGCTCGCGGCGGTCGAGCCCTTGGTCGAGAACGACAGGTCAGCTCACGCACGGGTTCTTGCTGCGCTGGCGGTGGGAAGTTGCTACCACCCCGAAGCCGAGATCCCGAATCGATGGAGCGCCCGTGCTCTCGACATCGCCCGCGAACTCGACGATCCGGATGTGATCGCGGACGCGCTGCTCGGACGGATTCTGCTTTTCTCCGGAGTCGCGGTGCACAGCGCGGAGTCCATGCGCCTACTGCGCGAGCTTTTCGAACTGCCGCACCAACAATCGCGTGTCGACAGCGTCGTCGCACACGCCGTCGCGAGCATGACGGAGATGAATCTGGCCAATGTCGATGCCGCCGTCAAACACGTCAGGCAGGGGATCATCGGCTGCGAGCTACTGAGACTCCCGGTGGTTCGGGTCCAATTACGCTGGATGGAAGCAACTCTCGCCGAATGGTACGGAGACTTCGCGCAAGCCCGACGGCAGTACGAGACGGCCAGGCAGATCCATCTGCAAACGGAGTTGTACACGGCTGGCAGCGCAGATCTGGCGTTCAACACTCTGGAATGGGAGCGAGGTGCGTTGGCAGAATCTGATCCCGGTGTCGTGGAACCTGATTCGTGGACCATCGCCATCGACGCCGCCCGAGGCGAGCGCGAGGCCACTTCCGAAGGCATCAAGAAGTGGCTGATCAATCGCGGGCCACAGACGTGGACGACATTGGGACACCAGACACTACTTGCACGCGTCGTGGCAGATCTGGAACTGGTCGAATACGCCGACACGTTCATCGACCTACTCTCGCCACACACCGGCTGCATCGCAACGGTGGGCCATGTCGGTGAACTGGGCTCGGTCGCCGAAGCCTCCGCGCGTCTGCACGCGCTTCTCGGTCACGTCGAGCAGGCATCGACTCTCCTGGATCAGGCCGAGAAGATCGCAACTGGCTCCGGCGGAGCACCAACACTGCTGCGCTGTCGACTGCTTCGGGCGCAGCTCCGAGAGCCGTCCGCCGAACGTGAACGGGAGCTGACGGAAGTGGCGGCCGAATCGGAGACACTCGGCATGCGGGGCGTAGCTGAACGAGCGCGATCGACATGGCCCTGAACTGCGAGAATGCGCTTGGATAAAACTTGGATCCGCTCGGGATACATACGTCAAGAACCACCCAAGCCTGTTCGGACATCCTTCCCTTGACCGAAAGACGGATGAGGAAAGGAAGACCATGAACCTTCAGACCCCCACGCTCGACGCCGCGGTCGAATCACTGCGCGCAGAGGTGACCGGCTCCGTTTCCCTGCCTGGCGAAACGGGATACGAGTTGGCGATTCCGTGGAATGCAGCGGTTCCCGTCGCGCCTGGCGCTGTGGTGGCAGTCGAGAGCGCGCAAGACATTGCCGCAACGGTGCGATTCGCGGCGAAGTTGGGTCTGCGCGTCGGTGTTCAGCGCACCGGCCACGGCGCGGTCCCTCTCGGCAGTGACGTTCTCCTCGTCCACACCGGCAGGCTCACGGAGTGCGTCGTCGACCCCGAAAACCGCACTGCCCGAATCGGCGCGGGCTTGATCTGGCAGGACGTCATCGACGCTGCCGCACCCCACGGCTTGGCGCCACTGGCAGGTTCTTCACCCACTGTCGGAGTCGCCGGCTTCCTCACCGGCGCCGGCATCGGCCCGATGGTGCGCACGTACGGGCTCTCGTCGGATCACGTTCGTTCGTTCGACATCGTCACCGGCAGTGGCGAACTCATTCATGTCACCCCCGACGAACATGCCGAATTGTTCTGGGGACTGCGCGGCGGCAAGGCCACACTGGGCATTGTCACAGCCATCGAGATCGACCTACTACCGGTCACCCACTTCTACGGCGGTGCACTCTATTTCGACGGCGCAGATGCAAGCGCGGTCGCGCACGCCTGGCTGGACTGGTGCGCCGACCTGCCTGAGCACAGCTCGACCTCTCTTGCCTTTCTGCAACTTCCACCCCTTCCACAGGTTCCGCCACCGCTGGCCGGCAGGCTCACCGTCGCGGTCAGATTCGCAAGTCTTGCCGAGGAATCCGATGCCAAGTCACTGATCGACCGAATCCGTTCAATCGCAACGCCCTTGATCGACGCAGTCGGTGTGCTGCCTTATGCCGCCCTCGGGGCAGTGCACGCCGATCCCGTCGACCCGATGCCGACGCACGAATCCACGGCATTGACCAACGAGCTGTCACACGAGGCCGTCGACGCATTGCTGGCCGCTGCCGGCCCCGGATCCGGTTCACCCCAAACCGTCGTCGAATTACGTCTCCTCGGGGGCGCCCTCGCACGGGAACCTGAGCACCGCAGCGCCTTCTGCCATCGGGACGCTGCCTTCTCGCTGTTCACCGTCGGAGTTCTTGCCCCACCGATGGTCGACGCGGTAGTCCCGCACGCCGAGACTCTCGGACGAACGATGGCGCCATGGACGAACGGGCATGCACTGCCCAACTTCGCGCCGAGCGTCGACCCGGAGAAGATCGCCCGCACCTACGACGAGGACACCGCTCACTGGCTGAGCGCTTTGGCGGACACGCATGATCCGCAGGGAGTCCTGGCCGTCGGTCAGGTCATGCGCCGGATCTCCTGAACTTCGCCAACTCTCGCAACCGGACCAGATCCCAGGCGTGCCGGGGGCGACGGATACCCGGTCGATCTCGGGGGACTCTGACCCTCAGCGCCTGCGGACTGACCGTGCATCTGACCGGAGTTGGCATCACCAGCGCCTCGCCGTCGACGCCGACCGGAATCTCGTCGGTGTCGGCGTCGACGATCACCTCGAATCCGGTGCCCTGAGCCAGACCGTGTTGATGCGCCCGATGGAGCAACCCGATGGCCTGACGGGCACTGCTGACGGAGATCGCGACGATTCCGAGAGTGCCCCGGTCCAATCGCGGCCGATGACCGAGCCCCGCCAGGTCGTTCATCTCGTACGGGCCGTTGCTGACCAGCACAGCCTGCGGACCCACCGCGGACACGCTCGGGGAGCGCGCGGTCAACACCGCTCCGGCACGTCCGGCGAGGAGATCCGGGAGCATCTGCAAGAAGGTGCTGGTCTTGGCGTCGCGGTACTCCGGACTCTGGACTACCTCGGCGTACGCCCCGAACGATGCGTTGTTGACGAAAGTTCGACCGCCGACATTTCCCAGATCCACCGTGACCTCGACGCCGTCGACGAGCGCGTCGAGGCACCGAGATGGATCCTCGAGATCGAGCCCCAGATCCGCGGCGAAGTGGTTGCGCGTTCCCGCGCTGACGACGAGGAAGGGCAGGTCGTGTTCGGCCGCGACAGCAGCAACCAGTGCCTGTGTTCCGTCGCCACCGGCCACACCGAGTAGGTCGGCGCCGTCCGCGACCGCCTGCCTGGCCAAGGCCGTCACGTCGATCTTCTCGGGCCCCTCGAGCAGTGCGACCGTGGCCCCCAGTTCCTCGGCCTTGCGTTTCAAGTCGAACTTCTCGACCTTGCCACCACCGGAGTTCGGGTTCATCACGAAGAACGGCTTGACGGGCGGCGGTGCCGGTCGCTCGACAACCGGCAATTCCTTCTCCTCCCCCGCCAAGGCGGTGCGAGCGCAGATACCGGCTACCACGAACAACCCGATCGCGAGCAATACCACCCACAGGAGTCGTTCTCGGACCAGGAACGTGAGCACCACGATCGGGGTCAGTACCACCACCGCCAACGAGATCCAGCGGAGGAATCCGCGGGTGGTCAGAAACCAGTACACGGCCACGACGCACACGACCACCCCACCGATCCCCAGGATCAGCATGGTCAAGGCTTTCAGTCCGGCGAAGATCAGGAGCACCGCGACTGCAAGAACCAGGGCCGCGAAGGCTGCGCGCGCCAACCAACTCTGTTTCGACGAGGGCCGATCCGTGTGGGCAGAGGTCGTCATCGAGCCACCTCCCCGCGATTGTCATTTCGGCCGGTACTTCGACGCTATCCCTTCGAAGCAGGCCAGTCACCTACCGGCAAGAATCTCGCGATCGCGCACTGCTACTTTATGACGACACCTCGTCATAAAAAGGAGTAACCGTGACAACACCGACGTCCGAAGCGTGGGAATCCGCCGAAGGAACCCTGACCGGCCTTCGGAAAGCCGGACTCCACGGACTGCGTTGGACGGCCTGGTTGGCCGGCGCGACAGGTCTCGCGCAGTTGGTGTCGATCGGGCTGAACTTCACCGACACTGTCAGCGGAATCGTTCCGGCCACGTACCCGCCTGTAGATGTGGCGTGCAGCGTCGTCGCGCTCGTTCTTCTGGTCAGCCTGCTTGTCGGCCGCCCCAACGGTCCCGCGATGTTGTCGAGTCTCGCCCTCCTCATGGCCATGCTGATGGCGCCCACCCTTCACAAACACGCACCCGAGTCGCTCTGGCTGGCGGCGGCACACGCCGTCTCGGTCGTCGCCGTCATCACGCTGTCCGTGATGACTTCGCGGTTCTCCAGTGCCGAGTTGGATCGGTCGTGACACCGGATTCACCCCTCTCGCTTGCAGCTGAGGAATGGATCACTGATCTCACTACCGCGGAGATGGAGCGATTGCGCAAACGCACGACGCTCACACTCGCCGAAGAGCAAGAGGTCTGCCGATCCGTACGCTCGATCGCGCAGCAGATGATGCTCGCACCCGTCTCGATGTGGCAAGGTGATCCGCGCCTTGTTGCGGACCTGTTCGACCTCCCCGTGACCGTGAATCAGACCCAGGAGGATCGACCATGCCGAAGTTGACCGGTGGTGCGACAACCGCTGAGCACAAAATCGCCACCCGAGAAGCCATGTTGGACGCATTCATTCGCGAACTTCACGAGCAGGGTTGGCAAAACGTGAAGCTGCAGACCGTGGCCCAGGCGGCCGGCGTCTCGCGGACAGCGGTGTACAACTACTTCCCCGACAAATCCGCGTTACTGCTCGCCTGGTCCACACGCGAGATGGATAGATTCCTACTCCTGGCCGAGCGTGAACTCGCGGACCGCGAGAATCCTGTGGACCGACTCGAAATCCTCGTCAAACTGACACTCGTCGAGTTCTCACTGCAACGATTCACAGGAATCGCGTTGGTCGAATTGTTGTCAGCGCATGATCGCGAAATTTTCCTCGAACATATTGTCCCGCTGTCGGTTCTGGTCGAACAGCTCGTTCAGGAAGGTGTCGACGCCGGTGTCTTTGTCGATTCCGATGCTGCCGCATCCGCGCAACTCATCCTCGCCTGCGTGGAAAGCCGACGCCCGATGCTCATGGCCGGCGACCGAGTTGACGCCGTCGTAGCGACCACCGTCCCGTTCATCATGCGCGCGTTGGGCGTTGCGTGGCCGACTTCCCTCGCGGCCGAACCCTCCGATCGCTCTGCTCACGATCGGTAGGATCGCAGGTATGCATTTCGACCTCCCGCCCATCGATCAGCAGGCCGAGCGATTGATCGAACTCGGTGTTCACGAGATGGCCGGACTTTCTGCCGGCGATGTCAGGGAGGCCGCAACCGGGCACGGTGATGTCGGACTACTCACCGTGCACGAAAAACTGGCTCCGGCTTCAGTTCTGACTCCGCTGCTCGAGCTCGAGAACAAGCGCGGATTCATAGTTGTCGACATGGCGGACGTCGATCTGTTCGCCCCCACCGAGCAGGCAACGCTGCCCGAAAGCCCATTACATCTGCTCAGTGGAGTCGACCGCGGGGATCACCTGGCCAACTGGAGCCCGGACGAAGCATTGCCCGCAATCGTCGACGCAGACCGTACGCCGCTGACGCTTACCGAAGGCATCCACTGGCTGTTGCAGCGCCCCGACATTCTCGAACGCGGAAAGTGTTTCATGACCATCGGCTCCCGACTGCGCAAACCTGACGGATCCTTCGACACCAGAACTCCCGCCGTGTGGATCAGCAACGGAACCGGTCGCGACGGCAAAGACAACCGCAACGCCCCGAAAGTCGGGTGGTGCTGGTGGGGTAACCGCCACACGTGGTTGGGGTTCGCATCGGCGAGCGACCGGGTACCGCTCCCGAACTAGAGCACGGTTGCGCGGTCGAATCGGTACCGATCCTTCCACGGCATCTCGGCCTCGAGCATTGCAGCGGCAGAAAGTAATTCCGCGTCGCAACCCCATTTCGCCGAGATCATGATGCCGAGTGGAACGCCGTCTTCCGTCCAACCGAGTGGCAGACTGATCGACGGGAAACCGGTTGCATTGGCGACGACGGTGTTTCCGGTGAAAGCGACCATGTCGATCAGTTCGGTCGCGGGGTCTTCGTCGTTGCGCAACTCCCCGATCGCAAGCGGCGGCTTCGTCACAGTCGGAGTGACAACAAGGTCGGCGTCGGCGTAGTCGAGACTCCATCGTCGCGCCCAGGCCTGAACAATTCCGATTGCCGCGGCCAGCTCACCCGAAGGCACCTCGTTTGCTTGAACTCGCAAGTGTTGCACTATCGGACGCAGAAGGTGTTCGTACTCCTCCGGGATCGGCTTGGTTCCCGCCAAAGACGAGAACATCTTGACGAAAGCATCGATGAAAATGTCATCGCGAGCCTGCGGTCGCTCGAACACGTTGTGGCCCAAACCCTCCAGCACAGACCCAACCTTCGATACAGCAGCCGAGAGCTGCGCATCCACGGCTCCGCCGGAGACCGATCCGTGAGCAAGAGCGACGGTCAAGGGGCGAGCCCGAACTCCCCCAGCCTGTACGACGAACTCTTCGAACGACTTCGGCCGAGGCGGGTGGATAGTTCCGGCGCCGGGTCGCGTCGCCAGAACGTCCAGCAGCGCAGCGGTATCGCGAACTGTCCGGGCGATCGGCCCCTTGCTCGCAAATCCGAAGTTGTCATGCCCCGCCACGCCCATCGTGATCAAACCGCGGCTCGGCTTGAGGCCAACGACTCCGCACGTACTTGCCGGCGAACGCAACGAACCGGCGGTGTCACTTCCCTGTGCAAACGGCACCAGACCAGCGCCGACGGCGGCAGCAGCGCCGCCACTGCTGCCGGCGGCACTCCGCGTGCGATCGAACGGGCTGCGAGCAGGCGGAGCGACTTCCGGCTCGGTGTAACAGGCTGCCCCGAACTCGGGCACCGTCGTCTTACCGATGTCGATCAACCCACCTTCTCGGATCGCCTCGACGATCTCGTCGTCAGCGTCCGGCACGAAGTCGCGAAAGAGCGCCGAGCCGAAGGTCGTGCGAATGCCGCGCGTTGCGTCGAGGTCTTTGATTGCCGTCGGAACGCCGAACAGACGCGGAAGGGGCCCGGCGTCCCGCTCGTTCAACCTGCGCTGCGCTTGTTCGGCGAGGGCGACAGCGTGCTCCCCGGCGATCGTCGTGAAGGCGCCGACGTCATCGGCAGTGGTCGCACGGTCGACGAAGTACCTGGTGACTTCGGGAATCGAGACCTGCTTGGCGGCGATCACACCGGCAAGTTCGACGGCAGACAGTTGATGGAGATCGGTCATCGGGCAGCGCTCCTTGGAGGTCGATGGACACTTGTAATTTCGATACGCGTATCGCTATTGTTGTCAGCATGGTATCCGAATCCACCAGCTCTGCAAGGGCTGGTCGACCAAAAGCATTGAGTCACAGACAGATTCTTGATGCCGCGGCAGAGATCGCCGATACGGACGGCCTGGATGCGGTGTCATTTCGAGTGCTCGCCGAACGACTCGGCATATCGCCGATGTCCGTCCACCGCACAACCGGCGGCATCGACGCCTTGAGGCGAGATCTGATCTCGACTCTCGTAGGCGAAGCCGTCTCGTCGATCGACTGGCCGACCGACTGGCGCGGGGTTGCCCGCACGTTCGCCTACGGCCTCCACGACCTCCTGATGCGCCATCCCCTGGTCCTGGAAGCCCATCGGCAGGCATCACTGGAAGCACCCGGGGCCGACGATACCGCCCACCGAGTCGTGAGCGCCCTTTCCTTGGCCGGCCTCGAGGACGAGCAGGCCACGTACGCATACGGCGCGCTGCATGATTTCGTCACCGGACACGTCGCAATTCAATTGGGACGCGGCGCTTTCGACAGCGCACCTGCCGATCGACGCGAGGCATCGGTGTTCGCACTTCATCACGATCCCACCCGAAGGTTCGAGTTCGGAGTCGCCCTCATCCTGGACGGTGTGGCGTCGATCGCGCAGCAAGGAACCACATCATGACGAGCAGCGTGACCACAACCGAAATTCGCGACGCGTCGGGGCGTCGTATCGCATTCTGCGAGTACGGCGATCCGACTGGCAACCCGGTAGTCGTGGCCCACGGATCACCTGGCAGCCGATACGAAGGGCTCTCACTCCACAACGCGTCTTCGACGGCAGGCATACGGCTGATAGTCCCCGATCGACCCGGCTTCGGACGCACGGATCCGTACACGGACAAGGGATTTCATTCCTGGGACGACGACTTCGTCACCCTGGTCGATCACCTCGAGTTGGGCTCGGCCACACTGATGGGTTTCTCCGGAGGCGGCGGTTACGCGCTCGCAGTCGCTGCAGCCGTTCCCGAACGAGTCTCGAAACTGGTGCTGGCGTGCGCCATGATCCCCGGGGCACCGCGAGATACTTTGCGACGCAGAATAAAACTGGTATCTGCGTTGTACTTTGCCGCCACCTGGGCTCCCCGTGTGGCCGGCGCAATGCTCGCAGGAACCGGAGTGTTCTCCAAGCTACGCAGCGACTCAGTCTCGATCTGGCCGGCCGCCGATCAGGCAGTCATGACCGACGAGGTACATCGCCCCGCCCTCCAGTTGGATTCATCCGAAGGGATCGCACAGGGTGGATCCGCAGGGGTTGTCGACTTGGCTCGGTATCGCCTCGAGGTGCCTGGACTCTTCCAATCGATCTCGGTACCAACGGTTTTCCTACACGGAACCGACGACGGAAACGTACCCATCGAAGTAGCCCGCTGGGCACACTCGTTGATTCCCGACTCTCGCTTCGAAGAGATCAACGGAGGCGGCCATCTGTTCGTCGTCGCCGACCCCACTCCACTCCTTCGCGCCCTCGCCTAATTCCCTCTTGACTCGAACGCATGTTCGAGTACCCTTTGGGGAGGGGATCGGGGGATTCAATGAGTGTCTTGTTGTCGGACGTGGTGTCGGGTTCTGCGGTGGGGTTACGCGGACGGTTGTGGCAGTTGTCTGCTGCTGAGTTGCGTGCTGCTGCTGTCGAGGCGAGTGCGGAGATTCTGCGCCTCGAAGCCGTTCGAGTGGCGGTGGTGGACGAGTTGTCGTTGCGCCCGGATGATCAGGTGATCGCGAGCCGCGGTGTGGGGTCCTGGTTGGCGGCGAACACGATGCTGCAGGTTCGGGACGGGAAGAAGATCGCCGCCCTGGGTGCAGCTTTGCGGCCGTTTCCGGCGGTGGCGGCAGGCTTCGATGGCGGGGATTGCTCGTTCGAGCACGCGGTGTTGATCGTGGCGTTCTGTGAATCACCACCGAAAGGCATGCCGGAGGAAGCACTCCCGAAGTGCATCGACCTGTTGTTGGCTGCTGCGTCGGGTGTGGAGGCGACGACGACGAAGGTGCGGAACGTGATCGCGACCTTGGAGCGGTTGTTCGAATCCGATGAGATCCCGCCCGCCGAGGATGTCGATCTCAATGAGTTGCGGATCGCGTCGACGTTGAACGGTCGGGTGGTGGTGCGTGGTGATTTCGATGCCCTCACCGGTGAAATGTTGTTGTCGGCGTTGTCGAATTTGACGATGCCGACCCCGGCACCGGACGGAACCCCGGATTCTCGGTCGGCGGCGAAACGGACCGCGGACGGGTTCACGGAACTGATCCGCCGGTATCTGGACTGCGCCAAGACTGGCACCGATGGTGGTCAGCGTCCGCATGTGAACGTGCACATCAATGCTCGTGATTTGGCGGAGCATCGGGATTGCGCCGCGTCGCCTTCTGATGTGGACGACGAAGGCTCACCCGATCTGGACTTGTCGGATCTTGATGTCGGGCACATGCCCTGGCTCGGACCGCTGTCCGTATCGCAGACCAGGCTCCTCGGGTGTGACTGCTTCCTGTCCACCGTCCTGCTCGACAGTCACGGCGCGCCCTTGGATGCGAAACCAGGAAAGAGGTTGGTCACCGCCGAACAGCGAGTGGCGTTGATCGCCCGAGACAAGGGCTGCGCCTTCCCCGGCTGCACATGTGTACCGGCCTGGACGGATGCGCACCATATCCGGCACTGGGCCAACGGCGGCCCGACGGTGATGAACAACCTGGTCCTGCTGTGCCGTTCGCACCACCGGTTGATGCACCGGAAATCAGGGTTCGTCGGGAAGTGGGCGATTCGGATCGGTGTCGACAACAAACCGTGGTTCATCCCGCCACCCTCGATCGACCCCGGACAGCAACCCAGGCCGGCGAACACCACCTTCAAAACCTGAGAGGTCAAACCTCCTCGGCGACAACAGAACACGGACCAGCGCCGCATCGAGGAGACCTCGATGCGGCGCCAAAAGACATGCTCAGCCCAAGTCGGCGACAATCCGCTCGGCGAGAGGCCGTGACGACGCCGGATTCTGACCGGTGTAGAGCTTGCGGTCCACCACGACATAAGGCGACCACGCCTCAGCCTTCGAGAATTTGCCGCCCAATTCGCGTAGGCGAGTTTCGAGCAGCCACGGAGCCTTGTCCGCCAGACCAGCCTGCGTCTCCTCCTCGTTGGTGAACGCGGTCAGCTGATAGCCGTCGAACAGCCAGCTTCCATCGGGTCTCTGGGCCGGCAGGAGTGCCGCCGGCGCGTGACACACCGCCGAGACCACCTTGTCCGCGTCCAAGAAGTTCACGAGAAGCTCACCGAAGGATGCCGACACCGCAAGATCCTCCATCGGTCCGTGCCCACCCGGTACAAAGACCACGTCGTAATCGGCAGCATCGGCGTTCTCCAGAATCTCCGGCGAATCGAGCACCGGCTGCAGATCGGCGATGTACTTGCGCATACGGTCGGCGCCTTCTTGCCCGCCGTTCACCTCGGGCGCCAGGCTTCCCTCGTCCACAACGGGAGCTTTACCGCCAGGCGTCGCGATCACGATCTCGTAGCCGGCGTCGACGAAAACGCGATGCGCCTCGACCAGTTCTTCCGCCCAGTACCCGGTCGGGTGGGGTGTTCCGTCCTTCAGCGTCCAGTGATCTGCAGAAGTGACCGCAAACAACAGCTTTGTCATCGCGCAACCTTTCGTCGGTAAAGGAACCCATTGGTGACAAGACACCATCTTCAAGGCCCGATCAATGAAATAACGTCCAGTCAGTGCAACACGCTGCCCTTGTGAGAATTCCTCACCACCGCAGAATCACGTCACCCGTCAGGTCCCGATCGGCTTGCCGAACAGTCCTGCGACGAGTTCACCAACCGCATCCACCCAGACTGGCCAGGTCCTCTGATCAAGCGCCATGGATCCAGCGTCGAAGGTGCTGCATCCCTGCTGAGCAGGCACACCAGCGAACCGATCACGAAGCCACAGTAGAGCACTCGGCAATGCGACGACTTCCATGCTGACGTGCTCACTGAAGTGGTCTCTGGTGTAAACGACACTCGCAGAAGGATCTTGGCAATAGGTATCGACAAGTTTGTTCACCGGGCCAACAGGCACCAACCAGTCGGGATTCGACTGATAAATGTACATCGGCACGTCAGGAACAGACTTACCCATGGCAGCTCGGGAGAGCGCAGCTCTCACCGTGGGGTGTTGGACGGGATCTCCCGGGACATCGAGGAAGCCCTTGATATTGAGGAAGGGCACTGCAGCCGACGTCCAGAGCATGCACAGGTTGTCCTTGGCAGCGAAAAGCGCTCGGCCGGCAGGGTTTATGTGCTGATCGATGAAGCCTGCAAGTTCAGGATCTTCTCGGCTCACTCCGATTACACCGGCAGCGACGATCCCGGCCCCTAGAGCGTTGTTGGCATTGTCGAGCAAAGCGCCGAGATCCGCGGCAACACCACCTTCGGCGACTCCGACGATATTCAGTTCCGGCGCGTACGCCTGCCGTATTTCAGCTGCGTGACCGGTAGGAATCGATCCACCCGAGTAGCCGAGCAGCCCTACGCGAGTTGACCGCCCTTGTAGCTCCATGGGTTCGAAGTTCTCAGCAGCACGGATACCGTCGAGCGTGATCCGGGCCGCGACGGGGCCGGAGGCGAAGGAAGAATTGGGTCCCTGATGATCGGGCACCGACAATGCCCAACCCTGCGCCAGTGCCGCCTGCACTTCGAGGAATTGAGCCCCACCGGTCGCAGCGCCCGTCACCAGCCACGGCAACGCGCCTTGCTGCATGACATACGAAGGTGCGCAGTAGTTTCCGAGTGAATCCTCTGCCATCTGAAAGGACAGCAGCGGGCGCGGGCCTCCATCGCGAGTGTCGCCACGCGGCTTGATCACTGAGGTGACAGCAGGAATCGCCTCGCCCGCAGCATTATTGGATCGATACGAGATCTGCCACGCATCCACGTTGGTCGGAATCAGGTTGAGAGTACCGAGATTCACCGCACGAGCGGCGATGATCTCACCCGGTTCCCTGGATTCGACGACCTCGACAGGCGGTTCATAGAAGGCCTGGTCCAGTTCAGGCAAAGGCGGTGCGACCGCAGGCGGCAGGGCAGGCTGGACCTGAATTTGGGCGGGAACACCTTCATCCGGTGCCGCTGAGGCAGGTGCCGAAAGTCCGATCTGCCCGATTACTGCAATCACGGCAATTGCGAGGCCCCCGCGTTGTCGGTCAGTTGTCCAGCGTCGTCCCATACCAATTCCTCCCCGGAAACGCACAGATTGCCTTGTGTTGCCGCAGTTCTCATCACGAGCACACAAGTTAGATGTGAATGTCTAACATATTGAGGACGAGAGTAGAGCGTTGTGGGCTGGATTACAATCCCCTGGTGTTCGTGACCTATTCGCCGGCAAGAAGGGGCGCGTCGTCGATCAACGCATTCAAGAGCACCGTCATCAGATCGACCAGTACCGACACGGGAGGACGAGGCTCCGCAGTGCTCCACTGGTGCACCAGCGCGGTAAGCGCGCCGATGAAGGCGGTGGACGCCCACCGGTAACCACCCGGCGGTTCGTAATCGTCGCCCACGATCCCTTTGATGATCGACTCGAAAAATGTTGCCCAGACCGAACGTTGGTCCACACGATGCTTTTCCACCCGGGGACTGACACCTACGACGTCGATGAAGGCAACGTGTGCGCGTCGTGGGTCACTTCCGACCGACTCGACGAAGGCGGCCATGGCCGTCGCTGCCTTGTCACGGAGATTGACCGAAGGCTCTGCATCGAGTGCGTCGACCATTGCAATTCTGGCGTCGAGTTGAATCTGGTCATACAGCGCGAGGAGTAGATCCTCGCGACTACCGAACTCGTCGTAGAACTGCCTTCTGGCCAGACTCGCGGACGCGCAGATATCCGCCACCGAACTTCCGGCATACCCCTGGTCTGCAAACACGCTGAGAGCAGCATTCAAAAAGAGGGAACGGCGTTCGGCCTTGCGAGCCGCGACCGACCTTCCGCCGTAGTTTCTGTCTGTTTCAGCGATTGCCACGTCTGCCAGACTATGCGGCCTCGCGCCGCACACAAAACGCATCTGACCTGCTGCGAAGTTCCTTCACCACCACTACCGGCGCATCGGCACTGCAGCACGATCAGGCCAATACGAAGGCCACGGCAAAAAGTGTCCAGGCGGCAGCGAGAACCGTTGACGCCGCAGTAACTGCCCCGGTCACGGCAGGTCGAGTGCTGCGGTTGCGCGCGGCGATGATCCCGACCGTCATCAAAGTCAATGCCACCAGGAACGACAAAACCACGATTTTCACCAGCAACCCCTTCGACGACGGTCAACAGAACCGGAGACTATTTAGATAGTACACAAATAAATCGTGCATTAATTAAACTCAAAGTCTGTCAGGGGATTCTTGACAGAATTCAACAGCGCCTGTCAGGCTAGTCCTGACGAAAGGAGAACTTCTCATGGAAGACCTGATCGAACGCGCCCTGACTGCGAAGATCGAGACCGCCGCGATCACCACGGTCAACGCCGCGATCACCGAGGCCGGCACTCAGGCAGACAAGATTGTCGGAACAGATCCTTTACCTGGCAGCCCTGAGTGGGAGGCAGAACAGGACACCGACATCCCGGCGCAGCGTCAGATGGCGTGGCAGTTGGCCTGTTTCCGGATTCAGCTCGCCGCAGGTATCGATTCGACGGCAAGCGTCATGAGCCTGCGTAGATTCGGCGCAACATGGTCAACCATCGGCCGCGCAGCGGGAATGACCCGTCAGTCCGCGCATGAACGGTGGGGTCGACGTGTATCGGACATGCTCGATCCCTACGGAGTCGGGATGCCGCCCATGGTGCCGAATGATGATCCGACTCAGCCCTGACTAACAATCGCGTGACTAACAATCGCGTGACTACCGATCCGGCAGCAGCGCATCGGCTTTCGCGACCAGCACAGCGCGCTCACGCTCGTTCCCGGCCAGCCGAGCCGCTTCGAGGAGTTCGGTTCTAGCCTCCTCGGATCGGCCGAGCTGACTGAGCAACTCCCCCCGAACGCTGGGAAGCAGGTGGTAGTCGGCCAGTTCACCTGAAGCGACAAGCTTGTCGACGAATTCGAGCGCAGGGCCAGGACCGTATGCCATGGATACCGCCGCCGCATGATTGAGGTCGACCACGGGCGATGGCGCCAGTTGCGCCAGAGCCTCGTAGAGGATCACTATCTTCTTCCAATCGGTGTCTTCGAAAGTTGCTGCTCGCGCATGACATTCGGCAATCGCCGCCTGCAGGCCGTACGGGCCTCGTCCACGCCCGACGGCGTCAGCTCGTTCCAGCGCGGCAAGCCCACGCGAGATCTGTAGGCGATCCCACCTCGCCCGATCCTGGTCAGCCAGCAGGATGGGCTCACCGGTCGAGGTTGTCCGAGCGCCGAATCTCGAGGCTGTCAGCTCCATCAAAGCGACAAGGCCGTGTACCTCGGACTCCCTGGGGACCAATTCGGCGAGTATTCGCGCGAGCCGCAGAGCCTCAGCACTGAGCTCCGCCCGCATCCACTCGTCCCCGGAACTGGCTGCATAGCCTTCGTTGAACACCAGGTACAGCACTCCGAGGACGGCGCTCAATCTGCTCGAAAACTCTTCTCGCCCTGGAACTTCGAAAACCGCTTTCGAGGCGGTCAGCGCCTTCTTCGCGCGGACTATCCGCTGCTGCACCGTCGCCGTCGGCGTGAGGAACGCTTTCGCAATCTCTTCCGTGGTCAAACCGCCCACCACTCGAAGCGTCAACGCCACCTGCGCTTTTCGATTCAACACGGGATGGCAGGCGATGAACATCAGGCGAAGGACATCGTCGTCGATGCGGTCCGGATCCCAGCTGACGTCGTCGAAATGTGAAGCGTCGTTCTCGAGTTCACGCGCAAAGTGGGCGTAGCGCTCGTCCAACCTCTCACGTCGTCGCCACCCGTCGATCGCTCGTCGTGTCGCCACAGATGTCAGCCAGGCAGCGGGGTTTCTCGGAACCCCCGTCGCGGGCCACTGCTCGACGGCTTCGAGCAGAGCCTGCGCGGCCAGATCCTCGGCGAGATCAAGATCTCCGACGGTGCGAGTCAACGTGGCGACAATCTTCGCGGATTCGATACGCCAGACCGCGTCGACAGCCTTTCTCGTTTCTTCTCGCACCGCCTCGTCGGTCATGGTCAGCCTGCGACCGGACGATCGGTACCGAGCTCTTCACGCCAGCCTGCCTCTTTCTGGATGTACTCGTTGTCCTGATCGAAGTCCGACATCTCGCTCACGCGGCGTACCTCGAGCTTGCTTCCCGGCCCGAGCGGGCAGCGCTTCGCCCATTCCAAGGCTTCGTCTTTGGTCGACGTCTGAATGATCCAGAATCCCGAGAACAACTCCTTCGTCTCCCCGTACGGGCCGTCGGAGACCAGCGGAGGATCGGACTCGAAATCGACGATGAATCCCTCCTCCATCGCCAGTCCCTCACCGGCCAGCAAGACACCTGCCTTGATCAGGGACTCGTTGTACTGCCCCATCGCCGCGATGATCTCGTCGAAGTCCATGTCCTTGGATGCTTCGATAGCCTCATCGGTGGAACGCATGATCAGCATGTACTTCATGAGAATCTCCTTCGTTCGTGGACCGCTCTGTTCGGTCCCTCTGCTTACACGTCGAACGGCGCACTCACCGATCGACAAACTTCCGAAACAATTTTTCCGAGGACATAACCGCCGGTCGCGATACGCTGCCCACGGTATCGGCGGACGGGCCGTCGGGCCGGTCAGAAGTCGAGAAATCCCGGCACAACTTCGCGAACGAGCCCGGTCGCGTCAGAGCTCCCGTAGAAATACACCGACCCGTAACCGAATAGGTACTCCTCTACGAAATCGGGGTGGGACTCAGCAACCACCGGCCACCCCTCTTCGTTGATCTGGAACAGGAAGCTGTGTCCATCTGCCTCGACGGCATCGGCGTAGGACGGTTCGTTCTGAATGAGCACCGGTTGCGGAGCTATCAACACCAACGGCATCACCTCGTCGTCCGAGGGAATCCTGATCAACGCCGCGCTGCCAAGGCCCGCATGGCTGCCCGCCGATTCCGCACTTCGTGACGACGGCAAGTGCAGGACTGCCCTAACCCCGATGTCCGGGTATTCGAGGTCGTCGTCGCCGATGGAGAAACCTCGACGGATGAAGATCGAAAGCTCTCGCACGCCGAGCCACGGCGCCGTGTGTGCCTCGAGCGTCAGAAGGTACTCGTGCGACCGCAGAATCGCCTGACCAGCGAAAACCTGCGGAGGTCGTCCACCAATCCGTGCCCCACTTTTCGAATCGCTCGAACCCACCCCGAGATGTACCCTGTCCACCGGCGTCATCCTAGGGAGATCCGACGGGTGTCGGAGGGAGACTCTCCGATTTCCTACAATCCGCTGGTGACGTAGGCCACAATCAGGCTCGATGATGGGTGCATGACAACATTCCCGACTCTCGACCCCGAACTCGCCGCGGCACTCACCATGCTCCCGAAGGTGGACTTCGCTGACCTCCCCAACGCACGGGCCACCTACGACGCTCTGGTCGGCACCATGTTGGCCGACCTGTCATTCGACGGAGTCACGCTTCGTGAACTGTCGGCACCCGGCCTGGACGGCGATCCGGAGGTCACGATTCGTTTCTTCACCCCGGACAACACTGCCGGCCCTGTCCCCGTTCTGCTCTGGATCCATGGCGGCGGATTCGCAATCGGCACCGCAGAATCCAGCGATCCATTTTGCGTCGAGGTGGCGCGGGAACTCGGATTCGCCGTTGCGAACGTGGAGTACCGCCTCGCCCCCGAAACCCCCTTCCCCGGCCCCGTCGACGACTGCTACGCCGCACTCCTCTACATCCACGCCCATGCCGAGGAGCTGGGGGTCGATCCACGCCGCATCGCAGTGGGAGGGCAGAGCGCAGGCGGTGGACTGGCCGCAGGCACTGTCCTCAAAGCCCGTGACGAGGGCGTTGTGCCCGTGGCCTTCCAATTCCTCGAAATCCCTGAACTCGACGACCGCCTGGCGACGGTCTCGATGACGAACTTCGTCGACACCCCCTTGTGGCACCGCCCTAACGCCATCCTGTCGTGGAAGTACTATCTCGGCGGGTCGTATTCCGGTCCCGAAGATCCTGACGTGTCCATTTACGCTGCGCCGTCCCGGGCTACCGACCTCACCGGTCTGCCGCCGACCTACCTGTCCACCATGGAACTCGACCCGCTCCGCGACGAAGGAATCGAATACGCCCTTCGGCTGCTGCAAGCGGGAGTCAGCGTCGAATTGCATTCCTTCCCCGGAACCTTTCACGGGTCGGCACTGGTCGCGACCGCCGCGGTCAGCGAAAGAGGTGCCGCCGAAGCCCTCACTGCGCTCAGGAGAGGGTTGCGTTCGCTCTCGCCGGTCTCGTAGCGTTGCGAGATGCAAGGACTGATGTACCGGCTTGCCGAGCTCGATGCAGACTCGGCAGGCCTGGTACGTGTCATCGATTACTTCGACGCCCTCGTGCGGCACGGCTCCGACACCGCGTCTTTGCTTCGTGCGAGCGCGCAGTTGGCGGACTGCGTCGTGGGTATCGAGATCGTCGAGCGCGGCAGAAGCAAGAAGAATTTGCGCCGTTGCGATCCGCGCGGCCGATGGTCACCCGATCCTCAGCTCCCACCGAGCATGACCAGAAACATTGCCGTAGACGACGAGGTTCTCGGAACGGTATGGATCGAACGACCCGGGGCCAGCTTGCCACTCGACGAAATGCTCGTCGACCGGATGGCCCTGACCGCAGCGATAATTCTGCAACCGCGACGCCTGCCTACCGAAGCCGAGCACACTCGAAATCTGTTGTTCCCGATGGATGAACTCGCGGTGCTCACCTCCTGCGCCGGTCTCGGTATCGAACCCCAAACCCCAGTCCGTGTAATGGCAACCAAGGCAGTCTCAGACACGGCCGAAGGTGCTGCACACCTTGTCATTTCGCCAGATTACAAACCTGGCAAAGCCACTGGGATAGACGCTGACGGCGAGTATCTGAATCTCGTGACGGGTTCGTTCGCGGCGACACCCGAGCTGTCCGAGGCCGCGCTGTCGTCATTCATTCGCGCCGGAATATCTTTGACTGCTCCCGCTTCCGAAGTGAGCACAATACTGAGCACTGCACGATTCGCTCGTACACAGGCGTCGGCAACAACACCGATCGTGAACGCCGACGATCTCGGCGCCCTCAACCTCTTGGCGCCGGGACCACACATCGATCACTCGCGAATACCGGATCTGGTTCGTGCCGAAGAGATCGGCGATACCAAACAGGGGTTAGAACTACTCGAAATCTTGAGGTCATACCTGCAGTCCGGAACCTTGAGGGCCGCAGCAGATTCCATGCATCTTCACCACAGCAGCGTCGCGCACCGATTGGCGAAACTGTCCCAGCACGTCGGATTCCACGTCGATTCCATCGAGAACCGAGCACGCGCAACGGCCATGATGCTGGTCCTCGATGGCGGATAGGACCCACCGCGCATCACAGGTACTACACAGTGGTTGACGATCTTTCGCGTTCAGCGAGCGCAACAAACGGCGCAAGCGCCGGATTCGGATTATCCGGCCGGTAGGTCACTGCCACGTCGAGAGTTGGTTGCTCACCGGCGATCTCACATAGATGGACACCCGGGATGCGGAGCATCCGCGCTCTGCCCTGGGGGATCGGCGCAATACCCACCCCGTCCGAGACGGCATGCAGCACCTGCTCGTCGTCGGCCTCGAATCGAACGATGCTGGGCGCCCCGTTTGGCCAAAGTTGTTCGAGCGTACGCAAATACATCCCCGGGGCGTTGGCCTCCGGCCAGAACACAACGGGGACATCCACCAGATCTCCGAGTTCGAGCGTCGCTCGACCACCGAACGGATGATCCACGGGAACAGCGACCAGGATAGGTTCGGTATCGAGGACGATCAGGGGAAGTTCTCGATCGTCTTCATCGAGCGGCGGGCGAACAACCGCGATGTCGACGGCTCCGGTTCGGACGAGGTCGACAGTCTGCGCCGAAGTGCCACGATGAACGACAACTTCGACGCCCGGGTAGAGCCTTCGATAGGTGCTGACCAGATCCGCGACTGCGCCGCCCGCCCACGAACGGGTGTACGCGATGCGCAGTTCTCCGTCCACACCGCGCGCGGCCAACCGAATTCGTTCGACCGCCCGGTCCGCACACCCGATCAAAAAGCGCGCCTCTCGTACCGCCACCTTGCCGGCTTCCGTGAAGGTGAACTGCGGACCCCGACGATCCACCAGCGGAACTCCGAGTTCGCGCTCGAGAACCTTGATCTGCTGACTGAGGGCCGATTGCGCGACGTGGACGTTCGCAGCGGCTCGAGTGAAGCTCCCATGATCCGACAGAGCGATCAGATAACGGGCACGCTGCAGGTTCATACGGCGATTATAAGAAAAACAGATGGTGGTGTCACTACTTGGTCTTGGACACGGCATCACCTGAGGTCGGAGGATCGAGTTCACGTTGATCCACCGTCTGTCTCCCGAAAATTGTCACCCGAACGATCACAAGGTTGCACATGAACCCCCGAACACTCACTGAACCTGCAACAGACGCGAGGCTTCTCGACGCCCTAGCTGAGATCGTCGGCCACACGCATGTCCTTACCGATCCCGAACTGATCGAGGGCTACACACGTGACTGGACGGGACGTTGGATCGGCGACGCGATCGCGGTCATCCGCCCCGGCAACACTTCCGAAGTGTCTGCGGTTCTTCGAGCATGCTTCGACGCGGGGGTTCCCGTCACACCGCAAGGCGGCAACACCGGACTGGTCGGTGGTGGAATCGCCTCGACTGGGTCCGTGGTGCTGAGTACCAGACGTCTGGAGACGATCGAAGCCGTCGACCCCATCGGTCGGACAATCGCAGCCGGCGCCGGCGTGACCGTTGCTCGCGCAGACCTGGCCGCATCGGCACACGGTCTCCGCTTCGGAATCGATTTGGCATCAAAGGAATCCGCAACACTCGGCGGCATCGTCGCAACCAACGCCGGTGGGACGCGCATGGTCCGATACGGAAATACACGCGCACAGATACTCGGTATCGAAGCCGTGCTCGCGGACGGTTCGGTGCTGAGTAGATGGACTCCACTCGTCAAAGACAATGTCGGATACGATATTCCAGGACTTCTCGCCGGCAGCGAGGGAACGCTCGCAGTCATCACCAAGGTCCTGATGAAGCTGGTCACCCCGGCGACCGACACCCAGGTCGTGCTCGCGGGTGTACGCGAAGTCGATCAAGCGCTTCATTTGTGTAATCGCGTGCGTCAGAGCGGATTGACCGTCGAAGCCGCCGAGATCATGACCGACGACGGCATCTCCCTCGTCTGCGCACACACCGATGCCCGTCGCCCGTTCGGCACCCCTTCACCGATGTACACACTCATCGAGGTGTCATCACCGCGCGAAACGGAAGAGTCGCTCCTCGAAGTACTCTCCGACTCTGCCGACCTCATCGAGGACGCGACGGTCGAGCCTGGGCCGGCTCGAAAACTGTGGACTCTGCGGGAAAGCCATACCGAAAGCATCAGCGCGTCGTCGACGACGCCGGTAGTCAAGCTCGACATCTCCGTCCCCTTGTCCGTGATGGGAATGTTCATCGACAACCTCCGAGAAAGCCTGGCACAACGATTCCCCCTCGTGCGGCCAATCCTGTTCGGGCACTTCGCCGACGGAAACATTCATGTGAACCTTCTGGATGCCGAGCCGAGGGTCGCACACGAACTGACCGATACGGTGTTCCGACTCGTCGCCGTCCACCATGGAAGCATCAGCGCCGAGCACGGGATAGGCCGCGCGAAGTCGCCGTGGATATCGCTGGGGCGCACTGAAACCGACATCGCCGCAATGCAGTTGATCAAATCGTCCTGGGATCCCCGTGGAATCCTCAATCCTGGAATACTGTTGCCGGAAAAAGTCGGGTAAGCAAAAGGGGTCTCATGCAGGATCTTTACGTCGTCACTCATCCTCATGCCGAACACACAGCGCAGGACGTAGTCGGCGGTTGGCACAATTCGGTTCTCACCCCCGCTGGTCGGCGCGATGCAGGTTTGATCGCCGAAGCACTGAAACGACGACGCACAGGAACTTCGCGCCCGGTCCGCATCACCTCGTCCGACCTCAATCGTTGCACCGAGACATCCACGATCATCGCCCGGACACTCGATGCTCCGGCGACAACGGATTCACGATTGCGCGAAATCAGCTTCGGCGAAGCCGAAGGACGCCCGAACTCGTGGCTGGCCCAGCGGCAGGTCCCGGCCCCTGACAACAACCGCCTCGATCACCGTGGCCTCGTTGCCGGTGCCGAGACCCGCCGCGACATCGCATCAAGGGTTCACGAATGCGTTCACGAACTGATGGACGATCTCGATCACGATCACATCGTCGTAACCCACGGCTTTGCACACACATTCGTCGTCTCCGCCTGGCTACAGATTCCCGTCGAAGCCGCAGGATTTGCGACCTTCGCGACCACCCCGGGTGCAATCACACATCTCCGACACGACGACTACTGGCGCAACCGAACCCTCGTGCAACTAGCTGATACGACGCACCTGGACTGTGGCACGATGGCCTGATGCGCCATGTCTCCGACGACGAACGCCGTGCTCGCATAGGAGTACGTCATGCGCTGGAGCCAATGTTTCACGTCGATTCGCCGGAAGCTGCCACGCGGGCGATGACGGTACTGCACGCCACCGAGTCAGCGACGGTCTATCTGTCTTGCTGGGCGAGGGTTCGGTCCGTGGACGCCGCCGACGTCGACCGCGCCCTGTACGACCAACGCAGTCTCGTGAAGCAATTGGCAATGCGCCGCACACTCTTCACCTTTCCCCGCGACTTGCTGCCGGCCGCGTGGTCGAGTGCGTCCGCCCGCGTCGCGAACACCGAGCGGGCACGAATGGCCAAGGATGTCGTCAAGGCCGGACTCGCCGTCGACGGCAACGACTGGCTCGATCGCGCACGGACGGAAGTGCTGAAGTTGCTCACCGATAGGCCTGAAGGGCTTTCAGCGGTAGAGATTCGTCAGGCCGTGCCGATGATCGACGTCAAGGTCGAGGGTTCGGCAGGTGAAATCTGGTCGGCACCCAGGGTTCTCACGCATCTCGGGGCGACCGCAGACATCATGCGCGGCACCAACACCGCCCGCTTCCCCGTCTCACGCCCACTGTGGACTCTCACTCGACACTGGCTCGACGACGCCCCCTTCGATCTCGAATCTGCAGACGGCTATCGAGAAATGGTCCGCCGTTGGCTCTACACCTTCGGACCGGGCACGGAAGACGACATCGTCTGGTGGCTGGGCTCGACGAAGACGGTCGTCCGGGCCGCCCTCGCCGAACTCGACGCCGTTGCAGTCTCACTCGACGGAGGCGACACCGGCTGGTTGCTACCCGATGACGTCGCCACGGTGCCTGATCCAGGTCCTTGGGTGGCACTCCTACCGGTGCTCGACCCGACGGTCATGGGGTGGAAGAACCGTGACTTCTACCTCGGCCCGCACCGCAACCAACTCTTCGACACCCGCGGTAATGCCGGCGCCACCGCTTGGGTCGACGGTCGCGTCGTGGGGTGCTGGATCCAAGACGAAACCGGTGTGGTGCACGTCCGATTGCTCGAGACCGTGTCAGCGTCTGCGCGACGTTCTCTCGATGCCGAGGCGGCGCGCCTCACCGAGTGGCTGGGCGGCGTCAGAATCGGCACGGGGTACGTCTCACAGGCGATGAGGCACGACGTTCCCGAACCTCCCGCCGGCACTAGTTCCCGGTGATAGCGTCAGATACCGATTGCCAGATCGTCGATGTCTGCGAGCGTGCCGCCGTTTTCGAGGATGCTCGTGTAGTTCCGAAGTCGGTTCTGATCTATCTCGGTAGTGCTGACCCCTCGCTTCCAGTACCCGAAGACAACTACATCGTCCTTCGCCAGGCCGACTGTCTTGCGGAAATGCGCTCGAATGGCTCGCATCTCGTCCCGTTCCCCGGCACCCCACACCGCGTAGTCTCCTGGGTTTTCGAGTTCGACGGCGTACTCGGCGAGGCCATCTTCGACATGGTGCAGCTCGAGGCCGGGGATCACGGGTAGTTCCGCGAAAGCCTCGGCGTCACCGGTGGCGACCCAGCCGACGCCGGTCAGTCCCTCGGGCCACTGAAGCAGAATCGAATAGAGGGCAGGTATCGCGGTGTCGTCGGCGAACAGTGCGACGCGGCGCCCGGCGATCTCGGGAACGAGGAAGTGCGGGCGAGGACCGGTGAGTGAGAACGTGTCACCCACACGCAGGTCGGCGGCCCACCTCATCATCGGGCTGGTGTGGCCGTGCAGCACTACGTCGAAGGTCATCGAACTGCTCGGCGCGTTGCAGGTGCGCACCGTGTAGACGCGAGAGACGTCGCCGTACTGTGGACCGAGCTGGATGCGAAATGCGACGTTGGGCCGCAACCAATTCGGGTCGTCCGCCGACGAAGTCAACTGGACGGCGATGCGCAAGATGCTCTCGGTCGGCCGTTCGACGCGTTCGACGACGGCAACCACGTCGTTGAGACCGCGGTCGTGGTCTTCTCCGCGTGGCGCCTTTGCCGACGCAGACGTTTCAGTTTCTTCAGGTCGAGATGCGGTAGTCATTGATATCTCCTGATCGGTGGTTCAGTTGTGGACGGGTAGCTGACTGACAGGTCTTCGATCACGCGGAACAACAAGTGGCCGTCCGGTTTCCGGGTCTTCGAGAACCAGCGCCTCGAGGTCGAAGACTTCGCGCAGTAACTCAGGGGTGAAGACGTCCGAGGCACTGCCCTGCATGACAATTTTTCCGGACCGCATGGCAACTACGTGCGTGGCATATCTGGCCGCGAGGTTCAGGTCGTGCAGGACCGCGACCAATGTTCGACCGGACTGGTGGAGTTGGGAACAGAGGTCGAGAACCTCGATCTGGTGTGCGATGTCGAGAAAGGTGGTCGGTTCGTCGAGCAACAACACCGGGGTGCGCTGCGCAAGCGTCATGGCGATCCATACCCGCTGACGTTGTCCCCCACTCAGCTCGTCCACCAATTGGTCTGCTGCATATCGCATTCCGACTTCATTCAGGGCCTCGGAGACAACATGCTCGTCTTCGGGTGACCACTGGCGCAGCATGCTCTGATACGGATATCGGCCGCGGGATACGAGGTCTGCGACACTGATCGCTCCAGGAGAGAGCGGGGACTGTGGCAACAGGGCGATTCGCCGGGCGACTTCTTTGGTTCGATAGGACCGAATATCGTTACCGTCGAGCACAACACGACCCGATCGAGGTGCGAGCATTCTGCCGAGCGCACGCAACAATGTCGACTTGCCACACCCGTTCGGTCCGACGACGACGGTGAACCCTCCATCGGGGATCTCGAGACTCAACTCGTCCACGATGGTTCGATCGGCGTACCGTAGTTCGATCTTCTCGGCACGCAGCCGCGATGTTGGGGTGGCAGTAGTCATGAATCTCTTTCGTAGCGAGTTTTTTCAGGCCTGACGAGCGAGCAGCCAGATCAGATAGGCACCACCGAGCAGACTGGTGACGAGACCGACCGGAGTGCGGAGACCGACCTCGACCGCTTGCGCGATCAAGTCGGCGCCCGCCAGCAGAACTGCGCCGAGCAGGAAGGAAGTCGCGACAAGAACACCGCTGCGCCGTGCCAACCGTCGTGCGATCTGGGGAGCGGCGAGCGCCACAAATGCGATGGGGCCGGTGGCCGCGGTCGCCGCGCCGGTGAGCGCGACCGCAAGCAGAATGCCGGCAAATCGGTATCGCTCCACGGAGATCCCGAGCGAGGACGCAGCGTCGTCGCCCATCTCCATCATGGTGACGCGCCGGGACACCACGACGAGAGCAGGAACGAGAACACCGACGGCGATCGCAACACTGACCGCGTGTGGCCAACCGCGCCCGGTCAGCGAGCCGGCCGTCCACTGCTGCACAACGGTGGCGTCGTCGATATCCGCACGCACCACCAGGAACGACATCACGGCGCTCAGCATCGCGCCCACGCCGATACCGACCAAGACAAGTCGAAGACCGCCGCTGACGCCGTCTTTGCGTGCCAGCGCGTACACCAGAAGCGCCGTCAGCATGCCGCCGAGAACAGCGGCGCCCGCGGTCTGCAGTACCCCGCCTCCGAAGAAGACGATCTGAACCACGGCTGCAGTCGCAGCGCCGGTGGTGAAACCGATGATGTCCGGCGAGCCGAGAACATTGCGCGAAAGCGTCTGGAAAACCGCGCCGGCCACACCGAGGCTTCCGCCCACGCCGATCGCCGTGATCAGCCGCGGCAGCCTGCGATTCTGGACGGACCGAACCGCCGCTGGGGCGCCTTCGCCGTGCAGGGCACGCCATACTTCACCCAAGGACAGATCCAGGGTTCCATACATCAGCGTGGCAAACGAGAGCGCCGCCAATGCCGCACTGATTGCCACGGCTACGAACAGCACTCGCGGAACTATCCGCCACGAGTACGACCCGATTCGAACCACCCAACCGCGGAACAGCGGTGGAACCGGCTGCGCTGCAATCGCATTCACAGCGACGCCACCCGCCGCGAGCGAACAAGCGCAACAAACAAGGGGCCACCGAGCACCGCCACGGCGATCCCCGTCTGCAGATCTCCCGGCGCTGTGGCAACGCGACCGAGAACGTCGGCCAAGAGCAGAAATGCCGGGGCGACAACGAGCACGCACGGCAGAAGAAATCGCAGATCCGGCCCGACGACGCCGCGCACGATGTGCGGCGCAGCCAGGCCCACGAATCCGAGCGGTCCAGCCGCCGCAGTTGCGGCCCCTGCCAGCAGGATGACTGCGACAGCGGATCCGACCCGTGCGGGTCCGGTGCTGGCACCGAGCCCTTTGGCGACATCCTCGCCGAGCGCGATTGCGTTGAGTGGACGAATCAGCAACAACGACAACACGATACCGACGATGACGAAGGGCAGAACAGTGACGATCACGTCTCCGCCGCGGCCTTGCAACGAACCCACTGCCCAAAATCGGAACTGATTGAATGCGGCCTCGTTGCTTATGAGAACCATGCTGGTGAGAGCCGTGATCGCCGTCGCAACAGCGGCACCGGCAAGCGCCATGCGCGCTGGGGTCGCGGCGCTGCGATGCGCCGACCCCAACATGTACACACCTACCGAGGCAACGGCCGCGCCGGCAAGCGCGAACCACAGATAGCCGCCGACCGAAGTCACCCCCAGACAGGCAATCGCAATGACGACTGCTGCTGATGCTCCGGCGTTCACACCGAGTAGTCCCGGATCGGCTAGAGGGTTGCGGGTGATCGACTGCATCAGCGCGCCGGCCAGTCCGAGCGCGGCCCCGACCACAAGCCCGAGAATTGTTCGAGGCAAACGTGATTCGATCACAATCAGGTGCTCGTTGTTACCGGCGTCGTAGGAAAGAACTGCATCGAGGACAGTGGAGACGGGGATGTTGCGTGAGCCGATGACGAGTCCGCCGACGGATGCCAGCACGATTACAACGATGGAGACGAGGACCAACAACCCCGCACGCGCTGCCGTCCCGGACCGCAGTGGCGCTTCGGTCCGGGACTGCACAGAAACACCCACGCGGTCATCCACCGAACGTGGACACCAGCGACTCGACCGTCTGCTTTGCACTGAAGTAGTCGAGACGGAAGGCTGCCGTTCCCATCGCGTATACCCGATCACCCTTGACCGCAGGTTGATTCGCAAGGAGCGGGTCGGCCGCGAGTTGCTTCTCCACGTCCTTGGGCCCCATCGAGACGGCAAACAGCGTCTGCGCCCCGTCTAGTGCGGCAGAGATGTTTTCGGAGCTGACGATCGCGACGCCGGAGGCACCCCGCTTGTCCGGAGCGACAAACTGCTCGGCGGGCTCGGCATAGGTGAAGCCGAGCGAGGCCAGCAGATTGCCCTGCGGGCTGTCGGCTCGGAACGTCCAGACACCGTCGGCACCCATGTAGACCAGTGCCGTCACCGGCTGCTCGGGAAGTTTGATCTTCGCGGCTTGGGTGGTGACCCAGCTGTCGTATTCGTCGACGGTTTTGGCGGCCTCGCTCTCGAGTCCGGTGACAGTCCCGAGCTGATCAGCGAGCTCCTCCCAGGAGCTGGCGCCGTAGTCGAGAAGAACAGTGGGTGCGATGTCGCTCAGCTGTGAGTAGGCATCGAGTGTCGAGTCGCCGCCGTTGGCGGAGCCGATGATCAGATCGGGCTCGAAGGTCTCGATCGCGTCGAGGTCCAGCTCGAGATTTCGGTAGAGCACCGCGACGCCACGATCAGCCGCCACGCCCGACCACTGGGAGAAAAACCCCTGGTCATCGGTCATTCCCGACGGCGTTGTCGCCGCACTCGCGACCACCGGCGCTCCGATCGCAAGCAGCGTGCCGGTCAACGACGGCGAGGTGGACACGATCCGAGTCGGCTTTGCAGTGATCTCGGTACTGCGGCCGCCGTGATCGACGGTGCGCGGCCAGCCCTCGGTGGCCCCGGAGGTTTCCTGGGTGCCCTCGGTTCCGGTGTCACTACCTGACGAATTCGAGCAGCCGGCAAGAGCGAGGGCGACGACCGCGGCGAGTACTGCCGCCGTCGGGCGTAGAGATCTGCGCATGAGTATGTGGCTTTCTGAAGATACGAGAGTGCGCCGCTGCGAACACAGTCGGCAGAGGTAAAGTTAGCCATACTTAAGTCGCAAGGGTTGTCCAGGAGCGCCAACGTGTTACCACTATCGGGAAGGTCGGACGCAATCGACTTGGGGCCGATCCGCGCCTGCCGCACCGAGCCAAGCATCGGCCGCTCACCGCTGTTGTTCTGGGTTCTCGCAGGTAGTGGACGCGTCAGGACCGGATCGACCGTCTACGAGGTGCCGGCGGGCGAGTTGTTGTGGATCCCGGCGAGCGTGCGATATTCGATGGAGACGGACTCGGATTCCGTCGCGTTTCCCATCCTGCTTCCGCCCTCGAACGGCGTCAGCGCCGGGCCGGCTACCGTGACGCGTCTGCGCGTTCCGCCCGGATGGGAAGACAGACTGATCCACGAGTTCGTTCACAACCTGGGCTATCTGCGCGGCGACGCTGCACACCCGTCGTCCTTGTTCGAAATGATTACCCGGGCCGACGACGGGGCCACCTCGCTGCCGCAATTGCCGCAATCACGGGAAGCGTTCGAGATCGCGCACGCCCTGTTGCGAACACCTGGCACCGACGACACCGAGGCACAATTCGCGAAGCGTGCCGGGATCAGCATTCGAACGCTCCAGCGATACTTCGTGGAAGAAACCGGCCTCACCTTCACGCGCTGGCGGCTTCGAGCTCGGATCGCCGCGTCGTTGGAGTACCTGAAGCAGGACCGCGAGATCGGTTGGATTGCAAACGAAGTCGGCTTCGAAACGGGCAGCGGATTCACGCGTGCGTTCCGGTCCCAGATGGGAGAGAGCCCGAGCGACTATCGCCGCCGGGCCCTCTCCGGTCCAACCGATCGCAGCGTGGACACCGACAACGATCAAGCATTGGTCCGCATGCTCGCAGAGACCAGGCAGCCCGGGGAAACAGCGCCGCCGATACCGGCCAATGCGACGTGGCCGCGCGTCAACGGCGCCCACGTCGCCGTGTGGGTCTACCGAGGCCAAGCCCGGGTGGACGTCGCGGACCGCAGCTGGGAACTGCGCACCGGAGAGGCCATGATTCTTCCTGCAGGCGTCCTCAATACCGTCACGGTTCCGACTGGTTCACTGCTTCTGCCGCTCGGCTTCCGTTCCTCGAACGGGTCGACCGTATCTGCCGACGCCCTCGAGACCGTGCAGTTCTCCCCCGCTGACGAGTTGGCATTGCTGCACACTTTCGTCGCCGCCTACACGCCCTTGCGCCCGCGCGGCCACGACAGCGCCATGGCATTCGACATCATCGCCACCGGCCCTCTTGCACAACCGGTTTCGAACACCTCGCCCGCCGCTTCGATTGCCACACGACTGGCAGCGACGACCGCCGCCCGCCCGGCCGACCCTCGCACTCTGGACGAGTGGGCGCAAGAGTTCGGTACCGACGCGGCCAGGCTGCGCCGGGAGTTCCGTATCGAAACCGGCACCACGTATCCGCAGTGGCGATCGCTTTCACGGATGACCCAGGCACGCACCCAACTCCAACTCGGGGTTGCACCCGGCACGGTGTCGAGGAACCTGGGTTACGCGCACCTGCCCGCATTCAGCCGAGCGTTTCGCACTGCGCACGGGATCTCACCGCAGCGCTTCCAAGCCCAGTCCGTCGAACGCGCCCTCTGGTTACGTTCTGTGCCGCGCGCCGCGGAGCCGAGCGCTCGGGTTCTTCACACCCACTGAACGAGTTGCCACACGATTCCGTTGGCGTCGACGAACTGGCAGTAACGCTCACCCCACGGTTCCGTCTCCGGTTCGGTGACGACGGAGGCACCTTCAGCAGCGATGCGGGCGAACTCGGCGTCGACATCGTCGACCACGAATGCAATGAGCAAGCCTTGACCGGCCGGACCTGCGACGAAGTCGGGCTTGAACGTCCCGAGCCCGGTGCGCAGGAAGACCACGTTGACCCCGGCATCCGGATGATTCAGGGAAACGAAGCCGTCATCGGCCATGGCCTCGGTGAAACCGAAATGGGTTTTCGCGAAGTCTGCCGATGCGTCGGTGTCGGCGACGTTCAAGGACAGAGCAGTGCTGGTGATTTTCATCGTGGGCCTCCCATGATCGATAAACCTTATGCAGTGCATACAGTATGCACCGTATAAGGTATACCACCGTTGAGGTATTCCCGATTTCTGGAGACGACTGATGGCACGCGAACTGATCGACCTGCTCTGGCGCGATCACCCCCTCGCGCCGAAGGGTGGCACCCGCGGCCCGCGAGCGAAGGTCACCACCTCACAGGCGGTCGACGTCGCGATCTCCGTCGCGAATACCGACGGCCTCGACGCCGTGACGGTCCGCCGATTGGCCGCCGAACTCGGAATCTCGGGCATGGCGGTGTACACCCACGTCGGATCCCGCGACGATCTGCTGGTGCTCATGGTCGACGCCGTACACGGACACAGCCCACTCCTGCCGTACGGGAACATGACCTGGCGCCAACGTGTGCGTCGGGTCGCCGAGGAAGAACTTGCCCTCTATACGGAGCATTGGTGGCTACTGGACATCTCCGATCAGCGCTCCGCGTTGGGTCCGGGAACTATCGCGAAGTACGACCACGAACTTCACGCCTTCGACGGCACGGGACTGAGCGACATCGACCGGGACTCCGCCCTGACATTTGTCGCCGACTTCGCCCGATCCTCGGCGCAAGCGCGGCGCCCTGACCCCCGAGCAGCCGACATGGCCGAGGTGTGGTCGTCCTGGAACCAGCGTCTAGCTGCTTATCTCGGCGACGACTTCCCGCTGGCGCAGCGAGTCGGAGGGGCGGCCGGCGAGGCCAAGAACTCCCCGTACAGCCCCGAGGCGGCGTGGGAGTTCGGGCTGGACCGGGTACTGGACGCCCTGGACGGCCTTGTTCACATCGAATGACAATCCTGCAATTTGTGGGAGACAATGTGTCCGTGCAGCGTTTCGGTTGGTCTCGACGGTCCGACGGCGGCCCTTCGTTGTTCGAACCGCGAGAGCTGTTGCACGCCTACGAGAATCGATCGACCCGAGTGGTACGAGATTCCGGCGAGCTTCTCATCGAGATTCCGCTGAGCGACGCGAGCATCGTCGAGATCACCGTTCTTGATGCCTCTGCGGGCTGGATCGACTCCCGCGTGCGAGGACTCTGCAGTTCACTGGACAAGATCGACCGCCGGGCTCAACGCGTACTTCGAGGGGGATTCAGCATCGGCTGGATCGAACTCGAATCGGAGCGCCACGGCGTCATCGACTACTGGGAAAACGGGGTCAACAACGAATACCCCATCTCCATCGTGTGGAACGGAAACTGCTGGGAAGAAGCGGCAAGCACCTAGCCTCGAAATCAGCGGAATACATCCGCGAAGACGGGGTAGACGAGTACATACCAGCGGCACATCGACTCAACTCCAGGCGTGGTGGACAATGTTTCTCAGCGACCAGTCAATTCGTCACCACACCCGCCGTTTCGGAGCAGCTCTGTCGCCTTCACACAAGTGGCCTCCGCCCACCGAAACACAGCGCATCGCACGCTGGAGTGAGCGGTCTGAGATGCTCGGCGCGCTGTCGGTACTCCTGTTCTGGGCTTTCGGCTTCGGCATCCTGCTGGGCGTCGGCGCGATCACAACAGGAATCTTCGCGCTCCGACGTCACCCGAAGAAGTCTGGCGGGCATCTGCTCTCGAATGCCCGCCAGCTGCCATGGGATGCAATAGTCGGCCTCTTCACCGGATTCATCGGTCTGGCACTGAGCGGCTGGTTCTTCGTCGTGGTCCTACCCAACATGTAGCCCTCTGCTAGCCGAGTCCGTTCGCGGAGGTGGCCAGCGCTCGGAGTTCACGTCGGAGGATCTTGCCGGTAGTGGTGAGCGGCAAGCTGTCGATGAACGTGATCTCCCTCGGGTACTGGTAGAAAGCAAGGCGACTTTTCACGTGGGTCTGCAACTCCGAACGGAGCTCCTCCGAGGAGTTCGACCCCTCGGACAGTACGACAAAAGCGTGAACCGCTTCGCCGCGCAACGGATCCGGAACACCGATGACACCTGCCATGGCTACCTCGTCGTGCGAGAGCAGGCACTCTTCGATCTCTCCGGGGCCGATTCGGTACCCCGCGGACGAAATGACGTCATCGGCACGTCCCTGGTACCAGAAGTTCCCGGCGTCATCAGTCCGACCCAGATCACCGGTGTGAATCCAACCGTCGTACACCTTTTCATCGGTCTTCGACGGCTGGTTCCAATATCCGAGGAACTGTCCGGGGTTGCCTGCCTTCACACAGATCTCGCCTACCTCACCAATCTCGACCGGCTCGCCGAGTGGATCGAGGAGGGTGACTTCGAAGCCGGGGAAGGCGCGGCCCATCGAACCGCTGGCGGGACTCCACTTCGACCGCGACGTGCCGATGGTCAGATTCATTTCCGTCTGCCCGTAGAACTCGTTGACAGCTACGCCGAGAGTGCTCGCAACCCAGGCTTGCAGCGCGTCACCGAGTGCCTCACCACCGGTTCCCAATGCCCGCAGCTGAATACCACGCGCAGCATTCTTGTCGACGCCGATGCTTCGCATCTGCTTGAGGGCAGTGGGAGGAATGAAGGCGCCCGTCACCTTGTGACGGCTCAGAATCTCGACCGCACGCGAAGGCGTGAATTTGTCGGGCGTCGCAACTACGGGGCACCCCAACGCAAGTGCGGGGAACAGTACGTCGAACAAACCACCGATCCAGGCCCAGTCTGCCGGCGTCCAGAAGACGTCTCCCAGCTGCGGAGCATTGTCGAACGCCGTCCGCATACCGGGCATGTGCGCCAGGAGAATTCGGTGCCCGTGGAGCGCGCCTTTCGGATTCCCGGTCGTCCCTGAGGTGTAGATGATGATGGCATGTGAATCGGGGCCCGTGGCTACCAGTTCACTACTTTCTGCGGCATCGTCGACGAGGCTGTGGAAATCGAGGATTTGCACGGGCGTCGAATCGGAGAGCCGATCGAGCCTTCCGACCACGATTACGGCTTCGAGACCCGGTATCTCACCGATTCCGTCGGCAACTCTTTCATAGCAGTCCTTCTCGACCACAAGAACTTTCGCGCCGGAGTCACGCATCCGATGTACTAACGCATCCGATCCGAACTTGACCGAAAGTGGAACGGTGACCATTCCGGATCGGAAGGCGCCCAGATGTGTCGCCAGAACCTCGATTCCCTGTGGGACCATCACACCGACGCGATCGCCTGAGACCAGGCCGAGATCCGCGAGCACGGTCGCGAACTTTCGGCTCATCGTGGCGACTTCACCGAATGTGTACCGCGCCCAGTGCCCACCGGTGTCTACGACGAGGGCCAGATCATCGGGATTCTGTACATCGACACATGCGTGCGCAATGTTGAAGTGCTCTGGCACAGCCCATTCGAAGTGTTCTGCTTCGAGGTCCTGCCACCATGACATATGCCGCCGAGAACTCACCGAGCACCCACTTCGAGGTCGAGGGAATGGGTCTCGCCTACCAGGAATGAGAATTCGCCGGAGAAGACAAGGTCTCCGTCTTGGTTGACGAGTGAGCCTTTCGACGTCACGATCGCGGTCTCACCGTCCGAGCGAGGGCGCACCGACAGCACTTCCGACACCGCATGCACCGAGTCGCCGAGGTAAGTCGGCCGGTGGAATCTGACCTGATCGAGCCCGTAGAAGCACTGCAGGTAACGGGGGTCCAACTCCACCAGACCGAGCAAGGTGGACACCATGAGGGCACCGTGGGCGATCTGGCGACCGAAGCGCGTCTGCTGCGCGTAGTCGGGGTCGAGGTGAAGGGGATGGCGGTCCCAGGTGAGGTCGGCGAAACTTCGCACATAGTCTTCGGTGACGACCCGCGGGTCCGTCACCGCAATGTCTCCGACAGAGATCTCTTCGAAACTCTTTGTGATCATTGAAGTTTCCTCTATTAGTTGACAACCGTGGAGCGTTGATCGACCGGCGGCAGATACGCCCCGTTGTCATCGATGTACATGTCGCGACTTCCTTCGTCGAGGTCGGTGTCACGGACGAAGTAGACGCTGATCAGCGAAATAACAGACAGGGCAGCGATATACACAGCGACCGCAAACGATCCACCGGTTGCGCGAACCAACATGGCGGCAACCATCGGCGCGATTGCACCACCCAAGAGCACCCCGATCTGAAAAGCGATGGACGCTGCGCTGTACCGCACCCGTGCGTCGAACAGTTCCGCGATGAACGTCGCCTGCGGCCCGTACGAGATGCTGAGCATGAATGCGCCGACTGCCAATGCGCCGGTGGTGATCCAGAAGTTGCCGGTATCTATCGCGGCGAATGCAACGAAGACCCACACTCCCATGCCGGTGATGCCGACCATCAGGATCCGGCGTCGGCCGAATTTTTCGGACAGTTGACCGAAGATCGGAATGAAGATGACTGCAACGAGCGCGGACACCATGACCGCTCCGAGCATGAGGTTTCCGGACAGCAGATCGAACTGATCGGCGTAGGTCAGGCTGTAGGTGTTGAGGATGTAGAAGTAAGCGCCCGTGCTGATCATCGAACCTGCGGCAAGAATGATTTGACGAGGGTAGTTCTTGAACGCGTCGACCATCGGAATCTTGACCGCAGTGTTCTGCTGCTTCACGCGAGCGAATGCGGGAGTCTCTTCCAACGCGGTGCGAATGTAAAGCCCGACGGCGACCAACGCGATACTCAGCAGGAAGGGAATTCTCCACCCCCACACCAGGAATTGGTCCCCGGTGAGCGCCTTGGTGCCGAACATGACGGCCGTCGCCAGCAGAAGGCCAGCAGGCACACCGACCTGCGGCATACTGCCGTAGAAACCGCGACGGTTCTTGGGTGCGTATTCCACAGCAGTCAGAACTGCACCGCCCCACTCACCCCCGACGCCGAAGCCCTGAATCAGTCTCAGCAATACGAGAAGAATCGGGGCCCACACACCGATCTGGGCGGAGGTCGGAAGGACGCCGACCAGGAACGTCGCTGCTCCCATCAAGAGAAGTGCGAGCACCAAGACCTTCTTGCGTCCGATGCGGTCGCCGAAGTGGCCCATCACAACACCGCCGAGTGGCCGCGCCAGGAAGCCGACCGCGAAGGTGGCGAAGGAAAGAATTGTCGCCAGCGCGGGGTCTGCGCCCGAAAAGAACAGCGGCGCAAAGACCAACGCGGCGGAGGCGCCATAGATCTGAAAGTCGTACCACTCGATCGTGGTGCCGACCAGAACCGATCCGGCCACACGCCGCAGGGCAGGCCTGTCGACAGTTGCGGGAGATGGAGGATTCGCGTCGTTCATGTCATTGCTCCTTGTATGGAGTGCCCTGTTAGCTCTCGCACCGAGAGGGAGGCTCGACAAGGAGACTATGCAGTGACCCAGGGCACAGTCAAGCTTTTTTCAATCGATCGATTGATTAGTTGAGATGCAATTTGCCAGTACACAAACAGCTATCAATCGACTGATTGACAGCCGGTCGATTTCGGCGGCGATGCTAGCATGATTGGGCAACCAACCGAAATGAGGATCATGGACCTGGGGCGCGTTCAACGGGCGGCAGTCACGCTGTTCGCGACGAAAGGATTCGCCGCCACCGGCATTCGTGAGCTCGGAGCCGAAGCCGGCATCAACTCGGCAACGCTCTACCACTACGTCGGCAGCAAAGAGTCACTGTTGGCCTCGATCATTCGGTCTTGCCTCGACGAGCTGACGCAGTCGGGAGAGCGGGCAATGCGCCGAAGCGCCGATCCCGTAGTCCAGCTCGCCGGCCTGGTGTCGTCACACGTCGGCATTACCGCCGTCAACCAACTGACTGCCCGCGTCGCCGAGTACGAGATGCGCGGGTTGACCGGAGACAACCGCATCGAGTTGCAGACCCTGCGCGACGAGTACGAGCAACTTTTCGGACAGATCCTCGAACGCGGACAACGCGTGGGCGCCTTCGACATCGAAGATCTGGCATTGAGCCGACTCGCGATACTCGAGATGTGTACCGGGGTCGCGCATTGGTACCGGCCCGGTGGGCGTCTCGAGTTGGAAGATGTCCAGCGATTCTTCGTCAGCACCACGTGCAAGCTTCTGTCGGTTCCGTCCGACGAACTGCACGGTGTGGAGTTCATTCACGACGTCCGAAAGCTGGACAGCGAGCCCGAGACTCAGTCCTCCGAGATCTGGGGAACCACTGCACAGAGCGAATTCGCGCGACAGTCCGAGCTTTAACCGCCCCCCGAAACTCCCGGCTCTGGTACGAACTGAACATGCAACTACCCGCGGACAGTCATGTTCACAGCGAGTGGTCGTGGGATACCGGCGGACCGCTGTCGCACGCATCCGGACGAATGCAACAGACTTGCGCGCGTGCCGATCCTCGACGTCGACGGCTATCTCGACAGCATCGAACGATGCCGACACTGTTTTCCTGAATTGCGGATACTCACCGGCGTCGAGTTCAGACAACCGCACCTGCACGAAGCGCAGGCGTCGCACCTCCTTGATCTCGGTGTCATCGACCGGGTATTGGGTTCCTTGCACACGCTCGAAGTCGGCGACGATCGGAGTGAACCGAACACTCTGTTTCGAAAGTGGAGCGCCGACGAAGTCATGTGGGCATACCTCGATGAGATCCCGCGTATGGTGGCTGGCTCTCGGACCTTCGAGGTGTTCGCCCATATCGACTACCCGGTGCGTGCATGGCCGATCGAAAGTGCCGGACCTTTCGATCCCCGTCGATTCGAAGAGGGATTCCGAAATGCGATGCGCGCCATCGCCGACAGCGACCGGATCCTCGAGATGAACACCCGTCGGCTGTTGCCCTGGATACCCCAATGGTGGGGCGAAGAGGGAGGTAAAGCGGTGACATTCGGCAGCGATGCACATGTGCCCGAAGCTCTGGCAGCCAATTTTCCGGAAGCGACCGCGATGCTCGCGCACTACGGATTCCGTCCGGGTCAACGTTCCGAAGAGTATTGGACCCGCTGATCCGCCTGACTCCCAGACCGATATTTCCGTGAACTCGGGTTGTCGGAGACGGATCAACCCGCAATAGTCGATGTATGGATCGGTACAAAATCACGATGCCCGACGGCTCTTCGACCGAGGAACCTTTCAATTCCGACAAGGAAGCAATCACTTGCGCAGTGGATGCGAACCGAGGAGTCAGCAAGAACCTCGTAGTCGAAAAATACACGGCCGACGGTCATCTGGTTCCAACCGCGCAGGCGCCTGCGAAACACACAGGTCGTCACAAGAAGAACCGTTCGAAGAGTTGAAAACTCGACTAGTTCACAACTCTCGAACTCGGTGTGTGGCGACCGGATGCGTGACGCAGAAGTAGTTGGATCGCGTGCTCGACAGTTGCACCGAGGACAGCTTCGGGGTCGCCCGAGAAAACCTGCTTCTCCGTTTCGGCGGTCCCATGGTCGACGACTCCGAACCACACAGTTCCGGGTCGAACGTTCTCCTGGGTATCAGGACCGGCTTCACCGGTGACGGCCAGCGTTAGCGACGCACCCATCAGTGTGGCGGTGCTGTGCGCCATGACCCTGGCTGCCTCTTCGCAGACCACTGGCCCGTCCGGAACATGAAGTACGGAATGTTTCACCTCGCGGGTGTACGCGACGATCCCACCACAAAACCACGATCCGGCGTCCGGCGCCTTTCCCAGATGTGCGGCGATGTTCCCGGCAGTCAACGATTCCGCCGTCGCCACCGACAGACCGTGTTCCTCTACTGCCGCAGCCAATTGCCTGCACATATCGTCGAGATCCTTGCCCGACGGAAGCTCGGGTCGTGGATCGCCATTCATATGTTCCTCCTCCTGCAGTCCGATCGGTGACTTCGACAAGACATTGAAAGTTCTCGAATGCCCATTCCAACCGTGCCTTACAGTTCACTGCCCCCTTGCGAACTGCACCCTTCGAAAGTGCGTCGAGCGCACTCGTCGATCACATCAGCTACACGTGACCGACGCGTGAGTTGACGACGCTGCACGATCGCCCCGTTTCCGTTGCTGAACACCTTGTCCAAGGAGGCCGTGACCTGCTCGAATTCTCCGAATGCAGTCAACGCAGGTTCGACGTGATCCACCAATTGCCGAACCGCCTGGTGTGCAGTCAGCAAGCGCACGGATTCCACGTCCAGCGACCTCCCGTCGAGTCCGTCACGCGACGCCCGCCAGCAAGCCGCGCGGAGTAGCTCGTGATCGACAGCAGGCGCTGCTTCACCTTTCGTGATCGCGGCGGATGCGGTACCGACGAGTGCCTGCACCAGTGTGGCCAGAGTCATCGTCTCCTCCACGGTGGCGGGCACGTCGCTGATCCGAATCTCCACGGTGGGAAGGTGATCCGACATGCGCACATCCCAATAGACCATGTGTGGATCGAGAATGACCCCTGTCTCCAGCATCGCTGCAACAGCATCTTCGTAGTGCGCCACGGACTCGAAGTAGGGCGGCGGACCCGAACTGGGCCATCGGCCGAACAGAACGTAACGCCAACTCGCATAACCGGTATCGCGACCGGCGCTGATCGGAGAGTTCGCCGTCAGTGCCAACAAGGTCGGTAACCAAGGGCGCAGGTGGTTGATGATCTGGACCGATCGTTCTCGATCTTCCACACCGACATGAATGTGGCAACCACACATCACACCTTCGGTGATCGCTCTGAATTGACCGGCCATTCGCTGGTATCGCGACGTTTGAGTGATCTCGTCTACCGGCGGATCGTAGAACGGCGTCCCGACTGCGATGAGTTGACAACCCACACGGGCAGCGGCGTCGGCGGTGACGGCACGCGACTCACAGAGTTGATCACGAAGATCACGAATATGGTTTCCGATCGACGTGGACGTCTCCACCTGACAGCGCGTGAGTTCGAGTTGCAGCGAGATACCGAGTTCCCGCCCGGCGGCAGCAACCTCGGAGTTGCGCAGAGTGGGATGTCCAGTCTGCGGATCACAGAGCAAGAACTCCTCTTCGACACCGAGAGTCGGTGTACCTACCGAGAATATGTCGGGAGTCGGCTTCGCGTTCATAGGGCTTCCTCGCACCGGTTTTCATCCACATCCGATACTTCGAGCGTACGACCTTCTACCCTTTCGGCACTACTCCAACCGTTTCATCCAGTGGCCGATCGGGTAGTTGCCCTGTGAACCGACGACGAGCGAAGAATCGCAAGTCTTCATGAGCTCAGGATGGAGTGTGCCGTGACAAACGCGAGCGAAAGTTCACCGGTAGATGACGAACACACAAATCGATCGCACGTAGGGGAGGCAATCAGCGACGGTCGCAACTATCCCGGATACCTGCTGATCGGGCTGGGCCTGGCAACACTCGGATTGACCTTGGTGGCAGCAGGTTACGGATTTCGTGGTTGGGCAGTCATTGCCGGCGTCGTGTGCGTGGTGTCCTTCATCGTCGGAACACTGGCCATCTTGATGGAACACCGACGGGTCAAACGACTGGAAGGTCAGGAACTCTTCGATCAAGAAGGGCACTGAACCGACCGCTCGAGTCGTATTCTGCACAAGCAGAATACGACTCGAGCAGAACACAGCTCAGTGAGTGCGGAGTTGCTCGATCAGCTCACCCTTGTTCAGCTTCGAATAGCCGTGCAGATCGAGTTCCTTGGCACGTTTCTTCAGCTCGTCGACTGTCCACTCCTCGTACGGCGAGGATTGTCCGCCGGACTTGGCGACATTCGACCGCCCTCGATTGGCGGCCGCATTGGAGATTCGGGCCGCCTTCTCCTTGGAATCGCCCTTCTCGCGTAGCTCTTCGTAGAGTTCTTGATCCTTGAGTTGAGGTTGTGAGTCCTTGCGAGCCACTGTTTCGTCCCTTCACTCGTCTTCACTCCGACGGTGTGGCCGAACTGGCAATTCGGCCACACCGCAGGTTCGAACGTACGTCGGCACTCAGGATGTAGGCGGCACCTCGAAACGCCCCCACACGCGGTGCGTCTTCAGAAGCTGAGCCAGCGAGGCGAGCGCTCCTTCCGCGTCTGCATCGACGACGACTCCCAATGCAGACTCGTCGATACCGGCCGCAGCCAGCGCACTCATGCTCTCTCCCCAACCACCAATTGCCTTGCTGTGACGATACATTTCGTTTAGCAGAGTCTCCACCCGTGGATCCAACTTGCCCTCGCCGATCCGAGAAACGTCGCCGCTCAGCAGGATTGCATCGAATTCGATCGAACGAGCTGTGAGGTAGGATCGCTGCACCGTCACCGCGTCGTCACCGTCCCCGATGGTTCCGCCGTGCGGGCCGAGGATCAGCGGCACCATGCCGGCGTCGAAGATCTTGTCTCGAACGGCGACAACCGTTTCGAGATCGGAGTTCTCATCGACCAGTAGTGCGATGATCCTTCCGTCTACCGGCCATTCCGCACCAACCTGGGACAGTGCAGGGCTGAGCTCCGGATCACTCAACGGCTCGGTCGGTTCGGGAACCGGAAGGCCAAGCCCCCCTGCGACGATCGACACGAGACCCGCGTCGATATTCGCCAAGATGCCCAGATTCCGGGTCTTGATGTTCTCCTCGTAGCACTTACCCAATTCGAAGGTATACGCCTGCGCGACGTGCTCCTGCTCGACAGGGGAGAGACTGCGATAGAAGAGTCGAGCTTGCGAGAAGTGATCGTCGAACGATGCCGGCGCCTGCCTCACCTTTCGCCCTGAAACTTCTTCGGACACCTCGATATAGGCCGCGCTCTCCGCCGAGGCCAAGAACGGGCACCCACCGTCCAACGAATTGGGATGGTACGGCGCAACTCCGGTATGTACACCGTCCTGATGAAAGCCGTCGCGAAGCATGTCGTTGACAGGCGCGTGAGGCCGGTTGATCGGGATCTGATCGAAATTGGGGCCACCGAGTCGCGTGATCTGGGTGTCGAGGTACGAGAACAAACGTGCCTGCAGGAGACGATCGTTGGTGATGTCGACACCCGGAACCAAGTGACCCGGATGGAATGCAACCTGCTCGGTCTCGGCGAAGAAGTTCGTCGGATTGGCGTCGAGTGTCATCGTTCCGATGACCTGAACCGGCGCGAGTTCTTCGGGCACGATCTTGGTGGGATCCAATAGATCTATGCCTTCGAACATTTCGTCTTCGGTATCAGGGAACACCTGCACGCCCAGATCCCAGGACGGATATGCGCCCGCCTCGATGGCGTCGGCAAGATCGCGTCGATGGAAATCCGGATCCACACCGCCGGCGATCTGCGCTTCCTCCCACACGAGTGAATGCACTCCGGCGGCCGGCTTCCAGTGGAATTTCACCAGATTCGTCTCGCCGTCGGCATTCACGAGCCTGAACGTGTGAATACCGAAGCCCTCCATCATGCGATAGGAGCGCGGGATGCCGCGATCGGACATGTTCCACAATGTGTGCGCCGTGGCCTCGGTGTGCAGCGACACGAAATCCCAGAATGTGTCGTGCGCGCTCTGCGCCTGCGGGATCTCGCGGTCCGGGTGGGGCTTCGCGGCATGGATGATGTCCGGGAATTTGATGCCGTCCTGGATGAAGAACACCGGGATGTTGTTGCCCACCAGGTCGAAGACACCTTCGTCGGTGTAGAACTTGGTGGCGAAACCGCGTGTGTCGCGTACGGTGTCCGCCGAACCTCGTGAACCCAGCACCGTCGAGAACCGCACGAACACCGGGGTTCGAGCACCGGAAGCGAACACCGATGCTTTACAGATGTTTTCGGCCGCGCCATTCGCCAGGAACGTTCCGTGTGCAGCCGCCCCGCGGGCGTGGACGACGCGCTCCGGAATTCGCTCGTGATCGAAGTGTGTGATCTTCTCACGCAGGTGGTGGTCTTGAAGAAGAGTCGGGCCGCGCTCGCCGGCAGTGAGTGAGTGGTCGGTCTCGTAGAGACGTGTACCGGTTGCGGTGGTGAGGTACTCCCCCCGCTGGCCGCGACCATTTCCCTTCACCTTCTCCTCGGCACCCGCGACGGTACGCACCTCCGGCTGCCGCTGGTCATCCTTGGGCGGCAACGGCTGTCGAGGCTTGACCGGCTCTTTCAGGTCCGGCGCTTTCGGGGCCGGTGCACCTGGGACGGACTGAGATGAAGGCATCGAACAGCTCCTCTTGATCGTCATGCTGGGCGCAAGAATCTTGTTACGCCTTATGTAAGTAGAGATTTCAAACTGAACGCGGAGCCACGACTCACCCCCGGCTGGGATCAATCCCAGGCCGAGGGTGACGAGTGCGTCAGGGCTATTGCTCGGACTTCTGTCGCGCTTCGTCCGCGGCCGCTTCTGCGCGAGCCTTCTCGGCTTCTGCCTCTTTCTTCGCGACTTCTCGCTGGCTTTCGGCCTTGTCCTGCTGGGCGCGGCCCTCTCGGGTCAAACTGTCGTTTCCGGAAACCGCACCCACGGCTTCCTTGGCCTTACCCTTGACGTCCTCTACGACGCCTTTGATTCCCTCGCTGGGACCGCTCTTGTCATCTGGCACGTTGACCCTCCAATACGTTTCGGATTGTTGCTCAGGAATCCCACACAGGTAGGAATCCCCCACAGAAGGCCCTACCCCATCGAAATTCGCATAAACATCCGTGCACCGACACGCCGCAACGCGTACAAGAAGCGGCCACCGAGGGGAGTGCCGTTCACTCTCGTGTGTTATTCAGTGCTCATGAGCCAGCTACAGACCGATCCCCCCGTGGGCGGAACGCTGTCCACGATTCGCGCGCTTGCGCCCAACCTGGCTCCGATCGAGCGATGCGTCTCGAACATCTCAAATAGCAAACAGCATTCTCAGAAACTGTTTACCGGGCACAGGAATTGGCGGGACTCGTTCCAGAAGGGGAAGAGGTCGGTGGTGGTGGCCGTGGGGTGGTCGATCTCGGCGAGAGTGTAGAAATCGAGAATCGTCCGCCCGGCGGTTGCGCTGACCTCGCATGCCTGCAAGCTCAGTTTCGCCTCCGCCACGAAGCCGATACTGCGGGCGAAAGGTCCGAGGGCCCCGGCATTGACAAAACCCTCGAGGTTTTGTCCCCACTGGTTGTAGTCCGACTGCAAAGCAAAGCTGCATGTTTCACCGAACAACTCGGTGCAGGTTGTCGGCTTCCCACCGATCGTGTGAACCGTATCGGCGAGCTCGTGCGAAGTACCTTCGCGCGGTGATCCGGAAAGGAGAAGCAAGACGGCGACGGCCAAGGCAACCACCAGAAGGATGCTCGCGGCCGTTGCCAGTATCGCCTTCACAATCCCTCGATCCACGTAAGTTCATGAGGGGAACCGATTTTGGAACACCGGTCACTGGATTTGTACCCGTGGCACTCGGGGTCCAAACATCGACCAGGCTGGGAGCCGTGCATCAGGCTGGGGGGTCGCGAGAGGATCTGTGGGAAAAAGCCGGGGGAGGATCGACACTCCCTTCCACTATCAATGTATATCGCACCGGGGGCCTTGCGGCAAGGCCCGGGTAGTGCCGCAAAATGGCTCTTCCGATCCCGCACGACCCACTACGGGATCGGAACAGCCAGCGGAAGTGAGGGCACGTGCCAACCCAGGGATACGAAGAAGAACTGCGATCCGAGCGGAACTATGTGGAGGCGCTCTACGCACGCCTCGATGCGCAGCGCGCCCGAGTCAAGGGCAGGTACAGCACCGCTCTGCGCGGAAACGGCGAAGCACTCATGGAACGCGATGCAGAGGTGCGCGCGCTCGCCAAAGAGGTGAAGAGGCTGGACGTAGCCGACAACGGCCTGTGCTTCGGCCGGTTGGACTCACTGTCGGGTGAGACTTCGTACATCGGCCGAATCGGCCTTCTCGATGCGGACAACGACTACGAACCGGTGCTGCTCGATTGGCGGGCGCCGGCATCTCGCCCGTTCTACGTTGCCACCGCTGCAAACCCGGAGAACATGCGTCGACGCCGTCAGTTCCACACACGCAGTCGACACGTGGTCGATTTCACCGACGAGGTACTCGGGCGCCCTGACGGCGCAGAACACGACACCCACAGCGATTCCGCCTTGCTCGCTGCGGTTAACGCACCGCGAGGTGAGGGCATGCGCGACATCGTGGCCACGATCCAGGCCGAGCAGGACGACATCGTCCGACTCGAACACCCCGGGGTGCTGGTGATCGAAGGTGGCCCCGGTACCGGGAAAACCGTCGTCGCCTTGCACCGCGTCGCCTACCTGCTCTACACGCAGCGAGAGCGAATGGAACGTCACGGCGTTCTCGTGGTCGGGCCGAACCCGGCGTTCCTGAACCACATCGGCCGCGTGCTGCCCTCGCTGGGCGAGTCCGACGTGGTGTTCATGACCACCGGTGATCTCGTTCCCGGTCTACGCGTCACTGCCGAGGACACTCCGGAGGCCGCTGGGCTCAAAGGCTCGCTGAAGATCCTGGACGTTCTCGGCGCAGCGATTGCCGATCATCAGCGCTTGCCCGAGAACCCATTGTTGATCGAATTGGCGGACGTCACAGTGCGAATCGACGCCGAAACTGCGGAATGGGCCCGAGAAGAAGCTCGTTCGAGCGGACTCCCCCATAACGACGCTCGGACTGTGTTCACCGAAATCGTCACCTGGGCACTGACCGAGCGGGCGATAGCGCAGATCGGCAAGGGATGGTTGACACGCAGTGACCGTGAAGCCTGGGAACAAGTGCGCGCAGATCTGACCGCAGAGTTGGCGGAGAATGACGCGTTTGCCGCCGCACTCGACGCACTCTGGCCGATCTTGACACCGAAAGAGCTACTGACACAGCTGTTTACTTCGCCGGAACGCCTACGCAAGGCAGGCGCAGACGAGACACTGTTGCGCCGAGAGGGCGATGCCTGGACGGTGTCCGACGTTCCGCTTCTCGACGAATTGGTGGACATGCTCGGCCGGGACAAGCCCGTCGACCAGAGTGCCGAACGTGAACGCCGCGACGAGGCTGCGTATGCAGCGGGCGTGCTGGACATGATGATCAGTCGTGAAGACTTGATGGACGACGAGGATCATCTCCTCGCCCAAGACATGCTGTACGCCGAGGACCTGGCGGATCGTTTCGTCGAACGCGATACCCGGGAGCTCGCCGAACGCGCTGCTGCTGACCGAGACTGGACGTACAGGCATATCGTGGTCGACGAGGCACAAGAGCTGTCCGAGATGGACTGGCGAGTCCTGATGCGCCGTTGCCCGGACCGGTCTTTCACGGTGGTAGGTGATCTCGCGCAACGACGTTCACCCGCAGGTGCTCGCTCGTGGGCGACGATGATGGAGCCGTACGTCCCCGGCCGCTGGATCTACCGATCCCTGTCGGTGAACTATCGCACCCCCGCCGAGATCATGAGCGTCGCCGCCGCCTTGCTCGCCGAGTTCGCGCCAGACGTCCAGCCGCCCGAGTCCGTCCGCGCCTGCGGGGTCCAACCGTGGTCCAAGCGAATCTCCGCCGACGAACTAGCCTCCGCCATCGACGAATTCAATCAGGACGAGGCCGGACGCGAGGGTACGAGCGTCGTCATCGGACCTGAGGACGTGCCCGGCGCTGTGCCGGTTTCGGAAACGAAGGGCCTCGAGTTCGATGCCGTGCTCGTCGTGGAACCGGAGCGAATCATCGCCGACGGCCCACGCGGTGCGTCTGAACTCTATGTCGCCCTCACCCGCGCGACCCAACGTCTCGGCGTCCTACACGAGGGGCCATTGCCGCACGCATTGACCGGGCTCGTCCGGGTCGGGACGGCCAGATCACCGCAGTCGTTCGCGGCGAGCGATGGTGCTGTGTAGGCCTTCGGCAGCGGCGCGAACGTAGGACACCTGGCTCTCGGGGACGAAGCGACTGGTGGGACCGGTGACACTGATGGCGGCGACGGGTTTGTCGTTGGTTCCGAATACCGGCGCTGCAACGCACGCGAGACCCGGCGCTGATTCCTCGCGCTCGAACGCAATACCGGTCTCGACCACTCGGTTCAGTTGGGTATTGAGAATGCCGGGCGCAACAATTGTGTGTGGGGTTCGGCGCGTCATCGGTTCCGACAGCACCTCGCGGCGAAACTCATTGTCGGAGAATGCCAGGAGCGCCTTGCCGATCGCGGTGCAATACAGCGGTATCCGGCCACCGGTCCGGGACGGCGAGTTGGCTTGCCGGTGTCCGCCGATCTTCGCGACGTATACGACGTCGTGGCCGTCACGGACCCCCAGGTGGACTGTCTCGTGGGTCCGCTCGTACAGGTCCTGGAGGAACGGCATCGCCATCTCCAGAAGGCTCCGTTCGAGAGAGGCGAGCATGCCGAGTTCGAAGAGGCCGCCGCTGAGCCGGTAGCCACCGTCGATACGGTCGAGTAGCCGGTTCGCGACCAGTTCGTTGGCCAGGCGGTGCACCGTCGCCTTGTGCAGGCCCGTCCGCTGGACCAGGGTGGCCAGAGGCAACACGTGGTCGTCGGCCCGGAAGGCGCGCAGGATCGTCACCGCCTTGCCGAGCACGGTGTCGAGGTTTGCGCTGCCAGTCACCTCCCCAGCGTATCGCTGAGTGAGACAGTTCCCTGGCGCAATCTCGGTGCCGCGGCGAAAGTAGTGGCCATGAGCCAGCCCACGAATACCAGTACAGCTAGCGAGACCGACATCGCAGCTGCTGCGGACCGCCTCGCAGCCGCCATCGCGAGCGGCACTCCCTGCGCGCCCGTGCGCGATCTGATCGGCGCCGACGACCTCGTCGCCGCCTACGCCGTCCAGCGCCGCGTCGACGAAATCCGTCGGCAGGCGGGGGCCGTGGTCGTAGGCCGCAAGATCGGCCTGACCTCGGTGGCAGTCCAGCAGCAGCTCGGTGTCGACCAGCCCGACCTCGGCGTGCTGTACGCCGACATGGAGTTCCCCGCCGGCGGCGCCATCCCCATGAGCCGTTTGATCCAGCCCAAGGTCGAAGCGGAAGTTGCCTTCGTGCTCGGTGCCGACCTCGTGGACGGACCGCTGGACAGTGCGCAGGTGCGCGGTGCGATCGACTACGCCGTCGCCGCGATCGAGATCTGCGACAGCCGCATCGAGTCGTGGGACATCAAGTTCGGTGACACCGTCGCCGACAATGCGTCCTCGGGCGTGTACGTCCTGGGAACCGAACGACGCACCCTCGACGAGGTGGAACCCGCCGGCGTCGTCATGTCGATGTCCGTCGACGGCACCGAGGTGTCCACCGGCGTCGGAACCGCCTGCCTGGGCGATCCGATCGAAGCCGTCGTCTGGCTCGCCCGCACTGCACGTGAGTTGGGGCAGCCGCTGACCGCAGGGCAGGTGATCCTGTCCGGCGCTCTCGGCCCCATGGCACCGGTCACCGCAGGCAACGTAGTCACCGTGACCGTCTCCGGGCTCGGTTCCGTCACCACCAGTTTCTCCAGCGAAGAGGACAACGCATGAGCAAGGTCAAGGTCGCGATCATCGGATCGGGCAACATCGGCACGGATCTGATGATCAAGGTGCTGCGCAACTCCGACTACCTGGAGATGGGCGCGATGGTCGGTATCGACCCCGCGTCCGACGGCCTCGCTCGCGCCGCGCGTCTGAACGTGCCGATCACGGCAGAAGGCGTCGAAGGCCTTGTCGGTCTGCCGAACTTCGACGAGATCGAGATCGTCTTCGACGCCACCTCGGCAAAGGCTCACGTGGCCAACAACGCGCGGCTGGCTCCCCTCGGCAAGCGCATGATCGACCTGACGCCTGCCGCGATCGGACCGTACGTCGTACCGGCTGTCAACGCGGACGAGCACTTGGACGCACCCAACGTCAACATGGTGACGTGTGGCGGCCAGGCCACCATCCCGATGGTTGCCGCTGTTTCTCGGGTCGTCCCGGTGGCGTATGCGGAGATCGTCGCGTCCATCGCCTCCAAGTCGGCCGGTCCCGGAACGCGCGCCAACATCGACGAGTTCACCGAGACCACGTCCGAGGCGATCGTGGCAGTCGGCGGCGCTCGTCGCGGCAAGGCCATCATCATCCTCAACCCCGCTGAGCCGCCGCTCATCATGCGCGACACGGTCTTCTGCCTCGTCGACGCACCGGACCCGGCTGTTCACGACGAGATCCGTCAGTCGATCGAGAAGATGGTCGGCGACGTCTCCGCGTATGTCCCCGGCTACCGACTCAAGCAGGAAGTCCAGATCACCGAGATCCCGGCCGACCAGCCCGTCGAGACGTTGCTCGTCGACGGCAATCGCCCCACCCACCAGGTGTCGGTGTTCCTCGAGGTCGAGGGCGCGGCACACTACCTGCCTGCGTACGCCGGCAATCTCGACATCATGACGTCCGCCGGAATGCAGATCGCGGAGCGCATCGCCCAGCAGAAGGAAGCAACCAAGTGAGCAACCGCAAGATCTTCGTCCAGGACGTCACCCTTCGTGACGGCATGCACGCTGTCCGCCACCGCATTTCGCCCACCGACGTCAAGCGGATCGTCACAGCTCTAGACGCTGCCGGCGTCGACGCGATCGAAGTAGCACACGGTGACGGCCTCGCCGGCGGCTCGCTCAACTACGGCCCCGGCTCGAACACCGACTGGGAATGGATCGAAGCAGCGGCCGAGGTACTCGAGCACGCTCGTCTCACCACGCTGCTACTTCCGGGTGTCGGCACGATCAGTGAACTCAAGCATGCCTACGACCTCGGTGTTCGCTCGGTTCGCGTTGCCACGCACTGCACCGAGGCCGACGTCTCCGCGCAGCACATCGAAACCGCCCGCGAGATCGGCATGGACGTCTCGGGCTTCCTGATGATGAGCCACATGGCGCCTGCCGAGGAACTGGCCAAGCAGGCCAAGTTGATGGAATCGTATGGCGCGCACTGCGTCTACGTCACCGACTCGGGTGGACGTCTGGTGATGAACGACGTCGCGGATCGTGTTCGTGCATACCGCGACATCCTCGACGAGGGCACCGAAATCGGTATCCACGCCCATGAGAATCTCTCGCTCTCGGTTGCCAATTCCGTTGTTGCAGTGCAGAACGGCGTCACCCGCGTCGATGCTTCGCTTGCCGGTCACGGCGCCGGTGCCGGCAACTGCCCCCTCGAGGCCTTCATCGCCGTCGCCAACATCGAGGAGTGGGAGCACGGCTGCGACCTGTTCGCCCTGCAGGATGCCGCCGACGACATCGTCCGACCGCTGCAGGACCGGCCGGTCCGCGTCGATCGCGAAACCCTCACTCTCGGCTACGCCGGCGTGTACTCGAGCTTCCTGCGCCACGCCGAAGCCGCGTCGGAGCGCTACGGAATCGACGTTCGCACACTGCTGCTCGAAGCTGGACGCCGCCGTCTGGTGGGTGGTCAGGAGGACATGATCGTCGACATCGCGCTCACCCTCGCAGCGCAGGCGACAAAGGAAGCAGTCTGACGCGCTGCCGAGTTCGCTGACACCCGAGTCCCGTCTCCGGACGAGGGCGGGACTCTGTCACGTAAAGGCCGGTGGTGACCATACGGTCACCACCGGCCTGGGCTGAATGGCTTACTTGGCGATGAAGTCGAGAATGTCTGCGTCCAAAGCCTTCTGGTAGTCGCCGTAGATTCCGTGCGGCGCACCCTTGTAGATCTTCAATGTGCCGTCATTGACCAATTCGATTGCCTTGAGGGCGGCTGCGCCAATGGGAACGATCTGGTCGTCGTCACCCTGCGCAATGAAGACGGGAACGGTCAACGCCTTCAAGTCCTCGCTGAAGTCCGTCTCCGAGAACGCCTTGACACAGTCGTAGGCAGCTGCCAGATTGACCAGCATTCCCTGGCGCCAGAAATCGTCCTTCGCCCCCTGGGACACGTTCGACCCCTCGCGATTTGCGCCGAAGAACGGCTCGGCGATGTCGCGATAGAACTGCGAACGGTCGGTGAGAACTCCGGACCGGATGTCGTCGAACGCTTCGATCGGTGTGCCCTCCGGGTTGTTCTCCGACTTCACCATGATCGGCGGAACGGCGCCGGCGGTGATCACCTTGGCAACACGCCCTGCGCCGTGTTGCGCTGCGTACCGAACGACCTCGCCGCCTCCGGTCGAGTGACCGACGAGCGTCAGATCGTGGAGGTCGAGCGCTTCGACGAGTTCAGCCAGATCACGGGCATAGGTATCCATGTCGTTGCCCTGATAGGTCTTCGAGGACCGGCCGTGGCCGCGACGGTCGTGTGCGATGGCACGGTAACCGGCGTCGGCGAGCACCTTGAGTTCCAACTGCCAGGCGTCCGAGGAGAGGGGCCAACCGTGGCTGAGCAGCACAGGCCTCCCGGCGCCCTGTTCGGTGTAGTAGATCTCGGTTCCGTCGGAAGTGGTGATGTACGGCATGATGTCCTCCTGGGCGAAAGGTTCTCGTTGGGTAACAAGAACATTCGTCCACTTCAGGAGCGATGTCGTCGCTGCTGGCTTCCATTGTGGGGGAGCGCTACCCGGGGAACCCACTACCGGCTAACTGGTAGAGGGATCGATGCGAACGGTGATGGTGGTGCCACCACCGACCGGGCTCGAGATCGTCAGAGTTCCTCCAACCGCGGCAACGCGGTCCTGCAGCCCGATCAGACCCGAACCGCTTTCGGCGTCTGCTCCCCCCTTGCCATCGTCACTGATGGTGAGGTCCAGACGACCCTCTTGCGAGACGGCCGCGATCGTAACCACGGACGCGTCGGCATATTTCGCGGTGTTGGTGAGCGCTTCAGCGACAACGTAGTACGCCGCGACTTCCACAGAATCGGTTAGTCGAGTGACGATCTCGGCTGTGAGCGCGACCGGGATCGGACTGCGGCGAGCCAAAGTCTTCAGCGCCGGCGCGAGACCCCCGCGGGACAGGATCGCCGGGTGAATCCCTCGCGAGAGTTCACGAAGATCGGTATTGACTTGAGCCAGTGTCTCAACGGTGCGGGCCAAGCTGATTCGCAGCTCATCGAATCCGTCGGGAACTGCGGCCTGAGCGCCGCGTAACTCCATCCCGAGAGTGACGATCCGCTGTTGCGCCCCGTCGTGCAGGTCACGTTCGATGGTTCGGCGGGCTTTGTCGGCTGCAGCCACGACGCGCGCCCTGGACCGTGTGAGCTCGCGCCTGGTTTCACCGTTGTAGACCGCGGTTGCGAGCAGGTCTGCGAAGTCGGTCAACCGGTCCTCGACGTCACTCGCGAGAACACGTCCCGTACCGCCGATGATTACAGCTCCCCACGTCCGACCGTCGACGTTGATCGGTACCCCGATTCCCGTACGCAACCCGCGTCCGCGCAGCCTCCCCGCGATCGCCCCTGTCGCAGTGGTGAAGTCGATGGCAATCGGCGCACCCGAAGTCTCGACGATCGTGCAGACGTTGTATCCACCGACAGGGAAGCGTTCACCCGGGATCAATCGTTCTCCGGTTGTAGTATCGTCCCGCGCAGCGAGAATTGTGAAGTAGTCGTCGTCGTCGTAACGCACGACCGACACGTGTTCGATGTCCAGTCCGTCGGCCAACTCCGCGGCGACAGCATGATGGACATCGTCGGGTTCGGCTCTCGAGGCAACAAGTGTCGCTACGCGTCGCAGTGAAGCCTGCTGACGCGCCAACGCGAGAGTCTGTTCGAGAAGTACCCCGCGATCTCGCACAGCGGCAAGCAGGGCCTCGAGCGACGGTACGATTCGTTGAACGCGGCGAGCATCGGCCTGGGTCAACTCTGCCGGTACAAGTAGCGAACCCGCGACACAGGCTCCATCCCGTAGAACGATCCGCCTCTGCCCGCGCCCCACCGGGGCATCCGCGGGCCCTAACTTCGCATACGGCGCGGGCAGGTCGAGCACGGCGGACAATCGCACGCTCGCGTCGTCAAGCATCTCCACTACATTCGACGTCCGAAGCATCGTCCGAGCCAGCGCAGCCAACAGATCCGCCTCACGACGACGCTGATCCGATTCCATGGCGCGAAGACGTGACTGACCGACGAGAACGTTGGTCAGCAAGGCCAGGACGAGAAAAACCACCACTGCCGGTACAAGGCTTTCACGGCTTTCGACGACGTGGATGTAGGCGTACGCGGCAGTGCTGGCAACCGCCGTCGCAATTGACAGCCGAAATCCCCAGCCTGCCGAAACGACGAGGACACCGAAAAGAAAAACCGCGCCGAACGCATTCTCGGGTGCAATCCGCTTCAACATCAGAACGAGAAGAATCTCCACGACAATCAATCCCGTAGCCAGGGCGATGCCCCAACCGAGGGGAGGAGCGCTCGGACGCAGCACGGACGTGACGAGACGGCCGCGCAACGGAACTGACGAAGTCATCGGACGCCCGGGTTCCCCGAGAAATTACGGGTAGCGGTAATGCCGGGTGCGCCGACGTCTGACAGCCTTGACAGGGTGAAGTCTTCCGACCGGAGCTGCCTCATCGTCGACGACAGCGATGCATTCTGCACCGCTGCACGACGAGTGCTCGAGGCCGCGGGTATGACGGTTGTCGGAACCGCATCCAGCCTCGGCACGGCCATCACAGTGGCCGAAGCTACCCACCCCGACCTGGTCCTGGTGGACATCGACCTCGGTTTCGAAAGCGGATTCGACGTGGTGGAGATTCTCCACGCCGCCGGTTTGGCGCCGACGCCGGCCATCATCCTTGTGTCGACACACGACGAAGAAGACTTCGCCGATCTTGTCGAATCGAGTTCAGCCATCGGATTCCTCTCGAAGTTCGAACTGTCCGCAGACTCGATTGCGCGGATTCTTTCGCAAGGATGAGTGTGCCGATTCAAACGCAGACACCCGTCAGCTGACGGCATCGAGATACATGATGACTGCGCGCACGCGGCGATGGTCGTCGGCGGTACTCTCCAGATCGAGCTTGGTGAGGATGCTCCGCACGTGCTTTTCGACGGTGCCCTCGGTGATCCACAGCCGACGCCCTATCCCCACGTTCGACAGGCCTTCTGCCATCAGCGTCAGCACTTCTCGCTCGCGGACGCTAAGTGCCGCCAACGGGTCGTCACGTCGCCTGGCCGCCACCAATTCGTAGACCAGAGCGGGATCGATGACCGAGGCGCCGGCTGCGATCCTGTCGAGCGTCGCGACGAAATCGTCTACGTCGGTCACTCGACTCTTGAGGAGGTACCCGATCCCCTTCCCTCCGTCGAGAAGCTCCAACGCATGATCGACCTCGACATGTGCTGACAGTAAAAGCATTGCAACGGAGGGGAACTCTCTTCTTATACGCAGCGCTGCGTCGAGCCCTTCCGAAGTGTGTGACGGTGGCATCCGGATGTCGATGATGGCCAGTTGCGGATTTTGCCCGTCGACCAGTGTCAGCAGTTCGTCCGCATCCCCTGCCTGTCCGACGATTTCCAGGCCTGCCCGAGTGAGCAGGCTGGCCACCCCCTCCCGTAGGAGCACGTCGTCGTCGGCGATGACCACTCGCAGGGCCGTCACAAGACTCGGCTCGATACCTGTTGCACGAGGGCCGCCTTCCACTTGCAGTCCGCACTCGCAAGTGCGTGGCGGCCGGAGATGGGACCACCGCTTAAAAGATAACGGACATATGCCACCTTCACCGCTCTGATCTCGAGGAGCGAAACCGTCGTGCGCAGATTCCGCACTCAACGCTGCGAGTCTCCCCACATCAATACAAGCCAAACCCTATCGATTTCCGAAAATGCTTGCAGGCGAACGGTTATCCTTTGACACGAAGATGCACTGCGAGTCCCCCAGGTCTCGTCATCGCTCCACATTTCGGCCAAGACCCGATACCACCATGCTCGAAGCCACGAGTTCTATATTCTGAGTCCGTGGAAGCTACCGAATACCGTGACTCGCTGAGGTCCGTCCTCGACACCACATCGTCGGTAGTCGAAAGCCGGCTGGCGGCGATGCGCGCCGCGGCGACAGCACATGCCGAAGGCATTGTCATCGACGTCTCCGTGGACCAGGACGGCGAGGGCACTTTCGGCGTCTGGGCGCGATTCGACGATCCGGATGCGTTCAGTTTGAATCAGCAGATCGGCGACGAGCGGGAGCTTTTCAGCGTGATCTGGGGTGAGGAAGGCTGGGAGCCACCGGTTCCCACTCGTCCGCGAGAGTGGTCACGCACGGAACTCGAGAAAGTTATCGTCGGTGTCGTTGCCGAGTGGATCGGCGCGCTCGTTCCCCCGACTGCATCCGAACTGCACTGGGAAGTAACAACTCCCGACGGAGCGACCGACCCGATACCTGTGGGCCCCGATTTCGGTAGTGGACATTCGCCTCAATGAAGCGCGGAAGCTGTCGGCGAGACGGACGACTTCGAACCACTGTTGTGATCGATGTTGCGATGTCACCGACCGGTCGAACCGTCGATAAGTTCGCGGAGGATGTCAGCGTGCCCGGCATGGCGCCCGGTCTCTTCGCTGAAACGTCGCTTTCCAATCCGTCACGTTTTCGGCGAGAAACATCGATCGTTCGACAAAGGTCAAATGATTGACCAGCCCGAGCAAGGTTGTTCCCGACCGAACAATTGTGGTGCGCACCTGAGGTTCCGGAGCACCTTCAACCTCGGCAGCGATCGAATCACGCAGGTAGTCGAGAAACGCGCGCAGCGTATCGGTCTCGCTAATCCCTGTCCGGGGCGGTGGGACATCACGGCGGCTCCGACGCGACGTTGCCATGGTGGATCTCCTTCCTCGGTGAAGAACGACGAAGAGGCTTCATTCCTGGATAGGCAGTACCGATCCTTCCGAACTCACGCCGATCCCGCATCAAATTTTGCCGTTGCGGCAAAGGCCGGCTTAATTGCCGGTATCACCGCGCCGAATGCAGGTCGCGCACAAGTTGAGGCGTCCGCCACTTGCCGACCTCGAACGGCCACCGCCGCAGCGGATAAGCGAGACGGGCCACGAAGTAATTGACGTATTCGACGACGCCGAAAGCCCACACCACCATGATGGCCGCCGCAGTGACGAAATGATCTGGTAGCCAAATGAGCACGCCGAGGAGACCGACCGCCAAGACGACAATGTCGAGGACCCGAAACACACGGTAGAGCGCCGCGAGGCGGGCAGGCATCGGCGCCTGCTCGACCCAGCCTCGGGCAAGCAGCCAATAGACACCCGCTTGCACGAGAACCACGAGCATTGGGGCCAGCGCCGACCACAGCGCCGCGGAGTCTTTCGGACCTTCGAGCCGAGGCATCACGACGCTGACAGCCACGGCGGCAAACACTCCCGCGGCGGCCAGTTCGCCAAGACCGAGGCTCAGGTACCTGCGTCGCAAACTCATTCGCCGTTGATCCACCACGTGAGAGACCATATCCGTTGATCACCGCGCAGCGGGTGCGCAGCAGCTTCGAGGCTTTGCCTGAGATGGATCAGGCTCACAGCCAAAGGAATACGGTTCACCTCGACTTGATTCGGGCGGATCATCCGGCACGTGTTGGCGGATCCGGCGGGAAACCTTTTCTGCCTAGGCAATCCACACTAGGGCTTGTCTGAAAACTAGTCCGAGATCGAGTCCACTGCTCATTCGGCAAAGCTTGAAAGTGCGTCACCCGCACAGCCGTACATGCATTCGTTCGCATACGGTCGGGTGTGTCCCAGCGGCAACCCAGACTGGAATGTCCGCTGTGTCAAATCTGCCGATAGGGGGCTGGACGGGTGGGACCGCCTGATTTGCTGGGTCTGACGGCCTCGCTGTCGTCGTCGACGCTTGTCCTCGCGTTCGTTGCCGGGATTCTTCCGCGAGTCGTCGGTGATGAACCGAATCCCGTTGTCGGCATACGCACGAAGGCGACGATCTCGAGCCCCGAGGCGTGGCAATTGGCCCATCGGATTGCGTGGCCCCTTCTACGCCGGACGGTGTGGACAGCCGTAGTGGGACTGTGCATGCAGGTCGCCATCGGTGTCGTGACAGGTTTCGGATCTGTGGTGTCGGCTGTCGCCTCAACAGTCGTGTTTCTAGCGGTGCTCCTTGTCCTGCTCTGTGCAGCGTTGAAGGGCAACGCCGCGGCAAAATCGTTGCGGCGCTGACCACCCGGGCCCGCATTTGTCAGAGGTGCCCTAGTTCTCCGATTTCAGTTCCCGATACGCGGTCGTTCGCGCCGGCGTGGTCCACGGTCCCGCATCTCGAGGATCGCGGCTGCCGTGGACGCGACCGTCTTGTCGTCGTCGCGTGTCAGCCGGGCGAGCGCTTCCCGGGCCGCCGCGCCGGGAATCTCAGCGAGTGCCTGCGTGATTCGCAACCTCGTCGGGGCGTCGTCAGTGCCGTCGAGCCCTGCCTGCACGGCATCGACGACCTCACCGCTTGTCGGTGAGTGCTCCGCGAGAAGACCGAGCACCTCTCCGGCCTCGACGTCGCGTCGCCCGTCGGCGACCATCTCGAGGAGAGCGGGCATCGAGACGGCCTCTCCGCGAGATCCGAGGGTGAGAGCGGCATCAGCGCGGACTATCGCGTCCGAATCATCGAGAGCTCGCTTCAGCGCCCGAGTTGCTTCCTCGGTGTGGATCCCGGAGATGGCCGACGTCGCGCGGCGTCGAACCTCGACGTCCTCCGATTCGAGGCCCTTCGTGAGACCTGCAAGGCCCGCACCTTCGGTCCTCGCCAACGCCCACTGCAACGCTCCGGCCACGTTGGCATCCTTCTCCGACAGGATGGCCTCGACGAGTGCGTCGACGGGCAACGCCGCATTCAGCTCCTGCGACAGGATCGCTTGCTGACGATGAGCAGCGAACTCGGATTCGAGTGCACGCAACAGTGAGACCATGCGTAGGACGTCGTCCCACTCCGAAGGGGCGCTGGCATCGACCCTTTCGAGTTTGGTCAGCAATTCCTCCTCCGCCGCGATCCGTTGCCGAGTGTGTTGCATAAGTTCACCCACCAAATCGGCCGGCGCGAAGTCGGGTTCGTCCAGTGCACGCTTGGCCTCGTTCAACGAGAGCCCCAACGTCCTCAAGCTCTCGACGTGGAAGAGTCGACGGATGTCGTCGGCGGAGTACTCCCGGTAACCGCCGGACGTGCGGCCCGTCGGCTTCACCAGTCCCAAGGTGTCGTAGTGACGCAGCATCCGTGTGCTGACACCACAACGCCGCGAGACCTCGCCGATCAACATCCGTCTCCCCTTCCTACGCGTCCGGGCCGATTGCCGCGACGCGCTTCGCCAACTCGTGAGAGAGTGCGAACCCACCGTCGGGGTCGTGCCAGAGTTGCTTTGTAGCATCAGCATGCGCCCGGACACGCGGATTCGGGCTCATACCGGCCGCGTCGAGCACCGGGAGTACAGCCTCGCCGAGTCCTGTCAGAGCTCGACTGAGACTGAGCTGCATCTGCAGTTCACCCCGCCCGAGTTCGGTCGCCAGATCCGCTGCGAGTGCACCCTCGACTCCTGCCGGCACGAGTGCCACTGCGGCGCGCCACGCACTGCGCACGACCTCGTCGTCCTGGTCGTGCACCAGCGCAGAGACCGCGGGCCACGCGGTCGGATCGCCGATCTTGGACAAGGTGTGGAGCGCCTGACTGCGGGCTTGCGAACCATCGGACCCGAGCTCACGGATCAGCTTCGGTACCGTGATTTCGGCCGGCAGGCGGCACAACGCCCAGGTCAGCATGTCGCGGACGAAGAAATCCGGCTCGACGGCACACCGATCGACCAGGGCAACCGTCAGCTCAGGGTCCGGGCGTGTGCCGGCGGCTAGCGCGGCGCGCAGCCTAACCGAGGGATCAGCTGCGGCCAATGCGTCGACGAGGTGAGCATTCTGCCCATCGTGGTTGGTTGTGTTCACGACAACCACCTCCTTCGTCGAACATTGGAGTCCTTGTCACTGTGTCAAGGTCAAGCAGCGCTGTCACCGACACGTGAAATATCGCCTCGGATCACACGCCGGTTGTCGATCCTGGCCGAAAGATCATCAGCACAACGACGACGACCCACAGCAGATTGAAGATTCCCGTCGCGGCACCCAGTCGGCGGGTGAGCCGCGTTGCGACGTCCACGCCGGACCCAGCTCCTTCGATCGCCGCCAGAATCAGCCGCTGGGCGGGAAGCATTACCGCTGTAAGTACTACGGCGGCAACGGCGGTGAGTGCAATCGAGGTGATGAGCCACGCGTCGCCGAGCACCCCGAGATTTACGGCGGTCGCGACACCGAGCATCGGAACGACAATGCCGATCGTGGCATACACCCGAACGATGCGATGCAGCATGCCCGTCGTCGCAACACTGGCGCTGTCCGGATCGGCGAGCGCGGCGCGGCTCGCCACCGGGAACATACTCGCCGCCACAGCGACGGGGCCGATGGCAAGAATGGCCGCAATCACGTGGAGGGACAGCAGGATTCCGGTCATGAGATTTCTCGCGTTTCGGTACGCACAAGCGTATTCACGCAGCGTCCGGGGCGAAGGTGATTACAGGCTCGGCGCCCTTGGCCGACCACACCGTTCCACGACGCTCGTAGTCGAAGAGCGCTTCGACCTCGAGACTTATCCGGGGCCCGAGGCATCGTTCCAACAGGTACAGGCCAAGGTCGAGACCGGACGTCACACCGCCGGCGGTGATCAGGTCACCGTCGTCGACGATTCGCGCCTGGATCGGAATAACGCCGCCGGCCGCCAGTGCGTCCACGGCAAGATGGTGTGTCACGGCGCGGCGCCCTTCGAGAAGCCCCGCCATCGCCAGCGCCAAAGATCCTCCACAGACGGTCGCAACAAGAACACCAGGATCGTCGAGTGCACGCCGCATCATGACGGGCAGTTCGGTTTCCGTTGTGGCCGCGAGTCTTTCCGGCAAACTGGTGCCCGACTGGTCCGCATCGGGTTCGAAGAGACCCGATGCTCCGGGAACGATGATCAGATCCGCGTGTTCGACATCGAGGGTTGCAGTGGCGGTCATAGCGAGTTCACCACTTCCGCTCAGGACGGTCCGAGGCCCCTCCGCACTGACGAGTTCGACACTCAACGCCCCACCGCTGGCGAGACCCCCGGCGTAGAGCACCTCGTACGGACCCACGACATCCATGGGATCGAATCCGTCGAACAACACGATCTGCGCGTGCACTGCAACCTCCGATTTTGTGCGACGCGCTCCTGTGCGCGTCGCTGTTCCTACGACAGTAGGAGGAAGTTGACCCCTGCGGCGACGGCTGAAAGCCAACCTTCGACGGCTTTCAGCCAACCTCACATATTCTGTGAAATACCAGTTGAGAGGATATTTCACGACACGAGATCACAGAATCTCGCGCCACATACGCTACGTTTCAGACATGCATGACGTTGCAGTTCTCGCGTTGCCCGGAGTGGTGCCGATGGACCTGGCAGCACCCCTCGAAGTCTTCGGACGATGCAGGCTTCCCTCAGGCGCACCGGCCTACCGGACCGCCGTGTGCGCGCTCACCGAGGAGGTGGAGACCGGAACGTTCACGATGCGCGTACCGCACGGACTGTCACGTCTCGCCCAGGCCAGCACGATCATCATCCCGGGCACCGCCGATCTCGATGTGCCGATCGACCCCGAGATCATCGAAGCCCTCAGAACTGCCGCGGATCGCGGCACGCGCATCGCCTCACTGTGCGTCGGCGCATTCACCCTCGCCGACACAGGCCTGCTCGACGGACTTCGCGCGACGACGCACTGGGCGGCTGCGTCGGAGTTGGCGCGTCGGCACCCGGCCATCGACGTCGATGCCGCCGTTCTCTACGTAGACAACGGGCACGTCCTGACTTCCGCCGGCGCCGCGGCCGCACTCGACCTGTGTCTGTACATGGTCCGTCAGGACTACGGGTCCGCGGTCGCCGCCGACACGGCGCGGCTGAGTGTGATGCCGCTCGAACGTGCCGGAGGGCAAGCACAATTCATCGTTCACGAGCCTCCCGTACCCAGCGGGACAACCCTCAGGCCGCTACTGAACTGGATGGAAGAGAACCTCGGGGAGCAACTCGACATCACGACAATCGCGGCCAAGGCAACGATGAGCACTCGCACGCTCAACCGCCGATTCCAGGAACAAATCGGTACGACGCCGTTGCAGTGGCTCCATCACGCGCGGCTCCGCCAAGCGCAATTTCTGCTCGAGACTACCGACCACTCGATCGAACGTGTTGCGGGACAAGTCGGATTCAATGCCGTCACCACGTTCCGCGAACGCTTCCGAGACCTGGTCGGCACCAGCCCACAGCGGTACCGGACACAGTTTCGAACTTCCCGCTAGCGGGCCGGTCAGCCCTTGACGTTGCCGGCAGCGGTGTTCAGAACTGTGGCGACGTCGTCGAGGATGTACGGGATGGTCAGGACCGTCAGTCCGCCGAACGCGAAGTTCTTGTCGACGCTGAAGTCCTTGGTGGATGCCGTACGCCCATCGACGATCACCGGCTGAGCTGCCACCAGTGGCTCGGCGAGGAACGCGTTCAGAGAGTCCTTGTCGTAGGCCACCACGAACAGCACGTCAGACGCAATCAGCGGCGCCTGCTCGGTGCTCAGCTCGAAGTACACGGCCTCGGGATCCTTGGCGGGATCGGCCTGCTGGATCGTCGGCTCGTTCTTCAGACCCAGCTGCTCGAGGAACTCGACACGCACGTCGGCGTTCTTACTCACCGCGAAGGTGCTCGGACTGTTCGGGAGTCCGATGGTGACGGTCTTACCTTGCAACGCAGGGTTCTTCGCAGCCGTCGCGCTGATCGCGGCGTTGGTCTTGTCGATGAGCGTGCCGGCCTCGGCCTGTTTACCCAGCGCCTGACCAGCGATGGTCACCTGGTCCTGCCACGACGCGGTCCACGGCTCGTCCTGGAAGGAAACCACCGGCGCGATCTTCGACAGTGCGTCGAATTCCTGCTGAGTGAGCCCGGAGTACGGGGCGAAGATGAGATCTGGTTCAGCCTTGGCGAACTGCTCGACAGGTGCTTCGCCCGTTCCGTCACCCGACAACAAGATCGGCTGCTCGCCACCGAGCTTGTCGAGTGCCTCGGCGTCCCACTTCAGAATGCCCTGCGCGTCGGCCCCGTACTGAGGTCCGGAGAAAGTGGGCATCGCGACCGGGACGACACCGAGCGCCAGGAGGGCGTCCTGATTGGACCATCCCCAGGTTGCGACCCGCCTGGGCTCCTCCTTGATCTCGGCCGTGCCGAGGGCCGACGTGATCGTCACCGGGAACGCGGCGTCGACTGCGGATGAAGTCCGGGTGCTGTCTTTGTCGTCGGTGCTGTCTTTGTCGCCGTTGCTGCTGCAGGCCGCCATTCCGGCCGCCAGCCCGCACGCCGCCACGACGGCTACCACCCGGCGGACACGGCTGCCACCACTTCGTCGCTCTGACAGCCCTCGTCCCAAAATTCTCGCCACGCCAGGACCTCCCGGTCGATCGACCTGCTCAGACACCCCGAGCGGGTGACGGCGCCTAACGTAGCACGAAGGTAACCCTATCCTCAGTTGTCGTGCGCTCTACTTTGCCCTCTGTCGTCGCACCATCTCCGCGATCCAGATGGGCGCAAACGGCGAGGTGCAGTTCGGTGGAGTCGGGTAATCCTCGAGCACCCGCAGTCGCTCACCGATCTCGATTGCCCGGGCGCGGTACTCGGCATGTTCGATCCCGATCTGAGCCAGGCAGTGATTCATCGCCCATTGCAGGCGGTCAGGAGCATCCTTCATCTCCGCCTCGATGACGTCGAGTAGCCCTGAAAGGTCAAGTCCCTCGGGCTTCTTCGCGACACGTTCGGTGGTCAGAGCCCACCCGGCGCTAGCGACCACAGGATCAGGGTCAGCGGTCCAGGCCACCCGCAACTCCTCGGCATGCGGGTTTTTCTTCACCACGTAATTGACGAGCCAGTCCTGCACCTTCGGAGTGCGGGCCTCTCGCAACATGACATCCAACTCGTCACGCTCGAACGCCTTCGGGCGGCAGATCAAAAGGGCCAACAATCGCGCCGCGGTATCGCCCGTCGCCCAAAGCTGTTGTGCGAGTTCCTGCTGAGTCTTCAATCGCTTCGCAACAGCGCGCAGTTTTGTGAGGTTCACACCGTGATCGTCACCGTGCTTCTCGTTCACCGCACGCGCCTTCGGATCTTCGAGAGCAGCCAACTCGTCCATCACCGCGGCAACCGTCGTTTCGGCCACTTCGTCCTCCAGTCACTACTTCTGCGATTCCCCTACAAGCAAAGCACGGGAAGGCGGGCGACCTACGTTTGAAACCTCGGCCAATGGGTACATGACTGCTCCTGAGGTGGCGGCACGTCACCATGAAGACAGGATGAACCTTGCACATGCGACGCGCCGCGAGGGCCGAGAACGTGGACGAAACCGCACGCCGCGACGAAGGCGGCGGTACGAACACTCTGACCCGGGCGATAACCGGCCCACTCCTTTTCGTGTTCATACTCGGAGATGTTCTGGGCGCCGGTATCTACGCGTTGGTGGGCGTCATCGCCGGTGAAGTTGGTGGAGCCGTCTGGGTACCACTGCTCGTAGCGCTCGTCATGGCATTGCTGACAGCAACGTCGTATGCCGAACTGGTCACCAAATATCCGCGAGCGGGCGGCGCAGCCGTCTTCGCCCAACGGGCGTATCGGAAACCACTGATCTCGTTCCTTGTCGGCTTCTCGATGCTGGCGGCCGGCGTAACCAGTGCGGCGGGACTCGCCCTCGCCTTCTTGGGCGACTATCTCAAAGCCTTCATCGACGTCCCAACCGTTCCAGCGGCGCTCGTCTTCCTGCTCCTGGTGGGACTTCTCAATGCCAGAGGCATCAAGGAGTCGATGCGCGCCAACGTCGTCATGACAGTCGTGGAGGTCACCGGGCTCGTCCTCGTTGTCGTCCTCGCTTGCATAGTTCTCGGGCGCGGCGACGGAACCCTGAGCCGCGTCGTGGAGTTCGACGACAGCCGATCGCCTGCACTCGCGGTGCTGGCTGCGGCACTCCTCGCGTACTACTCTTTTGTCGGCTTCGAAACGTCCGCGAACGTCGCCGAAGAAGTGAAGAACGTGAGCAAGGTCTACCCACGCGCACTGTTCGGAGCATTACTGACAGCCGGCGCCGCCTATGTCCTTGTCGGCCTGGCTGTCTCGGTGGTCCTGCCCGCCGACGAACTTGCCGCATCCTCCGGGCCACTGCTGGAAGTTGTGTCAGCTGCCGACGTCGGCGTTCCGCCTCGCCTGTTCAGCCTGATCGCGTTGGTCGCCGTCGCCAACGGCGCACTGCTGACAATGATCATGGCGAGCAGGCTGACATACGGGATGGCATCGGAAGGCTTGCTCCCGAGCGTCTTCGCTCGGGTACTGCCGCAGCGACGGACCCCCTGGGTGGCGATTATCGCGACCACAGCAGTTGCCATGGCTCTCTGCGTCACCGGATCGCTGTCAGCCCTGGCGGAGACGGTGGTACTCCTGCTGCTTTTCGTATTCATCAGCACCAACATCGCCGTCCTGGTTCTGCGCCGTGACGCAGTGCAACACAAACACTTCCGAACGCCGATCATCTTCCCGATCCTCGCTCTCGGTACGTGCGTTGCGTTGCTCACCCAGCAGAGCGCTGCGACGTGGTTACGCGCATCATTACTCTTGGCCGTCGGAGTAGTGCTGTACGCCCTCTCCCACCGCCGATCCACGAAGTGAGGTGCGATGTACAGGAGCCGGTGTGATGACCGACAGTTCTGACGCGTCAGATGTAATTCAGCGTCGAGAGCGAAAGATCAACAGGCGAACCCTGACGTACGGCGTGTCAGTCGTTCTGGCTACCGCGGTTTTGGTTATCGCGATCGTGTGGTTGGGCTCCCGGCGGGGCGAATGCTTCGGTACCGACACCTTGCTGTGCTCACAGAAGGATCGCCGACTGGCGGTCTTCGTCCCGAGCCTGATGTTGCTGCTCGGGACCGTGGGCGCGTTCTTGCGAGCCTCCCTGCGATTGCACCGCCTGCGGCGCCTCTACATCCGGCCGTACATGGCGTGGACCTTGGCGGGCCTCACCCTGACGTATCTGACCGGAGCTTACTTCTTGATCGGGGTCTAGATTCTCTGAATACGTCTGTTCAGCAACCAGATTGAGTCGACCGCCGCAAATCAGAATCGCGGATCGTCGATCGCAGTGAGGACTACTTCCGGCACTGACGTCGAAGACGACAAACTCGAGATCGAGCGCACCGTATCCACAACGTCATGTACCGGGACCAGAGATCCCTCTCCCCTGGCGGCAGCGACGTCTCGGGGCACGTCGAGTCCGTCTTCTGTATTGAGATATCCGAGATGAAGGACAGTCACGGCGAGTCTGTCCTTCCGATAGCCCTCTCTCAACGCGTCGGCAATGCCGTTGATCGCGAACTTCGATGCACCGAACGCAACCTCCGGCCTACCGCTTCGCGGGAGTCCCGAGGTGGACCCGGTCAAGATGATCCGAGGTCGAGGACGGCCGATCATTCTCGGGATCAGGCGCTTGAGCAGGAGAATTGTGGCCGTGATGTTGGCGTTGATCATTTCGAGCATTTCGACATCGGATTGATCTGTGAACGCATAATCGGAAGTGAAGGCATCCCCTTCCCAAATTCCGACGTTGCAGATCAGGGTATCTACACCACCGACAAGCTCCTGATCGATCGAATTCGCTGCCGTAACAGGATCGGTCAGGTCTACTTCGATCCACTCGGAGACGTCGAACCCGTCAGGACGCCGACGCGATATGCTGAGAACTTCGTCGCCATCGCTCCTCAGACCCTCGATCAAAGCACGACCAAGACCTCGGCTCGCACCGACAACAACCGCCCTCGCCACAATTACACCCTTCGTCGTCGCTCGAACCGATCCTATCGATCCAGCCGTCGCCGGTAGTTTCGTCGAGAAGCGAGAGACTCAGATTCGCACCGTAGTGCAGCTGGACAACTACGGGCTCGCCAATATTTCAGCCAGGGCACTGGCGAACTCGCGTGCTTGGTCAGAGGTGATGGTGGAGGCGGTCACACGAAGTGCCCGGTGGCACTGACCCGGCGTCGCCGAGAACTGACTTCCGTCCCGCACGAGCCAGCCAGACTCGGCGAGTCGCTCGACAATCGGTTCGGAATCCCGATCCAGCGGAACCCAGACATTGAGTCCGTCGAAAGTGTCAGGAACCTCGATATCATGTTCTGACAGTGCAGATTTCAGAAGGGTTCGGCGGCGCTCGTAGACAGCGCGAGCATTGGCGAGGCCGTCGATCACCGTCGGATCACTCAGCAGTTCAGCACTCAAGCGCTGCTGCAGGTGACTGACCCAGTTGGCGCCCGACCGGAGATGAGTGCTCAGCCGAATGCCGGTGTCGAGGTCCGAGGCGACCACTGCCACGCGCAGGTCGGGCCCGAGAAATTTCGACACGGAACGAACAAGCGCCCACCGCGTCGTGCTCATCGGAGCGAGCCGACAGTACCGATTGCTGGACACGGCAGAGAAGTGATCGTCCTCGATTACCAGAACGTGAGGGAACTCGGCCAGGATGCTTCCGAGAATCGCCGCTCGGTCGGCGCTCATGCTGACCCCGGTGGGGTTGTGCGCACGAGGGGTGCAAATAATCGCGCGCACACCACTTTCGAGAGCACGCAGCAGCCCTTGCGGGGTAATACCCGAAGTGTCGATGTCCATCGGTACCGCTCGGAAGCTGTTGGCTTTGAGCGTTCCGATGCTCGCCAGGAAGCACGGATCCTCGATCGCGACGGCGTCACCTCGGGTCAAATGAGCGGTCAACAGTCGCTCGACCGCGTCAACGGCACCGTTGGTGATGGTGATCGAGCACGGCCTTGGAACCTCGTCCTCGATCGAGGAACGTGCCCAGGAATCGAGTAGAGGCTCGGTGGCTGCGGCGCCGTACAACCGGGGCGTGTAAGTGGTCCGGTCCAACGAGGCTCTGAGATCAGGCAGCAATGCCGGATCAGGATTTCCGCTGGCGAGATCCACGCTGCCAGGAAGAGCGATACCGCCTTCTCCTTCCAGGAACGGTATGGCTCGCACGAAGCTGCCGCGCCGGCCCTGTGTCTCCACAACTCCCGCCGCCACGAGCAAGCGATAGGCTCCGGCAACTGTGTTCCGGTGAACCTCGAGATCGTCGGCCAAGGCCCGTATGGGCGGCAACGCATCCCCTGGAGCCAGTACCCCAGCACTGATGAGATTGCGGATGCCCTCGGAAATCTCGCCCGCTGTCCCGCGGACGACATAGAGCCTCACCTGGTCCGCCACAGTGCTGGTCACAGGCTCACTCTATTAGCACATGACAAAACCTCCACGCTGTGACACATTGTCACATGACAAAAAATCTGTGAGGAGACACATGATTCTGCCCGGACAATTCCGCCTCTCCGACGACGCGGTCGCCGACTCTCTCCACGCCGGTGGATTCGGACACCTGGTCACACCGGGCCCCGAGACCCTCGAAGTCACGTCGATGCCACTGCTGTACAACGCCGACGGAAACGTGTTGGAGGGGCATCTCGCCCGGACGAATCCGCATTGGCGATACACCGGGACATCGGAGTCTCTGGTGATCCTCCCCGGCGCCGACGCCTACGTGAGCCCCGAGTTCTACCCGAGCAAGAGCGTCCACGGGAAGGTTGTCCCGACGTGGAACTACGAAGTTCTCTACGTCTACGGCCAACTGGTTGCGCACGACGACGAGCAGTGGCTGCGTGCGCACGTCACCGCACTGACAGCTCGACATGAATCCGGCCGTGAGAACGAATGGAAGGTCACCGACGCGCCGCCGCAGTTCGTCGATGCGCAGCTGCGAGGGATTGTGGGGATCGAACTGCACGTGGCCCGTGTCTACGGAAAAGCGAAGTTGAACCAAAACCGTTCCCCCGCTGATCGCTCCGGCGTCATCCGGGGTCTGGAGAAGGGCTCATTCTCCGAACGAGAGACCGCCGCAGCGATGGTCGCCGCCGGCCTCGACAACGGTTGACCGTTACGCCGTCGTCGTACGCCTTGTCTAGTCGCACATTCAGGTGAGCGGTTTTCCACCCGTCACGCCGATGACTTCCCCAGTGGTGTAACTGGATTCACCAGAGGCGAGAAATACATAGGCGGGAGCAAGCTCGGCCGGCTGACCTGCCCGCCCGAGCGGAACGTCGTCCCCGAACGTCTCGAACTTCTCCTTGGGCATCGTCGCCGGAATCAGTGGCGTCCAAATCGGTCCAGGTGCAACGGCATTGACCCTGATTCCCTTTCGTGCGACATCGGCGGCCAACCCCTTGGTGAAGTCGATGATGCCCGCCTTTGTCGTGGCGTAATCGAGCAGCTCGGGCGACGGGGACGCACCTTGGATGGACGAGGTATTCACGATCGTCGATCCGGGCTCCATCTGCGCGATCGCTGCTTTGGAGAGCCAAAATAGTGCGTAGAGGTTGGTTTTCATCACACGGTCGAATTGTTCGGTGGTGATATCGGTGATGCCGCCCATCTGCACCATCTGAAACGCGGCGTTGTTCACCAAGATGTCGAGTCCGCCGAGTTCACGCACCGCGGTTTCGACCAAAGCAGAACAGTGTTCCTCGCTTCGGAGATCTCCCGGCACCGAGACGGCTTTGCGACCTGCCTCCTCGACCCAGCGAGCGGTTTCCCGAGCGTCCTGTTCTTCCTCGTCGAGATAACTCAGGACAACGTCCGCGCCTTCTCTGGCAAATGCAATCGCGACCGCACGTCCGATGCCCGAATCTGCTCCGGTGACAATCGCACGCCTTCCTTCGAGTCGACCGCTTCCTCGATAGGTGTTTTCACCGTGGTCGGGAGGAGAAATCATGTCTGCGGTGAGACCGGGGTGTGCGATCTCCGCCTGCCGCTCACGCACAGGAGCGGGGAACCGCGTGGTCGGGTCCTGCATTGCGTACTGGTCCGGCATATCGATACTCCTCGGGTGACGCAGTTTCTCGCGGGCTTCTGGATGGATGCACTGCACATGCCTCCTTCCCGCCGAATAGAAATCGAAACCTCGGGGTGGCCGGGATCTCACTCGTCCTGGCGCCGACGATCTCGGTGCGTCGAGCCCACTTGTTCGTTGTGGTTACTACGCGGTAGGTCGGGGTAGCCCGCGTAGCGGCGGTGGCTCCGCGACCCGCGGAGCACTCGTCGAGCAGAAGCTGAACATCACGTAAAGCACGCACCGACGAAGGGACGACCCCGATATGAGCAACTCCGAAACCACGTCCGCCTTGATCACCCAGTTACGCATCCTCCTCGGTCTGACGCACTCCGAGATCCAGGTCGCCGAAACGCGCGTCGCACAGGCCAGAACCGAAGCGGTTCGACGCGAACTCACGGAAAACGCAGAGAACGGCCGTGAAAGGGCGAGTTCCATCGAGTCCACGATTCGCGATCTGGGTGGCGTTCCGGAATTGGTCGGTCCATTCCTCGGACGCGCGACAGCCGGAGTGAAAGCGATGGTCGAACAGGCCCAACCCTTCGACGAAGCTGTACTGGGCGACCTTGCGCTCGAACATCAACTCCTCGACCGCTCCCGCTACCTCAAGGCCCTGGCCACTGCCGGCGGCGATCAGACCGTCGCGGCGTTGGCCGACCGCCTCATCGCTGCACACTCCGCGACCGTGGACTGGCTCACGACTGTCTTGGCCGAAGAGGCACTCGGTGGACCGGCAGCTTTGCGCCGCACACCGATGCAAGCTGCCACCGGCGCGGCGATACGGCTGGTCAACGTTCCGGTCTCCTGGTCCACCCGCAGTCTCGACCGTGCCATCGACGCTGTTCGCACCTCACCGCCGGTACTGGGTGAGCTGATCAGCTGGGGCGCATATGCCGGTGACGTGACTGTGAAAACACTCTCGGCCAGTAGGGATGCGGCCATCGCCACGGCTGAGAAGGTCACTCGCCGAGAAGGTGCTGACGGTGCCGCCGACGTCTTCCGTTCGGTAAGGAAGTCGAGTGGGCTACTCGACCCCACTGAACTTCCCATCGAAGACTTCGACGAACTCAACGTCACCCAAGCCGTCTCCGCCGTGAAGGAACTGACCGAAGCCGCACAGGTGCAGGACATCGTTGCGTACGAGGAAGCGCACAAGAACCGCCACGGCGTCGTATCCGCTGCACAGGCAAGACTCGCAGCGATCGCCCAGGAAGTCGTCGGAATCAACTAGAGCGTTCAATCGACATATCGAGAGTCCGACTCTCGGAACCGCGAGAACTGGACCTCGTGAAAGCGGGATTCGCGGCCAGGGCACCCGAGACCGTCAAGAAGATGACAGCGGCTCTCGAAGCCCTCTGATCAGTTCGACGCGCGCGGAATCGAGAATTTCCTCGGAGAGCGGGGAACCCTTGGTAGCTCGCGAAAGAACCAGTGCACCGAGCATGGTGGAGAGCCGGAGGAGACCGACAGCTTCGTCGTCGGCAAGAGCTGCGGCAAAATCCCCCACTCCCTCCGTGTAAACCCGACGGGCCTCGCTGTCTGCAGGCTCGCGCGCCATGTCGGCGGCGAGCGCAGCAGCGGGGCATCCGTCTGCCGGGTTGTCGCGATGCGCCACCGAGAGATAGGTATCGATCAAAGCTTTTCGGGCGGAGTCACGTTGCCCTGCATACTCTTCGAGTCCCGCAGAGTGCAGCTGAGCCAGTTCCTTGAAGGCGTGGGTGGTCGCTTCGTCGATGAGAGCGTCCTTGGACGCGAACTGCTTGTAGAAGCCACCGTGGGTCAGCCCCGACGCCTTCATCAGGTCGGCGACGCTGAGGTGAGTGCCCTTCTCTCGGAACAGTCGGGCTGCGGTTTCCACGACGCGCCGACGGTTCTCTTCCGCTTGTTGCTGCGATACGCGGCCCATCACAACGCCTTCCAGTTTGGATTTCACTTGACATCTATCCTAACTGATACTTAGATTTGATTCATAATCTAAATGTCACGAGCAATCACAACTCTGGGAGAATCATGGACCTGAACAAGACGGTTGCGGTCGTCACAGGAGCCAATCGCGGGCTCGGACGCCATCTGGCTGCGGGACTCGTCGAGCGCGGCGCAAAGGTGTACGCGGCTGCGCGCAATCCGGAAACTGTCGATCTACCCGGCGTCATCCCCCTGAGGTTGGACGTGACGGACGCCGAATCGATAACCGCCGCCGCGCAAATCGCATCGGATGTGACCTTGCTGGTCAACAACGCAGGTATCTCTACCTCGGCGCCCTTGATCGGGGGCGACATCGATGACATTCGACGAGAGATGGACGTCAACTTCTACGGCCCGCTCGCCGTGACCCGGGCGTTTGCTCCCGTCATCGAAAACAACGACGGCGGAACAATACTCAACGTTCTGTCGGTGCTGTCCTGGTTCCATCCAGCCGCGCTCGGGTCTTACGCGTCGTCGAAGGCAGCGGCCTGGGCGATGACCGACGCCGTTCGAGAAGAACTTGCGCCGCGCAAAATCTCCGTATCGGCACTGCATGTCGCATACATGGATACCGACATGGCCGCTGGCGTACCCGCCGAACAGAAGATCGATCCTGCCGACGTCGCCGCGCAAGCACTGGACGGTATCGAAAGCGGGCTCGCCGAGATCCTCGCTGACGACACCACCCGGTACGTCAAGGGGAGTCTGTCCTCGTCGAACTCCGAGTAAGCAAGGGACTGCAGACGAGTGACGCTTACCCCACCGTTTTGAGGCTGGCCAATCTGCTCAGGATCGGTGCCCGCCAAGCTGCGAGGTCTTCCGGACCGTTCTCTTCCCACAACTCGTACAACTCCGAAGTGTCGCTGTCGGAAACTGCACGCTCGAGTGCGGCGAGGACCCAACTCTTCTGCTCCGGGCTCAAGGTGCTGACGTACCCGGCGGCGTCAATTCCATCCAGCTGCACAGGCTTCGGCGCAACGCCGTGCGCAACCGCAAGAATCTCGGCGACGGCGATTGCTGTTTGAGCATCATCGGCATCGAGATAACCGCCATCGGGGTGGCTAGCGTAATCGTCGATGTCGTAGTCACCCGCCTGTACTGCGCTGAGCAGGTCGCCCGCTACGTCGTTGTCGAAAGGTCCTGAACCCCAAGTCCCCATGCTGTCTCTCCGATCCGTACCCGGCGCACCTGTCGTAAAGATATTAGTGAATCACAGGCTTCGGCCAGGACCCTCGGGCTGGAAGTACTGCGTTCGCCGGAAATCGACATCAGCGCAACGGCACGCGAAGGATGCGGTCATCACCGCGGTTGGGGTCGCCGCGTCCGTCGGTGTTGTTCGTCAGTATCCACAGCGACCCGTCCGGTGCGACTACAACGTCACGGAGGCGCCCGTATTCGTCGACGAACTGCTCGTCGGCGGTCGCGGGGTCAGCCAACGGCACCGTGCGGAGTCGCTCACCACGAAGGTTGGCAATGTAGATCGAGCCGTCGTGGATGGCGATTCCGCTGGGGCTGGCATCATCCGGTGACCATTGTTGGAGCGGATCGATGAATCCGTCTTCACCCGCAATCCCTTCGACCTCGGGCCACCCGTAGTTGCCACCGGCTTCGATCCGGTTGAGTTCGTCCCAGGTGTCCTGCCCGAACTCGCTGGCGTACATCGTGCCGTCCTCGGTCCAGGCAATGCCCTGGGAGTTGCGGTGGCCGTAGCTGTAGACGAACGAGTTCGGAAACGGATTACCTTGCGGCACATCACCATCCGGAGTCATGCGCAGAATTTTCCCGGACATCGAGTCGAGGTCCTGAGCTCTGTCTCGACTACCGGCATCACCGACGGTCACGTACAGCATCCCGTCCGGGCCGAACGCGATGCGACCACCGTTGTGGTAGTTGGCCGAAGCGAGCCCGTCGAGAATCGTCTCGGCCGGCCCGAGCGCGAATTCCCCCGGAGCACCGATGATGTCGAAGCGTTCGATCCGGTTCTCCCCGTTCGCGGTGAAGTACGCGTACAGGCGGTTTTCACGTACTGCGATCCCTAGTAAACCGCCCTCACCTCTTGGGCTGACGCCGTCGACGACTCCCACCTCGCGGCTGTTTCCGCCGGCGTCGAGTTCGAGGATTCGCGCGCTGTCGCGCTCACTGACTAGTGGTGTATCGCCGTGGAATGCGATCGACCAGGGCGCGTCCAAGCCGTCGGCGACGGTCTCGGGTTCACCGAAGGCCGCGGCGGGCGCCGATCGTGTTGTCGTGCTTGCCTGTGGACCGGGCCCCTCAGCGTCCTCGGTACTGCAAGCAGTCATCAAGGCCGAGACAAGCACGGCGGCGCCGAGCCCCCGGATCTGTCGTCGTGTCATGGGCGCGCCTCCCGGGTTCAGGCAGTCTTTGCGCCGACGGTAGCGCGCAATCGGCCACACCGGGAGTCCCTTCGAGTACCCCCAACGACCGGGACTCCCTCGCAGGCGACAGGCGTGATGCCCTGGACGGGTGCGCCACGACATGCGCGTCGTCAACAGAAAGAGAACTGACCACCTCATGATTTCCGCCCCGACCGTCGAAGAAACCGGCCGCCTGCCGCTCGTGATCTACGTGCTGGCCGTCGGAGTTTTCTTGATGGGTACAACCGAATTCGTCGTCGCCGGCATTCTTCCCGAGATCGCGGGTGACCTCGGTACGTCGATAGCGAACGTCGGCCTGATGATCACCGTCTTCGCGATCGGAATGATCGTCGGCACGCCGGCGATGGCGATCTTGACACTCAGGGTTCCTCGACGCGTGACCTTGAGCTCGGCGCTGGTTGTTTTCGCGATCGGACACGTCATCGTCGCGCTCTCGTCCAACTTCGGACTCATTCTCGGCGCCCGCTTCCTCACAGCCGTGGCGACGGGCGCATTCTGGGCAGTCGCCGCAGTGGTCGGAGCAAAAGCGGCCGGCCCGGCGTCTTCCTCGCGCGCGCTCGGCATCGTCTTGGGCGGAGGCATGCTCGCGAACGTCATCGGTGTTCCGCTCGGCGCTCTGGCCGGTCAGAGCATCGGGTGGCGTGGTCCTTTCTGGGCCCTCGCCGCCCTCGCACTCGTTGCCGCGGCCGTCGTCCACCGATTGGTACCCGCCGACACCGACTCCGGTGCGGTGCCGTCCTGGCGAGCGGAGATCGCGAGTCTACGGGACGGACGCATCTGGCTCGTTCTGTCCGGTTGCGCCGTCGTGTGCGGGTCGTCGCTGGCGGCGTACAGCTTCATCTCTCCGCTGTTGACCGAGAACACGGGACTTGCTGCGTCGGCAGTGCCGCTAGTGCTTGTCGGCTACGGACTCGGTGCGTTCGTCGGCTCCAATCTCGGCGGTCGACTCGGTGCGAAGCATCAGTACGGGGTCTTGTTCGTCTCGGCAGCGATGACGTTTCTCGTACTCGGGGCGCTCTGCCTCTTCTCGCACAACGTGATCGTGACGGTGATTCTCGTAGTCATGCTGGGACTGTTCGGCATGTCGACCAATCCCATCCTGATCGGGATGGCTGTGCGTTATGCCGATCAGGCGCCGACGATGGCTTCTGCTCTCAGCACCTCGTCGTTCAATCTGGGCACGGCGGTCGGCTCCTGGATCGCCGGGTTCGCGTTCGCCTCGAGTCTCGGTGCCACTGGGCCGGTGTTGGTAGGCACCGGCGTTGCCGCTCTCTACTTTCTGCCGATAATGATCCTGTTGCGCAAGGAACGCACGAAGCGCACCACCGTCGAAGTCGTCAACTGACGACCCGATCAACCGTCGCGCAGTTCGTCAGCCGTCCGTCAGCGACCGCTCCGACACGTGAGGAGCAGAGTCCGCATTCTCACTGGCTGCCAACGAGGCGAGTAGCTGCATCCGTTCCGCGGACGGCGATCCCGGCTCTGCGGTGTAGATCGTGAGCGTCAACCCTGGCTCGGCGGCCATCTCCAAACCTTCGAAGGCAAGCGTCAGCTCCCCCACGGCGGAGTGGTGAAAAGTCTTGAATCCGGTGCCGTGATGGCGGACGTCGTGCGCGCCCCACCGACGCCGGAATTCCTCACTCCGAGTGCTGAGTTCACCGATCAGATCGTGCAATTCCTTGTTGTGAGGATCTCGCCCGGCCTCGGTTCGCAGAATCGAGACGGTCACCTCGGCAAACGCGTTCCAGTCCGGATAAAACTCGAAAGCCCTATCGTCGAGGAACGTGAAGCGCGCGATGTTCGGGGGCTGCCCCGGCATGTCGTACAGGTCCTTGTAAAACGCTCGCGCGAGTGGGTTGACCGCAAGAAGATCCATGCGACCGTTCCGCACGAAAGCGGGTCCTGCGGTGACTGCATCGAGCGCCCACTGCAGGCTCTGATGGGGCTTCCAGCCCTTCGCATTTCGCCGACGCGGGGGCCTGGCTACCGGGCTTGCCGCGTGCGCGAGATCAAAAAGGTGGGCGCGCTCGGCGCCGTCGAGTCGTAAGGCCTTCGCGATACTGTCGAGTACACCCGGCGATGCGCCGCTGATCGCTCCGCGCTCGAGCCTCGTGTAGTACTCGACGCTCACGCCGGCGAGGGTTGCCACTTCACTTCGACGTAGACCTTCCACGCGGCGGTTCGATCCGGCCGGAAGTCCAACTTGTTCGGGCGTGACTCGGGCGCGCCGCGAGGTCAGGAATTCGCGTACTTGCGCTCGATCGTCCATGCCATCGAGCGTAAGTCAGTGACCGGTAGCGAGGGAGTCCCTCGCAGTACCACTATCGCGCGGGACTCCCGCACGCCGCCGAATCGTGATCAGGTTGAAGTGACACGAGAAAACCGATGGTGAGGAGCCACGTCATGCGCGCTGTCGTCATGCATGCCCCCGGCGACGTCCGGGTCGAAGAGATCGAAGCGCCGGTGATCGTCGAACCGACCGACGCGATCATTCGCGTTACAGCCACCTGCGTCTGCGGTTCCGACCTCTGGCCGTACCGCGGCATCGAAGAGCTGAATGGCCCGACGCCGATGGGACACGAATACGTGGGCGTCGTCGAACAGGTCGGCCCCGACGTCAACGACATCGAAGTTGGGGACTTCGTCGTGGGCTCGTTCGTCGCGTCGGACAACACCTGCGAAATCTGCGAGGCCGGCTTTCAGTCTCGCTGTATCCACCAGGTCATGATGGGCTCGGTCGGCACCCAATCCGAATACGCTCGCATCCCGCTCGCGGACGGCACCCTCGTCCCTGTCCACGGAGAGCCGACCGAGCGGCAGGCCCGCAGCCTCCTTGCAGCCTCCGACGTACTCGGCACCGGTTGGTTCGCCGCCGTAGCTGCGGAAGCCGGACCTGGCAAAACAGTCGCCGTCGTCGGCGACGGCGCAGTCGGACTTTTGGCGATCCTCGCTGCCAGACAACTCGGCGCCGAGCGGATCATTGCCATGTCACGTCACGCCGACCGGCAGGCACTCGCCACACAATTCGGCGCCACCGACATCGTCGAAGAGCGGGGGGACGCGGGCATCGCGAAGATCAAGGAACTCACCGGCGGCTACGGCGCCCACTCGACCGTCGAAGCCGTAGGCACCCAAGAATCGATGATGCAGGCTATCGGAGCTACCCGCCCCGGCGGACATGTCGGCTACGTCGGGGTATCCCACGGCGTCGAACTCGACGGCATGAACCTGTTCTTCGCGACGGTGAGCCTGCTCGGCGGTCCCGCGCCGGTCAGGCGATTCCTACCCGAACTGATCGAGCTCATCATGACCGACCAGATCGACCCGGGCATCGTCTTCGACCTCACTCTCCCGTTGGAGGACGCCGCCGCCGGCTACCAGGCGATGGACGAGCGGCGCGCCACCAAAGTGCTACTCACCCTCTGACCGATACCAAAGGCTCACGAGACAGAACTGGGCTCTCCACGCCGATCGAGGAACGTCTCGGCTACCAACGAGAGGCGCTCTTGGTTTACCGAGCAGCATGTTCACTGATCACTGCGAATGCGTTTGACGCCGAAGGCGAGGATGGGCACTTCGATTGGTGCGCAGCTGCTTTGACCCAAGAGGATGCTACGCGACTGATATGCACCCCCGCCAGCGGAAACCGATTGTACGAGTGAGTGTTTCAATGAGAGCGGCTCGGCGCTACTTTGTAGCAACGAAACTCGTCTCTACCTACGGTTGCGTACTGAATTCCTTGTGGGGCAGGCTTTCTTGTGTACTGCTGACGAGCCGTATCTGCTGACGAATCGTATTGCTGACGAACCAAGGTCGGAGAACAATGGGTCACTACAAAAGCAACGTGCGTGATATCGAGTTCAATCTGTTCGAGGTACTCGGGATCGGCGAACTGTTGGATGTCGGCGCTTACGGGGACCTCGACACCGACACTGTGCGCAACATTCTTGCGGAAGTAGCGAGACTGGCAGAAGGCCCGGTCGCCGCGTCCTTCGCCGACGCGGATCGGAACCCTGTCGAATTCGACGCACCCAATCACGCAGTTGTGGTCCCGGAACCTCTGCGCAAGACGGTCGAGGCGGTGAACGAGGCCGGTTGGTCGCGACTCGGCCTACCAGAAGGCATGGGTGGTGTTCCTGCTCCTGCACCGTTGGTCTGGGCGATCGGCGAAATGTTGGTCGCGGCAAACGGATCCGCAAGCTTTTTCAACATGGGTCCACTGATGGCGAGCGTGCTCTACACCATCGGAAACGAACAGCAAAAACACTGGGCCAAAGAAGGATTCGAGCGCGGATGGGCCGGAACGATGGTGCTCACCGAACCAGACGCCGGATCCGATGTAGGCGCAGGCCGAACAAAGGCAATCGCGCAGGACGACGGCACCTGGCACATCGAGGGCGTCAAGCGGTTCATCTCCGGTGGCGACGTCGGAGACACGGCCGAGAACCTCTTCCACTTGGTGCTTGCCCGGCCCGAGGGCGCCGGTCCAGGAACCAAAGGTTTGAGCCTGTTCTACGTTCCGAAGTCCCATTTCGACTCGGAGACACTTGAACTGGGAGAGCGCAACGGCGTGTACGTCACCGGCGTCGAGCACAAGATGGGTCTCAAGTCTTCCCCGACTTGCGAGCTCACCTTCGGAGCGACGGACGTTCCTGCCGTCGGCTGGCTCGTGGGTGATGTCCACAACGGTATCGCCCAGATGTTCCAGGTCATCGAGAACGCTCGAATGATGGTGGGCACCAAGGCTACCGGAACACTGTCCACCGGCTATCTCAACGCCCTCGAGTACGCGAAAGAACGAATTCAAGGCGCAGACCTCACCGAGCTGACAAACAAGACCGCGCCCCGCGTGGCCATTACGCACCACCCCGACGTCCGACGCAGCCTGGCGATGCAGAAGGCCTACGCCGAAGGCCTCCGAGCGGTCTACCTCTACACCGCTGCACACCAGAATGCCGATGTCGCCGAGTTGGTTTCGGGGGCGGACGCCGAACTGGCGGCGCGGGTCAACGATCTGCTGCTGCCGATCGTCAAGGGCGTCGGTTCCGAAAAGGCCTACGAACTGCTCACCGAGAGCCTGCAGACCCTGGGCGGCTCCGGTTATCTTCAGGACTACCCCATCGAGCAGTACATCCGCGATGCCAAGATCGACACCCTGTACGAGGGCACCACGGCAATCCAGGCGCAGGACTTCTTCTTTCGGAAGATCGCACGCGACCGCGGCGTTGCACTCGCTCACGTAGCCGGTCGCATACGAGAGTTCATCGACAGTGAGGCCGGGAACGGTCGACTCAAGGCCGAGCGAGTCATACTCGAGATCGCCTTGACCGACGTGCAGGAGATGGCCGGGACGCTCACCGGGTATCTGATGGCTTCCCAGGACCAACCCTCCGAGTTGTACAAGATAGGCCTCGGCTCGGTGCGCTTTCTGTACGCGGTAGGCGACCTGCTCATCGGATGGCGCCTCTTGGTGCAAGCGGAAGTCGCGTTGGCAGCCTTGGACCGTGACGCGTCGGCAAAGGACCGGTCGTTCTATCGGGGCAAGGTGGTCATCGCGTCATACTTCGCTAAGAACATCCTGCCCGTCCTGGCGTCGACCAAAGAAATCCTGGGTTCCCTCGACAACGAGATCATGGAACTCGAGGAAGACGCATTCTGACAACGTGCCACAGTGAAGGCATGTATCTGCCCGAAATCGAGTACGTAGGGGTCTGGAGCTTTCCGATCATGGGGCCGGATGCACCAGACGACGCTCCCGCCAACGTCGTCGAGGCGTGCCAGGCTGTCGGCAAGGATCTGCAATGCCGCTGGCACGGCCCCGATACGTACATGGAGAACTGCCTGTGGACGGTCTCGTTGCTCGATGACGGCCACTGCCACCTCGCGCTCGACGCTGGACCACGGCCGAAGCACAAGAGTGCAGGAACCAGCCCGTTGAGGGGCTTCGGGTTTGGCGGGCCGCACACCGAACAGCCTGTACAGGAGTTGACGGCCCTGATCGCCGGCGAAGTCCAGGACGAGCTGGCCGGCGGATTTCCCTTTGTGCACTGGCCCATCGAAAAGGACCGACTCTTGATGCCGACGTTGCGTGGCGGACGCGCGGTATGGGTGGTTCGCAGCGCTGATCGCATTGTCTCCGAGATCGGCGAACTCTGCCCGAGATGAAAATGCTTGCTGCGTGATTCAAACGTGGTCGTGAACCGGCGACGGAATCTTGTTGGAACGATACGAGTCTCCGCTCCGGTTCGGCCGCCAGAGACGCCAGTGTTTCGCGGACAACCGGAACGGGAGATGGTCTTGTAGGTGACGAGCACCGGACGACAACCGTTCGTCTGCTGGCAGGTTGAGCCACAGGGACAGTGAGGATGCCGCGTTCCCAAGGGTTGCGCGTATGCCTGACTCGCCGAGAGTCCGGCCGTATCCGTCGACGGCAAAGCGGCCGAACGCGTCGGGCGTGATGTCGGGATACGGCGCGTGGTTGTCCGGGTCGATCAGGCGTACGGGCGCACTGTAGGTCAGTGCCGCCAAAGAACGTCCGTGGGTTGTGACCGCATCGCAACCAACGAGGGCATCGAGCGCTTCGTTGACAGAACCAGGTGGGACGTTCCATTCGGTATGGGTTTGCGCTTTGTAGCGGGGCCCACCGAAGAGCTCGGTAGCGAACGATGACAACTGCGCGGTCGGCTCGGATGGCCCCCTCTGGTAGATCTCGAACGTCCACGACGGCAACGACACTGGTTCGGTGCAGGATTCCAGGAATGTCTGCAGCCGCTGAAATGCAACATCGGGACGCTTGACTCGAAGCGAGTGTGCACCACCGGCGGACCCGGGCAACCCGTCGTATGTCATTACCTCGGGCAATGCGGCTTCCGGTGTCCGCGCCGTCACAGGTTAGCCAATCGCGAAAGCACTACCCCGGCTGGTTCCTCCGTCGCGTGGCGATAGCCGGTGCCGGCCCATAGGTGCATGCGCTCGGGATCTGCCTGCGCAACAGCGGCTTTGCGCATCGGGTTGGTCAGGTGATGGATGGCCGGATACCCGATGGGCGCCCGTGCGTCGTAGCGATCGATGAACTCGTTCCGAAGTGCTCGTGCAGGACGTCCCGTGAAAGCTCTTGTGACGACCGTGTTCCCGCGTGACGTGTCGGCCAGAGCTGCCTTGTGCGGAGCCGAGGCACCACTCTCCTCGGTGCGCAGCAGTACGGTACCGACCACTGCCGCGTCCGCTCCGGCACGTAAGGCTGCAGCGACGTCGGCGGAGGTCGCCAGTCCACCGGCCGCCAATAGCGGAACAGAGGTGCGATGACGGATTTGTGCGATCAGTTCGGTGATCGGTGTTTCTGCCGGAACCTGCAGGGGAGTGAGCGTTCCGGAGTGGCCGCCGGCAGCCGACGATTGCACCACAAGCAGATCGGCACCGGCGTCGACGGCAAGGAGCGCCTCTGCCTCCGAAGTCACAGTGAGGACGACAAGTGAACCGGCAGCGCGCAGCGCCTTGATGACGCCGGGTGCGGGAAAGCCGAAGGTGAAGCTGACCACCGGAACCGGGCTGGCCAGGAGCAGATCGATCTTGTCCTCGAAGTAGTCGTCGTCTTCGACCGGCTCACCGTCAGCCAGTGTGATGCCATAGCGATCCGCCTCGACCTGAATCGCCCTGGTATAGGCACGGTAGGCATCGACGTCGACAGGCACCGGGTTGGGTGCAAAGACGTTGACACCGAACGACACTCCCTCGGCGCGCACGGCGTCGATCTGGTCGGACAGAGCCTGAGGCGTCTTGTACCCGGCGGCGAGGAATCCGAGACCGCCTGCGCGAGAGGCAGCAGCAACAAGTGCCGGTGTGGAAGCGCCGCCGGCCATGGGGGCTGCGATGACAGGGACCTTCAGGTCGAGATCGGTTGTGAGTGCGCTCATTCGAACATCTCCAGTCCTACGTCGGGTAGTGCTCCGGCGGTTTCGTCATCTGACATCAAAAACTACCTCCTCAGTCGAGGTGGCCGTCCGAGGGTCCGCATCGAGATCGGAAGGGAATCGGAACCGCAAAACCGCGGCGGCCACTGCTGCGCCCAGAACGACGGCCGCACCCAACAGCAGAGCGTCGCGATACCCGTCTCGCAGCAACGGAGTGACAACGAGTGGGCCGAGAATCTGACCGACGCTGTATCCAGCGGTCAGCAACGCCACGGCGCGTGGGAACTGCAGGTGCGCGCCGATTGCCAACACAATTGACCCGATACCAAGGAAGGTGACACCGAACAGGAAAGCTGAAATCAGTGCGGGGCCGACGCCTCCGATCACAGCAGGAAGCGCTATGCCTACCGCCTGAATCAACAGGGCAACGAGAAGCAGAGTCGGCCTCGACCAGCGCAAGCTGAGCCAAGCCCACAGGACGCATGACGGAAATGCGGCCAACCCGACCACTATCCAAGCGCCGCTGCCGACCCATGATGCCTTCCAGGAAATAACTGATGAACAGGGCGGTGAACCCGCGTTGGGAACTGGGAGTTCCCGGCGCGTCCGGCGTGATGATCGGACGCGGTTCCGGCGTCAATCCCCAGGCGGCGACCGCACACACCACTGCAAGGCCCGCAGATGCCAGCCAGGCTGTGCTCCAGGTACCGATGAAGCGGACGACGAACACGAGGACCCCGGACAGGGCGATACCCAGCCCAACTCCGCCGAATCCCCATCCGGCCAGGAATTGGGACTGCCCCCGAAGGTGCGCGTGCAAAGCGCTGACGGCGATCATGAACACGAGGGCACTGGCAATGCCTGCGACGAGCCGCAGGGCGAACCAGATGGATCCGTCGTGGGTAGTGGGCATGAGTGCCAAAGTCGCAATGAGGACCACCAACGACGTACGCATCACCGCTGCCGAGCGCACCGCGCCGGGAATGAGGATTCCCGCGAGCGCGCCGATGAGGTACCCGAGGTAGTTCGCTGTCGCCAAGGTTGCGCCGAGCGAGGCGGACAGACCGGCCTGCGTGTGCATCAACGGCAGAATCGGTGTGTACACGAATCGACCGATTCCCATGCTCGCCGCCAGCGCAGCGGCAGCTTGGACAGCGTGTGCTCGCGGGTCGACACCGTTGTGGACTGTGGTCATGGTCTTATCGTGTGCACCGGCCGCGCCGGACCGCCACGACCGCTTTGCTCCTGACTGATAGGCGCAACCTCCCACCGCACGTAGCATGAAGGATCGTGGAGCTGCGTCAGCTGAGATACTTCGAGGTCGTCGCCGAGGAACTGCACTTCGGCCGAGCCGCGGCACGACTACTGATAGCCGGGCCGTCATTGTCGCAGCAGATCATGGCACTCGAACGCGACCTCGGCGTCAAGCTGTTCGTCCGCGACCGCCGTTCCGTCGCTCTGACGCCAGCCGGCGCGGCCTTGCTCCCTGATGTCCGTGCGCTACTCGAGAGTGCCGAGAATCTGCGACGCCGCGCGGAGCGTCTGTCCGGAGCGGAGCCCGTCCGGATCGGCTACGTCAATTGGCTCCCCACGGATCTGATCGCGCGCACTTCAGGGGTCGCGCAACTGCACGTCGACGCCTGGGTGGTGCCATCACACGCACAGGCCGCGCGGGTGGCAGACGGCAGCCTCGATCTGGCGATCGCCTGGGTACGTAAATACGATGTCGCCCAAAACGGTTTGAACGCCAGACTGCTCGGTGCGGATCGGCTCTACGCCGTCTCCACCGGAGAGGACACCACACCGGTGCGGGCACGCGACGTCGTCGTGCTCGTCGACGACGACACCACCTCCTGGTATTCGTGGAACGTCTTCGCCGAAGAATTCGCTCGCGATACCGGCGCACAGATCATGCGCATCAACGACGGTGGTATCACCGGCCCGGCATTCTTCGATCACGTCCGTGCCGTCGGCCGTCCGGTCGTCAACTCGCCCAAAGGGCAGACCATCACGCTGCCGAGCGATCTCACGGCACGCCCGATGATCGACCCGGCGGCAATCTGGACGTGGTCACTCCTGTGTCGTGAGAACGAAACGCGCCCTGCCGTTCTCGCGGCCGTCGACGCTCTCACCCGCGGCGTCACTGATCTCGGAATCCACGAGGACGGGAGATGGCTACCCATGGACGATCCTTACCGGAGGACTCGATGACACGACGCGCTATTCGAGTTTTCTGGGGACGACGGCCGGAATCGGTGCAGGCCGTGGCCTCCCGGTGGCGTCGGACGTTGGAGCAAGTCGAATTCCTGTTGCCCGAGGTGGTCGGCGGGTCGTGGCAACAGATCCATTCCGCTGGACCTGCTACTGCCGTGACCGTCGACCAGTTGGCACACGTGCTCGAGATCGCGCAGGCCGCCGAAGACTGGTCGGATCGTCTGGGAATCGGGTTGAGGCTCGCATCCGGCGGAGGGCCCGAATGGGGGCTCGAACTCTCAGGGTTGGCCGGCGGCGAACCGGAAATCGTCCTACAGTCGATGATTCTCGCTGTCAGCGCGCCGGACGCCGCCGAAGTTCCTGAGACAGAACTACTTCGGATGCTCGCCGCGGTGTGGGAACCGGACTTCGGGGATGTCACCGACGACAACATCCTCGACGCTCTCGAAGACGAGTCCGACTATCGCGTCGGTGATCCCGTGATCGGCCGAGTCGGCTACCTCTCGTCCGCTCGCGCTGACGCGATCCCGGATGACCTGGCAGCAGGCGTTGCCGCGTTACCGGGCGGCGTGTTGCTACAGATCGGGGCCGTCGATGGGGTCGTTCGGGCGTACGAGCGCCTGCGCGAGACCGGCGCACTCGATCCGCTTCCACGTCCACTGGACCGCGCAGTCTTCTGAAGGCGGTTACCGTTCGTCGAGTTTGGGTAGCCCGGGCGTCGGAACGAAGTCTCGCCTCGGCACTACCGCCGAAAAATGAACCGAAAGGCCCACCGCATGGTTGACGTCACCCGCAAATTCACCGCCGAGGTACCGATCGAGAAGGCTGCGGCGTTTCTCCGCGACTTCGCCAATGCGCCGACGTGGGATCCGGGCACCGAGAGTTGCACGCAGATCTCCGACGGTCCTGTCGGCGTCGGAACCCAATGGCACAACGTGTCGAAGCTGTTCGGCGTCACCACGGAACTGACGTACACGCTGGTGACCGACGAGCTGAATCACGTTGTTCTCGAAGGAAAGAACAAGACTGCCACCAGTACCGACGACATCACCTTGACTTCGGTGGGTCCGAACTCGACCGAGATCGAGTATCACGCGAACGTCGAGTTCAACGGTGCCGCCAAGATTGCGTCGCCTCTCCTGAAGGCGGGATTCGAAGCCAAAGTGGCACCGGAGACGGTGAAGAAGATGACGGAAGCCCTCGAAGCGCTCTGACAAGTCCGTCAGGTTCTTGTCACTGTGGGTTGCCGCCGCTCGCGCCACCGTTGCGAGCTTCGATGGCGTCGATGGACTTCGTGAACGACTTTCCCAGCACTTGGGTGCCGACGAGTCCGAGTACCGACGCCAGGAGCTTTCCCTTGAGGTTCTTGCCGTCCCGGACCACGACGGCATCGACATCGGTCAGACCCGTCGGTTGCCGGGTCAGCGTGTAGGTATGGCTCGACGCCCCGCCCCACAGGTTGGAGTCGGTGGTTGTCATCACGACGCGGTGCGGGTCGGTCCAGTCGTAGTGCAGACGCTCCCAGATACCACTGGAGCCCTCGGTGACATCAGCATCGTGGGGTCCTTGTTGGTGCACTTTCAGGTAGCTGTCCGCACTGCGGCCGAAGATTTCCTCACGGCCCGGGCCGAAGTCGGTCAGGCCGGCAAGGACCTGTTCGGGCGTCGCAGTGGTCGTCTTGTGAAGATGGATCGTGGTCATGGCGCCTTCTTTCAACTGTGGATGATCCGGTGCTGAAAAAGCCGGGAAGTGACTCATCCAGCACACCACTCACACGAAATGAATGAAAGAGAATTGCTCGCCCTGTCTCGATCCGCTGTCTCGATCCGCTATTCGACGCCGCGCCGGCTGGCAGTGATTGCGCCGTGCGGCCTGTAGCCGCTCCCCGTCCGGGTATGGGTCTCGATCACGTCGAAACCCGCTGTGACCAGCACCTCGGCAAGTTCGGTCACCGGCCATCGATAACCAGTCGTCGCGGCATGATCAAAAGGCTCTACCGTTGTGCCTTCGAAGAAGCCCACCAGCAACCCACCACCTGGGCGGATCACGCGCGCGAATTCAGCGAGCGGTGCCTCGATATCTTGCGGGTGATGGTGAATGAGCGAGTACCAGGACAGCACGCCGCCCAGTGAATTCGTTTTCGCGTCCAATGCCTCGAAGCCCCCGACCTCGAAGGAAAGATCCGGGTATCGGGTGCGGGCTCGTTCGACGAACTCGGGCACGAGATCGATCCCGCTCACAGCCAGCCCGCTCTGGGCCAGGAAGTCTGTCCACTGCCCCGGCCCGCACCCGGCGTCGAGCACGGGGCCGGTCAAAGTGGCAGCCCAGCTGGTCACCAGGGCCCGATCAGATACGTGCGTCGAATCCATCGAGCCGAAGAGGTCCGTGTACTCCTGGGATCTGGCCGAATACGACTCTCGGACTACGTCGCGGCGCGTTGCACTCGAATTCTCCACGCCGTCAATGATTATCGATGTGCACCATTCCTTCGCCACAACTCGCCGAACCGAAGGTTCATACTCTGTTGAAGGCCTACGGTCACGTCCGGAAACTGAGGTCATATGGTGGAAGAGAAAGAACTGGCGGCGAAGATCCGCGAACTACTCAATGCCCGATCGGCCGAGTCGAGCATCTGCCCCTCCGACGTGGCCCGCGCAGCGGCACCCGACAATTGGCGTCCGCTGATGGAACCCGTCCGAGAGGCTGCCCGCCACATGGTGGCCCACGGCGAAGTGCAGATCACCCAGGGCGGCGAAGTCGTCGACCCGGAATCCGTACGAGGTCCGATCAGGATTCGGTGGGCTCGTTGATCAACCGCATGACTGCTGGCGGCACTGCTCTCGCAGCGTGAATCAGCGGAAACGGTCCAGATGCTCACGCAGGAACGCATCCAGGCTTCGTGGCTCACGCCCCAGGACACGTGCCACCGTGTCGGTGGGTGACTCCGGGCGCGAGACGGCAAGTTGCTGGATCTCCAGAATGTGCTCGGCCAGCCACGGAGGCATGTGGGCATGATCGACGAGGTCTTGCCGAAGTTCGTGCGGTGGCAGGTCGATATATTGGACGGGGCGATCGAGCATGCGGGTCAGAGAATCGGCGATGCCGCCGTAGCCGACTGCCTCGCTGCCCGTCAGGACGTAGGTGCCGCCGGCGAGGTCGGCGCGTGTGAGCACGGCCGCGGCGACGTCACCGATATCTCGGCAGTCGATCCAGTTGCACGGCGCGTCCCGCATCGCGCCCAGAATCACCCCTTGCGCAGCCACCGCCGGAGCCAGGAGCAACAGATTCTGCATGAACGCATAAGGGCGGAGCAGAGTGTGGCGGATCCCGGATGCACGCAGGTGTTCGCCGACGGCATGGTGGCCGCGGGAGAGAGCGATGGGGGAGTCGGCCGCGGCGGCGGGGTCGGAGATCTTGACGATGTGTTCGACGCCGCTCTCGGCGGCTATGTCGATCACACGCGTTTCGAGCTCGACCTGTTCGAGTCCGTTGGCCATGGCGAGGAAAAGTTGTTCGGCCCCTTTGAAAGCCGTCCGTAGCGAAGTTGGGTCTGCGGCATCGGCCGGCACTACTTCGACCAAACCGTCGGCCAAATCGCCGAGGTGGGCGCGCAGCCTGTCCGGGTCGCGGGACAGCGCTCTGCTCGGCACACCCGAGGATGCGAGACTGCGTAGCAACGCGCCGCCTGTGGTTCCGGACGCTCCCATGATGACGATCATCGTGTTCCTTTCGGTCTTCCCCGCGAAGCCGGGGATCTTTGACATGTGTTGTCGGTCAAGAATTCTGACGGCGCCATCGCCAGCTCACGATGACGGCAGCCACAGCAGCAGATATCGGTAGATCGAGTTGCAGGCGAGCAAGCCAAGCGGTGTCGACCACACTCGTGTGAGCTGGTAGCCAACGGGAGGCGAACCACCCGACGAGACCAGCAATCACAGCGGCTCCGACGGCAAGAATTGCCGCCACCATGACGCGAGGCAGGGCCGTGGTCCACGGTCGTAACCTCCCGCGACGCTGCAGCCAGGAGCCGATCAGCAACGCCACCACTGCCGACGTGCCCGCGATGGACGTAAATGCCGCCGTCGTGAGGCCCGATTGGCCGGATGCGACTCCGCCCGCACCCGCCATCAGCGCGGGGGCAAGGTAGGCGACCAGCACCTCTCTCCACAGGATGAAAGGTCGTGCGCCGCGACGATCGGCAACCGAGTCGAATCGATTGGAATCGGTTATCTCCCTTTTGTTTTCGCGACGGATCGGTGGGGTGAGTCCGGACATGAAGGAGACCAACTTTCCGATTATAATTAGGTGGCTAACTATTTGGGCATGAAAAGAGAAGTCTCTGTCGAGAATTGACGACGATTCGAATCGCTACGCGAATACTTGGAATCCCAGCCGACTACTCCGCAGTCAGCGCACCGATACCGCGAACGACCCGCGAGAGCAGATCCAAAAAAACCGCACGCTCGTCGACAGTGAGCTCGTCGACCATTTCCTCGAGACGAGCAAAGTGTTCGGGCGCCATGTCACGTAACCGCTGAGCGCCACGAGCAGTCAGGACGACCACCGCACCACGCCCGTCCTCCGCGGACGGACGTCGAGCGACCAAACCCTCCTGCTCGAGCCCATCGACCAAGCCGGTGACCGTGGCTCGCGAGACGCCTAGATCAGCGGCCAGTCGCGAGGGAGATTTCTCCCCGTCGTGGTCTTCCAGATCCGCAAGCAGTCGGTAACGGCCGGTCGACAGTCCATACCTCGCGAAGTGAACCTCGGTTGCTCGACCGAGCCGCGCGCCCGCCGAGATCAGCCGCACCGCAACCAGCACAGCCTGCGGATCGGACCCGAGGCCGTAGTGCTCCAACTGCCGCCGCGCCTGATCCAACGTGGGTGAGTCGTGATCGGTTCCGTCCACTGCCATGCAACTAATATGGCACCTAACTACATTTTGGTCAACCCTCCACCAGAGCTAGCTTCAAACGCCGAACAATACCTGCGGGGCCGCATGACAGTCCGGGTGATTGCCGGGATACGGCAGGACCTTCTCGAGGGCGAGCCCAATCGCGAAGGCCGTCTGGTCGTCGTACGGTCGCGTAACTATCTCTGTGCCCGTGGGGATTCCGTTCCGAGCGAAACCGGTGGGGATTGTCAGCACCGGGCAGCTACTCAGGATGTTGAAGGTGATGGCCGGTACAGCCTCGAGGTAGAACTCCAATTCTGTTCCAGCCACATTGATTCCGTGCCCCACGTAGTCGTCGCCGGCAAGAAAGCCCTCCGTCGCCACTGCCGGAGTGATCAACGCGTCATAGGTGTCGAACAGGGATCCGATCGACGAATACAGTTCGGCTTCGATCGCGAGTCCGTCGAGGAAAGTCGCGTCACCACGGGTGCGGCGTGCCCATCGCGCGAATTCCTTCGCGTACTCCGTGACTTTGTCGGGGTGCGCGGACGCTTCGGCGGAGATCGATGCACCGAACACGTGATCGTAGTGAATGGCGGCCGCACGCATGATTGCAGCGCGTGACAAGTCGACTTCGATGATCTCCGCGCGTGCACCCAGAGCGGTGAGGGTGTCCACCAACTTCGCCGTGTTCTCGGCGATGTCCGAATCAACCGGCCAGTCACCCAATGCGGGAATCACGGCAATCCGCATTCCCGCGCACGAACGCGTTGCGAAGGTAGGTAACTGCGATGCCGGTACGTGCGAGGCAATGTCAGTGGAGGTCGGTCCCGCGATGACCGACTGCATTGTGAGGCAATCACTTACGGTGCGCGCCATCGGACCGCAGTGGCAGTAGCGATCGAGATTGAAGGGCGGATCGACGGGGACACGGCCATGCGGTGGCTTGAATCCGACAATTCCGTTGAGAGACGACGGAGTTCGGATCGATCCTGCAACATCGGAACCGGTAGCCAAGTGCGTCATCCCCGTGGCAAGTGCGACTGCCGATCCACCGGAAGACCCGCCGGAGGAGTATTTCGTGTTCCACGGATTGCGAGTGACGCCCCACAACTCGGACTGTGTGAACGCGGACGAGGAGAATTCGGGTGCCGTCGATCGCGCGTGGACGATGGCACCGGCGTCGATGATTCGCTGCACGAAAGTGGAAGTGTGAGTGGCGATCACATCCTCATGGACCTTGGACCCTTGAGTCCAAGGTTGTCCTTGCACCGGTTCATCCTCTTTCACCACAACGGGAACACCGGCGAGCGGAAGGCTGACATCCGAGCCGCGGGCGTAGTGGCGTTCCGCTGACTTCGCTTGTGCTCGTGCAGTAGCGAAGAAAGTGTGTCCCACTGCGTTCAAGGTTGGGTTGAGCGCCTCGATACGTTCGATGGTGGACTCGAGCACTTCCACCGGAGAAAGCGATTTGTCCCGGTAGCGTTCGAGCAACTCGGCCACATCCATGAATGCCGAAGCGGGTGTCTGGTGCATATCTGTTGTCCTGCCTCTATGAAGGTTTGTGTAGGCGATTAGGTTGTCAGTTCGCGCTTTGCCACAACGGGACTGCGGAATGTCGCGAGCAGCATTGCCAGAGTTGCGATTCCCGCGGCTGTCCAGAAGACCGTTTCGGAACCAGAGTGGTCGTGAATGCGTCCGCCCGCGAACGCACCGAGCGCGATGCTTGCATTGAAGACTGCAACCCACAGAGCCGCAGCGGCCTCTCGGTGAACGGGAGCGGCTTGTGCGATCCATGTTTGAGTACTCACCGATACACCACCGTAGAAGAGGCCCCAAGCCGCCATGAGCAGAGCAGCTGTGATCAAGGTGGTAGCCGAGATCGGGAACAGGGCAAGGGTGATCGCTACTCCCGCGCTGAGGATGATGACCACAGTCTTCGGTGACTTGGTAGCAGACGGCCCGGCTATGAAGTTGCCGACAACGCCCAGAGCCCCGTAGATCAAGAGCATCGTGCCGATCTGCGCAGGGTGCAATCCTGCGAAGAACTCCAGCCCCGGACGCACATAGGTGTACGCCGCGAAATGAGCGGTGACGATGAGCGCGGTAATCGCGATTCCGACCCGGACTCCCGGGTTCCGAAAAGCCACCACGAGACTGCCGAGCGACAAAGCTTGATCAGCTGGCATCACGGGTAGGACAGCGAACATGGCGAGCGCGATCAGCGTCGCGGCGCAGCTGAGAGTCCAGAATGCCACGCTCCACCCGGCCGCTGCTCCGATATACGTCCCCGCGGGGACACCGAGAACTGAGGCGACCGCGATTCCGCTGAAGATGATCGTGGTCGCCAACCCGACGGATCTGGTCTCCACCAACCTGGGAGCCAGGCTTGCGGCGAGCGCCCAGACTCCACCCATGCTCACGCCTAGAAGGACGCGAGCCACAGCGAGGACAACGAAGCTCGGAGCAAGGGCCGTGAGGGCGTTCGCCGCTGCGACTAACAGCATCAAGACGATGAGCGTCGACCGACGATCGAAGCGCCGGGTCACGATGGGCACAAACGGGGCAGTGGCCGCTGCCACCAATCCGGTAATGGCCAGTGAGAGCCCGATGGTCCCTTCGCTTTCCACCAGGTCAGCACCGATCGGGGTGAGTAGCCCTACCGGCATCATCTCTGCCGCGACAACGATGAAGGTGGACGCTGCGATCAGGGCGACCGCAGCCCACTGGTTCTCAATGGTGTGTGCGTGGGTTGAGGACGTGGACGCAGGGCTGTTCTGTACAGATGCGGAGTGGGGCATGTAACCAGAGAAGCTCCTGCACGCCGATGGATCAACGGCGAATCGCTCATCCAACCATTAGCTCAATTCATCGATGAGCCATGATGGAGTGGTCGAATGAGTCCAGGGTCGGAGTGAAAATGTCGGAGCCCCCGATGCGTGAGATCGAGTGCTTCCTCGTTCTCGCTGAAGAACTGCACTTCGGTCGCACCGGCGAGCGGCTGTTCATCTCCCAGAGCCGAGTGAGTCAGCTGATCAGCGCGTTGGAGCGTCGTATCGGCACACGCCTGGTAGCGCGGACCAGTCGCCGCGTTCACCTGACTGAATTCGGCGCCGAATTTCTTGCGTCGTTGGCTCCCGCCCATCGGGCGCTCGTCGGAGTAATCGAGGACGCTCAATCGAGAGCACGCAACACGCCGACGCCGTTTCGGGTGGGTTTCCAAGGAGCAATTTACGATTCGATCGCGGCTGCTGTCTCTCGTTTCGAAATACAACATCCGCAAACATGCGTGACCATCAAAGAATTACCCCTGGGTGATCCGTTCAGTGATGTACTCGCCGGGCGAATCGATGCGGCAGTGGCCCTTCTCCCCGTAGATGAGCCGGAACTGACAACCGGGCTCGTCTTTTCTCGACAGCCCCAGACCCTCGCCGTCTCAGTCCATCACCCGTTCAGCGAACTGGGCGTGATCGACGCCGAGCAGTTGGCGCAGATCTGCCTGGTACCCATCACCGGCCCCGCCCCCGACTATTGGCAGCGTGTGAATTCCCCGAGCACGACGCCGGGCGGAGCCACGATTCCCACGCAGGGTGGGGCGAGCACCGTTCAGGAAGGCCTATCGCAGGTCGCATTCAGTCAGGTCGGCCTCATCCTCTGCGCTGCAACCGCTGCATACAGCCAGCGCTCGGACATCACATTCGTACCGATCAACGGATTACCCGAATCTGCTTTGGGTCTCGTGTGGCGTACCGATCTCGAAAGCCCACGACTTCGCGCTTTCGCGAAAGCAATCGAGGAAGCACACACCTGTCCCTCCTGACGTCGATCAGTAAGTCGCGGAAGGAGTCCGGGGCGTTGAGATGCATCGTGTGTGAGATGATCGCGCCATGTCTGCGATCACCGACTACTTCACCGCGCGCACGGATGAACATGCCACCTCTGCCCTCGAGGGACTCGTCGACTTGGAACCAGAGGTGATGGAGGCGAACGCAGCTTCTCGCCCGCGGATCCAGTTGGCTGCGAGTGGGACTCCAGTTCTGCAGGCGAAAGGCGTCGATCCAGTTGTCGCGCTCGGCCGACTGGAAGCAGCCCTCACCGCTCGCCCCTACGACGAAGTTGCAAAAGGTCCATGCTGCGGGAAACTCGTCGCGATGAGCGACGACGGCGACACCCTCGTGCTCACGGTTACCGACGAATTGCGTGATGCACTAGCGGAATTGAACGCTGACGGTGTCGCCGCCGCTGCGGCGGCCTGGGCAATCGACGAGACGAGTGAACCGTCGGAGGACTCAGTGCCGTTCCTGACCGCCTTCGCCGAACTAGCGACCAGAGCTGTGGCTCAGGGCGAACGGATGTACGGCTACGTCGTCATCTGAGCTTCGCGACTCCGCCGACCTGATTGGAAGGCTGTTCGTCTTCGACAACTCCGGATCTGACCGTCACCCCGGGATCTGCATGGCCAGATCGTTGCGGTCGAAATCGGAGAACTGCTGGGTGTCAGTGCAGTATCCACAGCTCGCTCCGAAGAACTCGGTGCGGGCGTTCGGATCGTCGAGTAGCCAGTACCGCAGCCACGCCGTGCTCGGACCGCGCATATCGCCACCGGTGATCGCCGTACCGAAGTGCGTGGCGCCGCGCAGTTCCAGATACTCGGCAGGCACGTGGTCGGCGTCCTCGTACATCGCCCGCACGATCGCCGGCCAAACGATTGCGTCGGCCTGGCCGGCCAGATAGAGAACCGGCTCGTCGATGAGATCGACATCATTGAGCGGGCCTGGTTGGATCGCGACGGCGGTGTCGACGCGGTCGTCGATCGCCGCGTTGATCGCCGCAGACCCGCCCTGCGAGTGCCCCACCGCACCAATGTGTTCCAGGTCGACTTTGCCGTAGAAGACACTCGACGGGCTGGCCGCTTTGTCCGCGATGAGGTCGATTCCCGACCGCATGGTGATGGCGAAATTGCTTGCCGGTGTATTGGCGGCGACCACGATGAATCCGTGGCTGGCGTAGTGGCGCAACAAGGAGGTGTACGCACCGGGGAGCACACCGGTCCCGTTCCCCCAGATCACAACAGGGTGCTTCTCGCCGCGCGCGCCGAGCTGGCGCGGGTAGTACAGAGTGTGCACCAGCCCGATCGAGACGTTCGGCGTGTACGGCCCTGCACTCGCCCAATCGTGCCCGACGCTCGGGATGCCGGGCGCATCGGCAGCCGCTGTTCCGGTTGCGCCCGTGAGTCCTAGCGTCGCGCACAACGCAACCGCCGCTGCAGCATTCACGAAATGTTTCAGAGACTTTCGCATGAAAGTCAACCTTTCGAAGTTGATCCGGAGTGACGTGTATTACATATTCACGGGAAGGCAACCCGTCGGCTTTGTTTCAGGAAACGGACTATCCCAGAAGTGTTGTGTCTGTGGACAAAATCATCGTTCTCGGTGGACGCCCGGCCGACGCGAATCCCCAGAGCGCAAGGTCGAGTTCGCCTCGGCCTACGGCTTCCGCGCGGATTGCTCGGCACACAGCCGTAGGAAATGTTCGACGATCTGCGTGTTCTGGCCGTCCCTTGCCACGGCTGCGATCTTCCGTGGTGGCAGTTCGAATATCTCGCCCACAGTGCACCCGCGTTCGGATGCTCGCTCGGCACTGGAGAGTTCGAGGATGACAGCACCGATCCCTTCGTACGCGAAATCCGCGAAGGCATCGCGGTGCTGTGACCTCATCACGAATGCGTGGTCGATTCGCGGTTCGATCGACCGCAGATGGCGATAGACATCGGAAGTTTCGAACCGTGGTGCGACAACCAAGCCGATGCGCATGAGATCTTCGCCGATGAATACCCCGTCCACCGGTGGCGGGGTACCGGGCGGGCAGACGAGCCGCAACTTGTGGTCCGGAAGGCGCACCGTGCGCGTCCCGGGAACACCGGTGGGCGGCGACTCCATTATTGCCACGTCAGCGGTGCCTGCCATGACCGGGTGAATCGCATCGGCCACGGACGACCCAGGCGGATCCGAGATGGTGATCCTCAGGTTCGGCACCTCCGTGCGCAGCGCTCCGAGCAGTACCGCTGCGGGATCGTCCGCAAGGCTCGCTGTCGTGGCAACACTGAGGTGGGGGACTGCTGACAGTAAGAACTCGCGCTCGACCACTAATCGGTCGAGCGCGGCCAGCGCTTCGCGTGCTGGATCGATGAGATTCCGTCCGCGCGCAGTCAGCGCCGCGCCGGTCCGGCCTCGATTGAAAAGCCGTCCTCCGACGCGTCTTTCGAGCCGCGCAATTGATTGAGAGACGCTCGATGTTCCCGTGAACTGATTTGCCGCTGCCGCCGTGATGCTGCCGTGTTCGACGACGGCAAGGAAGTCTTGTAGCTGCCGCGGATCGATTCGCGGGGTGGCGGACTCTCCGAACTTGCTCATCCGGCGTTCCCCATTCCACCTTCGTCACGTAATCGGCTGGTCGTCTCGATAAACGCTTGTGCCGCAGGCGATGGCGTCGAACCGTGGAACATCCAGATATCACGAGTGAGCGGGGGCCGAGTACGACACAGCACCACACCTTCTCCGACTGTATCGGCGACAGATTCGGGAAGGAAAGCGACGCCGACTCCCGCGCGTACAAGTGGGATCATCGAAGCCACAGAGATAGTCTCCGCAACCACCGCCTCGTCCACAGTGCCTTCGCCCAGGCGTTCCGCCAACAGTCGCCGAGTGACATCGTCACGCGGGCTGGTTATCAATCCGATTCGCAACAGATCCGTCAACGCCGCTGCCCCCTCGCCTTCACTTCGTGCGGCCGGCACCAGCGCAACGATTTGTTGCCGGCCGAGAAGGATACGTTCAACGCCCTCGTCGAACACCTCGTCCACCCCGAGGCCGATATCAGCCTGACCCGAGGCGACCACCGTTCCGATTCCGTCGGTGTCATTGCTGAGCATCGTCACCGCAACGTTCGGAAACTTTCTTTTGAACGCACCCAGGGCCGTGGCCGCTGGATCACGCGCCAATGTTCGCGGACACACGACCGTCAGCCGACCCCGCTGCACGACGTTCAATGGATGCAAAGCGTGATCCAAATCCCGGTATGCCCGAAGTACTTGGGCCGCCGGACCTGTGAGAACGCGTCCAGCGTCGGTCAGGGTGACTCCCCGCGAGCCACGGCGGACGAGCGTCAGGCCGCACTCTTTCTCCATCCTGGCCAGAGCCTCCGAGATTGTCGGCTGGCTGACCCCCAGTCCGCGAGCCGCAGCGGAAATGCTGCCCCGATCAGCAAGAGCGAGAAAGTATTCCAGATGACGCCGGTCCATTCGGGGTTCCCTTCTCCTGGCAGTCCTCGCGCGCGCCCGATTTTGCGCCCGTCAGACATAGGGAAACCCTATGGCATACCTCTCGAATGTGGCGTAGACGGGAAGAAGAATCCCGTGATCTGCTTCACATATGAACGCAGTGAGCAACAACCCGGGGAGCTTCGACCAGAGGCACCCGTCTGCTTTTGTCGAGCACCTATCGCCGCCTGCGAGCACTACGGAGGAGGCGCCGAAATGACCGAAACCATCACCGCAAGTTCGCCATCCGGTGCTACGTCACCCCGTTCCGTGAGGCGGGCGCGCTCTGAGCCGAAGCCCGCTCGACAGCGTCGATCCGGTACGCGACTCACCATCGGGGTACGACTGGCCCAGGTCGCGCTGCTTCTGGTCCTACTCGGAGCGTGGCAGCTCGTCGCATCGCACGGTTGGATCGAGCCAGTTCTGGCCAAAACGCCAGGCGAGGCCTGGGCCTACTTCACCGCAGCGGTGCAGTCGGGCGAGATTTCGTCGAACTTGCGTGCCACGATGACTGCCGTCGTGATCGCGTGGATCCTCGCTAGCGCAGTCGGGGTGGCGGTCGGACTCTCTCTCGGACTGCTTCCGACCCTCGAACGCATCATGAGTCCGTTCCTGGATGCGGCGAATGCCATGCCACGTCTTGCGCTGGCGCCTCTGCTTATCGTCATCTTCGGGATCACGATGACGGCGAAGGTCGCTCTCGCGTTCACACTCGTCTTCTTCATCGTCTGCTCGAGTGCACGAGCCGGTGTGAAGTCGGTGGACGACGAATGGCTCCGACTATCCACTGTCCTGAATGCCAGTAAGACACAGGTGTTCTGGCACATCCTCCTCCCCGTCGCAACACCTGGCATTTTTGCCGGTCTTCGGTTGGGGCTGATCTATTCGCTACTTGGCGTTGTCGGTTCGGAACTGATCTCGTCACGGGACGGGCTGGGCCAGCTTGTGTCGATCTACTCGGCCCAGTTCCGGATGGAAGCGGTCTACGCGATCCTCATACTTCTCGCAATCGTCGCAGTCGTCCTCAACCAGGTCATGAACTTCGCCGAGCGCTACCTCCTTCGGTGGCAGCCGCCGGCTCGACGATGACAGGAATCATCATGGATACCAACGTGATTACACCCGCCGTACAACTCGACGGACTGACGATATCCTTCCCCTCACCCGACGGGTCGACAAAAACTGTGGTCGACAATCTCGACCTCACCATCCCTCGCGGACAGTTCGTGAGCTTGGTCGGCAGGAGCGGTTGCGGAAAGACCACTCTGCTCAACGCGCTCGCTGGATTGGTGGACGCAACAGAAGGGAAGACTGAGGTCCTCGGCACAACACCATTCGACGCTCGTTCTCGGATGGGCTTCATGATGGCCCGAGATGCGCTGTTCCCGTGGCGAACAGCGCAGAAGAACGTGGAGTACGGTCTCGAATTGAGGGGAGTACCCAAGGCGGAGAGACGAACTCAATCAGCGCGCTGGCTTGCGGCCGTTCAAATGTCCGAGGCGTCACGGCTGTGGACTTGGCAACTCTCCCAAGGGATGCGCCAGCGTGTCGCGTTGGCCCGAACGTGGGCACTGGATCCGGACATCTTGTTGATGGACGAACCCTTTGCCGCCCTCGATGCGCAAACCCGAGTCGAAGTACAGCGAGAATTCCTCGAGCTTTGGCAATCCCAGGTAGGCCGGACGGTCATCTTCGTAACCCACGACCTCGGCGAAGCCATCTGTCTCTCCGACCGCGTTCTGCTGCTCGGGGCCGGCCGGGTGATTGACGACGTCAGCATTGACATCGAACGCCCCCGCGAACTCGAAACCCTCACCGCCGAACCTCGATACATCGAAATCTTCAACCGGCTGCGTGGTCAGCTCGACCACTGATGTGCCCAGCCAACTCAGCTTGATTTCTGATGCGCCCAGCCATCAAGGAACAGGAATCCCATGAAACTTCGACCTTTTGTCGGCACAGTCATTGCAGCGGCCCTACTGCTTTCCGCGTGTGGAGGGGGAGGGCGTCCGAACGACGGTAGCGTCGCCATCGGGGTCTACCCTGCGAGTGCTTTGTCCCTGCCTGTCTACGTCGCTGTCCAACAAGGAATGTTCGACAAGGAAGGCCTCCACGTCGAGCTCATCGACGGAAAGAACGGGCCCGAACTCATCAGCGGTCTCATCGGCGGCACAACCGATCTCGCGGTCGGTGCACCCGGAACCGTCGTGCCGGCCATAGAGCAAGGGCAGAGTCTGCGGCCACTGTCCCCCTACGGGTCGATCGATCTTGCCATCGCCGTGACGAAAGACAGCGGCATCACCACCATCGAGGATTTGCCCGGCAAGCGGATCGCCATACCGTCACGTGGCGGCGCGGCCGAGCAATTCGTCAATCAGCTTCTCGCAGAACGAAACATCGACGCCTCCACGGTGCAATTCATCGCAGCGGCACCCACCGCGAGTCAGATACCACTCGCACGAAAGGGCGACATAGATGCCGCCGTTCTCACCGCTGCCAGCCAGGCCGTATTCGATGCTCAAGGAATTCCGATGACGGCGATTACAGAAGTAGACCCGGTGGGCTCTGACGGCGTGAGTTCATACGGCCTGGGCACGGTGCTCGTCACGACAGCCACATTCGCTGAATCCGATGCTGCTGCCCCCGTGTGTGCGGCGCTCGAGGCCGCAGCAGGGTGGATAGCCGATCCTGCGAACGAGCAAGCAGGAGCTCAACTTCTCACCGAGCGAATGAATGTTCCTGCTGACAAAGCCAACCAGGTGTGGGCTTCGCAGAAGAGTCTCTGGCCTGTGCAGATTTCGGCCGACCGATGGACCCAGAACGTCAGATGGGTGAACAACCAGACCTCGGGCAAGTCCGACGCAGACGTTCCTTTCGACCCCCTCTGCTGACCAACGCCCCATACACAATCCAGTTCGTCTACCACGAAAGAGAAGAAAAGATGACACAACTCGCTGACCAGTCAACACAATCCGAGTCCCAGCACGATCGCCGGCAGCTCACCGAGGCTTGGTCTGCAGTCACCGACAGCCTTGCGACATTCGGTTCGACAGCTGCCGCTACCGGATCGCTGCTGGACAGCGCCGAAGGTGTACGGCACGCACTTCGCCTGTTCGGATATCTCGCCGAGATGAACATCGAGCGCCAAGACGTGCTCCGGCCTGAACTCTTCACCCTGATGTCACCGATGCGAAAGTTCTGGGGAGACGGCATCGACGTCGACTACTGGACTGCGATGATCGACCCCAACGAGACATATCGCATTCACGGTAACCGTGGCACAGTGCCCTACGTCGCCGTCCTCGCCAATCGTGTGGGCGCGTCTGGGACCGACCGGGTCGCCGACAACATCGTCATCGACGACAAGGTGTGTGACGCGGACGGCAACTTCGAGATCTTCGTCGCACAAGAGCTGGAGGGGCGCAGCGGTATTCGGCTGGATGAGCGCTGCTTCGACGTTGTAGTGCGTGTGTATCACAAGACGCGTAACGCGGAGATCGATCCCGTTCTCCACATCGAGCGCCTCGGTCCGCCGCCTGGTGCACGCCCCGATCTCGACACGGCGTGGCTGGCCCAGCGCCTCACGAAACTTGCTCGTGGCATGGACGTGAGCCTTCGACGCAGTCTTCAGCTCATCGAAACACTCAGTCAGTCTCCCAACGAGATTCGCGTGACCTCGGAGCAACGAGGGTGGGGAGACTTCTACGGCACCAGCTCCAACCAATACATTGCCGGCTGGTGGTCACTGAAAGACGCTACTGCCGTGGATATTACATTTACTCTCCCGGACTGCACCTACTTCGGAGTGATGCTGTACAACCACTGGTTCGAGTCCTTCGAGTACCGCGACCACACCGTCAATCTCAACGACGCGCACTTCGAGCGCAATGACGATGGAACCGTGACGATCCGAATCGGGGGAGTAGAAGGTGACAGAAATCGATTGAACCCCTGCAACCACACCGAAGGCATCTTGTTGGCGCGCTGCCTGGAGCCCGCTGAGGATGTCACTTCGCCTCATGTGGAGATCATTCGATGACCGACGAAGTAGACCTGCCGTTGGCAGGTGTCCGAGTAGTGGAGATCGGTCAACTGATCGCAATACCCAGCGCCGGGCAGCAGTTGTCCGATCTCGGCGCCGAGGTCATCAAGCTCGAGCCTCCAGGTGGTGAACCGGCCCGACAAATCGACGCCGACTACGCGCGCGGCATCTTCTACGGGTACAACCGTGGAAAGCGTTCAATCTGCCTCGACCTCAAAGACTCCGCCGATCTGCAGCGAGCTCGGGATCTGATCGCATCGAGCGACATCTTGCTGCACAATTTGCGTCCGGGAACCCTTGATCGATTGGGATTCGCCGATGCCGAACTCCAACGTCTGCGACCGGAAATCATCAGCGTCTCGGTCAGCGGGTACGGTGCGGAGGGTCCGTCCGCCACCCGCGCCGGGCTCGACATCGCTGCGCAAGCAGAGAGCGGACTGATGTCGGTGACGGGTGAGGCGGATAGCCCGCCACAACGTGTGGGCGCACCGGTCATAGACCATGCAACGAGCTATGTCGTCGCGCAGGCGGCACTGGCAGCGCTACTGCGGCGCGAACGCACCGGCAGGGGCTCCTCCGTCCGAGTCTCCCTGCTGGACGTCGCAATCCACTTGCAGACCGCCAACTGGATCGAGTGGCAGGTATCCGGAAAGCCCATGAGTCGCAAAGGGAACGGACAACCAAGCGTCGCACCGGCGGCAGACGTCTTTCGCGCCGCCGACGGCGAGCTGGTGATCAGCGGATACCAACCGCGCGCATGGATCGAACTGTGCAAGGCGATCGACCTACCCGAGTTGGCCGACGACCCGAGGTTCACCACCAACGCGCTGCGCGTGGAAAACCGTGTTGACCTCGTCGCCACGATCGAGAAGCAGCTGTGCTACCGCAGCGCCGCTGAGGCAGTAGAGCATCTCACTGCGGCCGGAGTGGTTGCCGCAGTTGTGCGTGACTACGACCAGGTAATTTGCGCCGACGATGTGATTGCGAACCGTACCTTCATCCCCGGCACCAACGAACATGGCGAACAGTATTTGACGCCTGCCATGCCCTATCGCGCCGAACCTCCGATGGCACGAACTGAACTTTCACAGGTTCCGGCCTTGAACGAGTGGACAACATCGACGCGCTGAATGCGCCGTTCGGGTCGAAATTGACTTTGCACCAACGTAACTGACAAACAGATAGCCATGCACCATCGAGGAGATGTCCAGTGCTGACCACCGCATTTACCGAGACATTCGGAGTTCGCCACCCAATCGTGCAGGGCGGCATGCAATGGGTGGGGAGAGCAGAACTCGTAGCGGCAGTTGCAAACGCCGGCGCGCTCGGCATGCTCACTGCCCTGACACAGCCGACACCTGACGATCTTGCCCGAGAAATATCCCGAACGCGCGAGCTCACCGATCAACCTTTCGGGGTCAACCTCACAATCCTCCCGACGATCACACCTCCGCCCTACGATGAGTATCGCAACGTGATCATCGACTGCGGAGTGAAAGTCGTCGAGACAGCTGGATCGTCTCCCGCGCCCCATCTGCCGCACTTTCACGGCGCAGGCATCAAGGTTCTCCACAAGTGCACCAGCGTCCGCCACGCGGTCAAAGCCCAAGTCCTCGGCGTCGACGGCATCAGCATCGACGGGTTCGAATGTGCCGGGCATCCAGGGGAAGACGACGTACCGGGTCTCGTCCTCATCGCTGCAGCAGCAGAGCGGATCAGCATTCCCATGATCGCGTCCGGTGGATTTGCCGATGGGCGAGGATTAGTGGCGGCCCTCGCGCTCGGCGCCGACGGCATCAACATGGGTACCCGGTTCATGTGCACCGAGGAGTCTCCGATTCACCGCAACATCAAAGAGGCGATAGTCGCTGCCTCGGAGGTCGACACGGAACTGATTTTCAGGTCACTACGCAATACCGCACGGGTAGCACGCAACAGCATCAGCCAAGAAGTTGTCGAAATTCTCTCCAGTGGTGGCAAATTCGAAGACGTTCGACATCTTGTGGCCGGTGCGCGGGGCCGAGCGGTGTTCGACAGCGGCGACCAGGAGGCTGGCATCTGGACGGCTGGCACTGTGCAAGGATTGATTCACGACATCCCCACAGTGGGTGAATTGGTGGAACGAATTGTCACAGAGGCCGAAGCACTGATTGCCGGACGGCTTACCGGCCTCCTGGACCCGGTCAGCGCCTGACTACGTCCGAACCCACTGGGCGCTACCGTCGGCCAGTTCTTCGCGAATGCCCCTGCCGTTGCGCTCGTCGACCCGCGTGCCGCCGATACCTCGTCCTCGATGCGTCGTGCGGTGACGGGGAGCTCTTCCAGATCGCCTCGCGGCTTGCCATCGCCGCTCGATCATTTCGGGTGCATCCGGACGATCATTGACGTCAGGACGAGGAAAGGAGGTGTACTCCGAATTGCTTGGGGTCATCAGAGTGACGACCGCAAGGATTTCGATCGGCACCGAACACGATCTACTCGACGTTGTGGCCATGGGGCTACCAAAACATCACCGTCGGCCCGCAGCAGCTCCCCCATTACGTCCACCGACATTTCTTGGCTTCGACTGCATACCGCAAGGACGAGAGCCCGGCGCACCCGTCCCGACTGTGCGATCGTCGAAGTCGTCTCACTACCCTTTCAAGGCACCTAGTCCCTATGGCGCTACGATCCCCGCAACAATCTTGCGCTTGACCGAATACTGAAGTCCCACGAGCCCGATAGCGTTCGCGATAGAATCCGATATTTCGCTCGCATCGTCCGGGGCACACCGAAGGGGAATCGAGAGCATGCATGCGGTACCGACCCGGAGGGCGAAATTCGTTGCAGCGGGATTGATCATCGCTGTGGCTACTGCTGGTGCTATCGGTGTATCGAAGATCTTCGCTGCACGCCCATCCTCTGCGAACGTCGAAGAGACCATCACGAAAGCGGAACGTGGACGGCACAATCCAGCGTGTGAACCCATCCCGTCGAGGCCCGATGTGGCTGCGTTGCGTCGCTCTTCTGACGCGTCGGTTCGTTTGACGAACGTGGTACAGACTGCCGCGGAGCTCTTGCGAGTCAACGGAGCGGCTTGGGGGCCCCAAGTCGCTGTCGGTACTGAGCTATCCATTGATGAAGCTTTCGAGAACGCCGGTTCGATTCCCGGAGATGCGATAGTCGCAGAAGCGGAGTGGCTTCGTCAGGCGCAACGAGATGGACTCTACGACGACGCAGATCGTTCGCTCGATTCGCTTGTCCGACACATCGAGTCGACAACCATCACGGACGTCGACCTCGGCAGCCATCTGGGGCCGAATTGGCCCGCAGTAATCGATGTCGTCGGGACTGTCGCCGCGATCGGGTTCGAGGAGTACGTGAGCAAGGTGCGCGCGTCACCCCCGATGAGAGCAGCTGACGCGCTCGACCTTCGATCCGCGTTGCGGGAGAACACGGTAGCCCTCGGCCTGGAGGCGGAATGGGACGGTGCTCAGGAGTTGGTCGCTCTCTACTTTCAAGGATGCACTTCGGCCGCGCTGAGCCGGCGAGAAGCGAACCTTTCGGTCGAGGATTACATCCATGATTGGGACCTGGCGGAGGCTCTGGCACGCGACGCCGTAGCTGCTGCTTTCGCAGCAGATCTCACGAGCAACGAGAACCGTGGACGAGTCGAGATCTTGGCACGAGGTCTTCAGATCATCCAGGCGCCAGACGAATTGGGTCCAAACGACCGGTTGACCCGATCCGTGGATCCGAACGAAAACTTGAATCCGGACGAGGTCGCGCTTCTCGAACTGGAAGATCCATTGATCGAGGGCGAGTGACACGACCAGAGCCTCCGGCGAGTGTGGCGCGGCAAGCAGAAGGGTGGTTGCCGATGTGGCACCGCGCTCTCAGAACCGAAGTGACGCAACATCATCGTGCTCTCCTCTTCGGTGCCCCCTTGCTCACGCAGACAACGCAGCACCTCCTTTCGATACGCACGTAATCGAACCCCGAAAATCATGTCCTCTAGCTGACGGTCCATCCAGTCGAAGAAACAGTTCGCGTCGTGCGGCGGCAGCGGATTTACCGTGGGTATGCCCAGTCTCGAAGCCCCAGCAGAAGCCGAGGGTCTCGACTAACTTTGCCGGACCGACTGCAATGGTCAGCTTCGGCGGAGTGAATCTCGGAAGAAGAACCTTCGTCCCCGATATGCAAAGTCTCTTTGCAGCGGGATCGGCCCGCGGCACGCCTCGCGATAATTGTTCACCTCAGTGCCGCTGTTCCGACCAAGGCGAGTTCGAGGCGTTTCTCCACGGCGAAGTCGATGCATGTCGCGCCGTCGACACCATGCACCTGAGTGCAGGGAAGGGTGCGCACTGGATTCGGCGTCCGTCACAAGAGTGCCAGTGATGGCTACAGCCCCAGTACTCAACCCAGGCGTCATCGCGCAGCTGTTCCCGAAATTAGGCAATCGGCTGTTAGGTACTTCGACATTTTGGGGCTCGAATCCACCGTAACCGATTCTCGCCCTCCACTGGAGATGCAACGGCGCGCCGCCGGGAGCCATGAGGATTTCTGAAAAACTGCAGATCAAGTCAGTATTGACGCCCACGGACTAACCTCACCCTCTGGTTCCGCTGGCCAAAAAGACAAACGATTGTGGCGTGCGCCACAAATCTCCTATAGGGTAACCACTGTTAGCCTGCGACGGGGTGCGAGACATTTCCCAGCGCCGGATCCACGCTCTATCCCACTCCTGAACAGACCGAGCGAGAGCTGAGCGCTCTTGACGACGTCGTGGTGGATTGAGGATCAAGAAAGAAAGATGGTATTGCCGTGCAGTCATCACTTGTCTCTCTGCCGTCCATGGAGAGAGTCCGCATTGGCGCTCCGGTCGCGGAGGCCGCGGCCCAGGAAGCAGAGTTGCTCGGGGCGAACCGAGTCTTCGTCGTATGTAGCGGGACGCTCAACTCGCAGACCGACGAGATCGCTCGGGTGATCGAGGCATTGGGTGATCGATTCGTGGGACTGTTCGATGCGGTTCGACCTCATGTACCGCGCGAAGACGTCATTGCTGCCACCCGAGTTGCTGCCGACGCCGATCCGGACATGCTGTTGTGCGTGGGCGGCGGATCGGCGACGGACCTGGCGAAGATCCTTGCAATCACTCTGGAGCACGGAGTTCGCGAAGCATCACAAATGGACGCCTACCACCTGCAGGTCAATCCCGACACATCGGTGACCGCCCCCACCTTCTCCGCCCCGAAGATCCCGGTAGTGGTGGCGCCCACGACCCTGGCGGGAGGTGAGTTCAACGCGTTGGCCGGGTCGACGGATGAGACGAGCAACGTCAAAGAGGGTTACTTGCATCCGGCGATGACCCCGAAGGCTGTCATCCTCGATCCTGCACTCACGCTGCACACTCCGGAGTGGCTGTGGCTGTCGACCGGGGTTCGCGCACTGGACCACGCCTTCGAGACCCTGGGCTCACTCGAATCGAACGGGTACTACGACGGGATGGCGATGAATGCCATACGACTGCTCTCTGAAGGACTCGTCCGAGTGAAGGAGAACACCGACGACGTGGATGCGCGGCTGATGTGCCAGGTCGGTGCGTGGTCGTCAATGGTCGCGATCGTCGCAGGCCTCGACATGGGCGTCAGCCATGCCGTCGGGCATGCACTCGGCGGCTCGTTCAACGTCCCACACGGGTACACCTCCTGCATCATGGCGCCCTTCGCGCTCGAGTACAACCGCGAAGTCAACGAGCATCGCCAGGCGCTGATCAGTGCGTCCTTGGGTGCGCCGCAAACGCCCGCACACGAGTTGGCGGACTCGCTCATCCGGCGGCTCGGCATGCCGAGATCGCTGGGAGAAGTCGGACTGACCGAAAACGACCTCCCCAGTCTGGCTACGTACACGTTCAAGGACATCTGGTGCGGGACCAACCCGAACCCCATCGCGAATCCGGATGCTTTGGTTCCTTTGTTGCGGCGGGCACTCTGATCGAGCTCGAAAACAAGTGATCCCCCTCCACGTCGGGTGGAGGGGGATCACCTGTTTTCGGGCTGAACGGGCGTAACCGTCAGCTGGGCGTACCGCCGTTACCACTCTGCGTTCCGGGACGGTGACGGAGAATTCCGACGACGATGTAATCCACGTAGGTTGCCACCAGCGCCTCGATATCGTGGTCGTCTCGAAGCCACCAGCTCACGCCATTCATGAGGTCGAGCACCGCAACAGCCGCACGCTGTGGGTCGGCGATCTCGAACTCTCCGGCGCGGACCCCGGCAGCAATCACATCGCGCACACGCCTCTGGTAGTACTTGCGGTACTCGAGCACCCTCATACGGTGTTCGTCGGTAAGCGCCGAGATCTCTCGTAGGCTTACCAGATGCTCGACCCTGTTCATCGCCAAATACCGCAGATGAACATCGATCAGCGAGGTGAGTCGCTCGACCGGAGTTCCAGTCTCGTCGAGGACAAGTAGATGCTCCTCGACCGGGTCCCGGGTCATCTTGAGCGCGATCGCGTAGAGGATCTCCTCTTTCGAGGTGAAGTGGTTGTAGAGGCTCGCGCCCTTGATTCCCACCGAATCTGCGATGCCACGCATGCCTGCCGAGTGGTAGCCCTGATCAGCGAAGTATTCGGCCGCCGCGGCCAGTATGTCGTCACGTCTGCTTGGAAGCCCTTCAAGCCGTGGTCGACCGGATCCGGGTGTCGCGCTGCTGGCAGGATCGATGTTCAGCGTTTCAGTCCTTTGCATACAGGCGGCGTAGTTCTCTCTTGAGCAGCTTCCCCTGAGGGTCCGTGGGCAGCTCATCCACAATCTTGATCGCCTTTGGAACCTTATAGCCTGCGAGCACGGTCTTGCAGTGGTCTCGCAACTCCTGGCCGGTGAGGTCGCTGCCGTCTATGACGATGACGAAGCCTGTGACCGCCTCGGACCAGTATTCGTCCGGAAGTCCCACGACGGCGGCGCGCGACACCTCGGGGTGGGCTTGTAGTACGCGCTCGACCTCCTGCGAGGACACGTTGTAGCCGCCCGTCTTGATCATGTCCTTGCTGCGATCGAGGAAGAACATGTTGCCCTCCGAATCGCGACGTACGATGTCGCCGGTGTGGACCCAACCACCGTCGAGGACAGCGGCGGTCTTCTCGGGATCCTTGTAGTAACCCAGCATCACCGACGGCGTGCGACAGAGGAGTTCACCTCGCTCTGCTTCATTTCCGTCGGCATCGACCACCTTGACCTCGAGATGGCCTACAGGCTTGCCGATCCAGGTCGGATCCTGATCGGGAATGTCCTCGAGTCGCTTGAACCAGCCGACGGAGCCCAACTGCGTCAACTCGGACTGACCCCAGTAGGTGCCCCACACCGATGCGGGCGCCGCGTGGTGCCATGCGTCCACCGTTCGCGGCGAGACCTGACCTCCATAGGTCAGGCAGCGCTGGATGGTCCCGACAGTCTCAGGACCGAAGTCAGGATGATCTGCGAGCGAGATGAAGAACGTCGGGGTTTGAGCCAGGACGGTGATCTGCTCCGCTTTGATCATGTGCAAAGCGTCGGCAGGCGCGAGGCTGGCCGGGAGCACGAGCGTCGCTCCCAATAGCAGGAGCGAGGTCAGGGAGCCGATTCCGGCAATAGTGTGGAATGGCATGACGTAGAGCCAGACGTCATCGTCCAGGCATCGCAGTCCCCATGTGTACGCAGGTGCGGTGGAGACCAGGTAGTTGCGATGCGGCAGCATGACGCCCTTCGGAGCCGCCTCGGTTCCACTGGTGTACACGATCATTGCGAGATCGTGCTCGTCGACATCGCAATCCGGCTCTGTCGGCGACGAGGACGCGAGGAGTTGATCGAAGCAGTGACCGCCGAACTCGTCCGTGCTGTCGAGAACAACGATTTCGGGGCGGGTACCGAGTCCCGCCAGCGCTTCTTCCAGTAATGGCAGGAATTCCGCGGCCACGACCACAACCGCGGGCTCGAGGTGCCCGATCTGTTGAGCCACTTCGTTCGGTCCGAAAAGGACATTGATGCCGGAGTACACCGCCCCTATTTTGAGAGCACCGTAGTAGGCGACGATCGACTCCACGCGATTGCGGGCCATCACGGCGACCCGGTCACCGCGGGAAACACCGAGTCCGAGGAACATATGGGATGCCCGGTTGGCATCCTGATTGAGCGCACCGTAGGTGGTCACGGTGCGTCGACCACCTGGGGCATACGACACGATCGCCGGCTTCGAGTATCGACTCTGCGAGTGGCGGCGTAGCTGGTCGCCCAACGTCGCTCGCCCTAGCGGTGACGACTGGGTCGCTGTGAGGGATCGGACAAGCGGACCTGAACTCCGTCGCACATCAGTGGCATCCGATTCGACACTTGTCGACAGATCCATGGTTCCTCAACTTCCTGAATGCTTACCGCGGTTAGTATGATGTGGCTCATACTGTCATCGGCATCCACGCGGGTCAAGCAGAGTTTCCAAGCAACAATGGGAATATCGAAATCACACTTGGTTGTGTCGCTAACGGCTGTTAGCCTGCATGACATGACTATCGTCACTGACCTGGACCGTGACCACCTGCGTTCGGCGGTGTTACGGGGCAACGTTCCGACCATGCTCGCCGTGTTGCTGGAGCTGACCGCCGATGAGCGGTGGGTGGCACCCCGCTATCAACCCACGCGCAGTCGGGGCATGGATGACAACTCCACGGGAGGACTTCCGGAGGACGTTCAGTCCGAAATCCGGAGCGCGTTGATCGACGCAGTGGAACGCTGGTGGACGCTGGACGAGCCGTCCCGGCGGACGCTGGACAGCTCGGAAGTCGAGCGAATCCTCAACTTCACCTGCAGCGAGACCGTGCCGCCGGACTTTGCGCCGATGATGGCGGAGATAGTCAATGGTCCGCAGATCAAGCCTGCCACCGCCAAGTGCGACGAGCGACTCCACGCCATCGTGATCGGAGCCGGCATCGCGGGGATGCTGGCCTCCGTCGAGCTCACCCGCGCTGGAATCCCTCACGTGATCCTGGAGAAGAACGACGACGTCGGCGGATCATGGTGGGAGAACCGCTATCCGGGCGCCGGAGTTGATACACCGAGCCACCTTTACTCGATCTCGTCGTTCCCTCGTAACTGGTCGACCCATTTCGGCAAGCGCGACGAGGTTCAGGGATATCTCGAGGACTTTGCGGAGGCCAACGACATCCGGCGCAATGTCCGCTTCCGCCATGAGGTGACGCGCGCCGAGTTCGAGGAGTCGAAACAGAGTTGGCGTGTGTCCGTCCAGCGACCAGGTGAGGCGCCGGAGACCCTCGAGGCTCCCATCCTGATCAGCGCGGTCGGTCTGCTCAATCGTCCGAAGATCCCGCATCTACCGGGAATCGAGACCTTCCGTGGTCGCCTCTTCCACTCCGCCGAGTGGCCGAACGAGCTCGACGATCCCGAGTCGCTCCGCGGAAAGCGAGTGGGCATCGTCGGTACCGGAGCCAGTGCTATGCAGATCGGCCCGGCCATCGCGGATCGTGTCGGATCGCTGACGATCTTCCAGCGCTCACCACAGTGGATCGCACCGAACGACGACTACTTCACGACCATCGACGACGGCGTCCACTGGCTGATGGACAACATCCCCGGCTATCGCGAGTGGTACCGGGCGCGTCTGTCGTGGATCTTCAACGACAAGGTGTACTCGTCCCTCCAGGTCGACCCCGACTGGCCAGAGCCGAGCGCCTCGATCAATGCGACCAACCATGGTCATCGCAAGTTCTACGAACGCTATCTCCGCGATCAGCTGGGTGATCGAACAGATCTGATCGAGGCATCTCTTCCGGACTATCCGCCCTTTGGTAAGCGAATGCTGCTGGACAATGGCTGGTTCACGATGCTTCGTAAGCCCGACGTCACACTGGTGCCCCACGGAGTCGACGCCCTGACACCTTCTGGACTCGTCGACACGAACGGCGTCGAGCACCAGCTGGACGTCATTGTCATGGCGACGGGTTTCCACAGTGTGCGCGTTCTTTACCCGATGGACATCGTCGGTCGATCCGGCCGGTCCACCGGAGAAATCTGGGGCGAGCACGACGCGCGCGCCTACCTGGGAATCACAGTTCCTGACTTCCCCAATTTCTTCGTCATGACCGGACCGAACACCGGCCTGGGACATGGGGGGAGCTTCATCACGATCCTGGAATGTCAGGTCCGCTACATCATGGATGCCTTGAAGTTGATGCAATCGGAAAACCTCGGCGCGATGGAGTGCCGGGCCGAGGTCAACGATCGATACAACGAGGCCGTCGACCGACAGCACGCACAGATGGTCTGGACCCATCCGGCAATGGAGAACTGGTACCGAAACCCGGACGGTCGCGTCGTGTCGGTCCTTCCATGGCGGATCAACGACTACTGGGCCATGACCTACCGAGTCGACCCGGCAGATTTTCGTACCGAGCCGGCACGCTCCGAGTCGGTCCCGACTCCGACCGCGCGAGGGTGATCATGCAGGACGAAGCCACCGGCGGAGTGCACGGCGGGCCGCTGTCGGGTATCCGGGTCATTGAAATGGAGGCCATAGGGCCGCTACTGCACGCCGGTCTGATGTTGGCAGATCTTGGCGCCGATGTCGTGCGCATCGTGCGCCCCATCTCGATGGGAGCAGATGACGGAATCGACGATGCGAATGCGGGGATGCTCCGAGGGCGGACCGAACTCACTGCAGATCTGACCAAGACCGAAGATCTCGCCAAGGTGCGCAGGCTGATCGGCCGAGCGGACGTCCTGATGGAGGGCTCTCGGCCCGGCACGATGGAGAAGCTCGGCCTGGGCTCCGAGATCTGCCTGCAGGACAATCCGGGGCTGATCTACGGCCGAATGAGTGGCTGGGGCCAGAAGGGACCGATGGCCCGAGAAGCCGGGCACGACCTGAACTACCTTGCGCTTTCGGGCGCGCTCGAACAGCTCGGACCGGCTTCCGGGCCGCCGTCACCGCCGCTGAACTACGTCGGGAACTTCGGCGGCGGATCGATGTTCCTGCTCGTAGGAGTACTTGCCGCGCTGCACGAAAGAGAACGCACTGGCCGAGGCCAGGTGGTGGATACAGCGATGGTCGACGGCGCCAGTTCGTTGACTGCGCTCGTCCGATCGTGGCAGCATGCCGGCCGCTGGTCAGCCCGTCGTGGAACCAACCTCCTCGACGGATCTGCCCCGTTCTACCGCGCGTACGAGTGCGCAGACCACAGGTACATGGCGGTAGGGGCCCTCGAAGACGTGTACTACGACCGCTTCGTGTTCGGACTCGGATTGGATCCCGCCTCGTTGCCGAATCGCTGGGACCAATCGAACTGGGACGACTTGTCCGAACGCTTCGGCAGAACCTTCGCCACACACGATCGCGACGCCTGGGTCGAGGTCTTCGACGGCCTGAACGCTTGTGTCACACCCGTGCTCACACTCCACGAGGCAACACTCCACGACCATGCAATACAGCGGACGGCCTTCGTCGATGCAGGAGGCTTTTCGATGCCCTCCGCCGCACCACGGCTGGACTCGTCACAGGGAGCAGCCCCACCACGGAGAAACGACGAACTGGACGCAACCGTGTCGCGATGGGAGATTGCCTCAGAGCACCTCGGGGGCAATTCCACTCGACATCGGTCCACTCGCATGGCTGTTGGTCCACAGACGTGGTGAGCGAGAGAACCGATGGCGCCAGGCGGGCTACGATTTCGGTATGCGCAGGCTGGCTGGATCGTTCGATCGTGACCTCCCCGGGTTGCCGCGTGGCCGCGGCCGACTGGCTGTGGACGAGGTCCAAGACGCGCAACGCGATCGCATTCTGCGTGCGGTGATCTCGTCGACGGCGGAGAAGGGGATCGCCTCGACCACGATCGCCGATGTCGTCGGGCGTGCCAGGGTGTCTCGTCAAGCTTTCTACAAGCAGTTCGAGAGCAAAGAAGCGTGCTTGATCGCGGCGATCGACGCCGGCATCGAGGTGATCGTCTCCAACATCACCTCGACACAAAGCTCGACCGCCAATTTATCTCTACACGAACAGCTTTCGGCTGTCATCGAGAAGTATCTCGAGACGTGTTCGTCCGAACCGGAGTTCGTGCGAGCCTGGGTGGTGGACCTACCTGTGGCCGGCCCGGCCGGGGTGGCGAAGCGCAACGAGTACGTGGAACTGCTCGCCGATGCATTGCTCGTCGGCTACTCGTCCAAGTCTTCAGAAGCCCCGGGGCGTGAAGTGTTTCTCGCGGCGATCGGCGGTTGCAACGAGTTGTTCTACCGCCAGGTGGTTGACGGGTCGAATTCGTACATGAATCTTCATGCGCCGATCATGTCCTTCCTTGAACGGGTACTGGATCTCTCGTCCAACCCTTCGTAGTCCGGTGTTGACAAGCCAAGGGTAGATCGCCATGCTCATTCATAAGTACTGCTGCGTACTTATGAATGAGGAGTGGTCATGCGAATTACGAGTGGACTGACACAGAGTCCGATCGCACCGCCCGGCCGGGTAGCGATCCGTCCGCGGCGAGTCGATTTCGACTGGGAGAAAGCGCCTTTGGTGTGGTTGCCGAACGAGCCGATCGCCTCATACCTCCTCAGCTCGATGAACCTCGTCATCCCGGAGGGCGAACGGATGATGATCCAGGCCTTCGAGCAGGCCCTCCCGGACGTGCACGACGAGAAGCTTCGCGAGGACATGCTCGGTTTCATGGGTCAAGAACTGCTGCACGCAGAGGCGCATGACGAGGTCATGAATCAGGTGTTCACACGGCACGGGATCGACCCGGCCCCGTTCAACCGCCAGATGCAGTATTTCTTCCGTAGAACTTTGGGCGTCGGTGACGACCCCGATCCGCGGGCCATCCGGCAGCGTCTGATCGAGCGTCTCGGGATTTGCGCGTCTTCGGAGCATATGTTCGCGTTCGTGGGCGACTGGGCGTTGAACGCGGACTTGGAGAAATTCGGCGCGGATCCGCAGATGCTTGACCTCTATCGGTGGCATGGGGCCGAAGAGGTCGAGCATCGTGCCGTGGCACACGAGGTCGCCACGTGCTTCGGAGTCGGCTACTTTCGCCGCTGTATCTCCATGATCATCACGTGGCCAATCTTTTTGGGGTGGTTGCTCCGTGCTGCGATGTATCTGAGTCGCAACGACCCCAACACGCCGAACATCGGTTATCCACGATTGCTACTGGAATTCGTCCGCGCCGGACGCCGCGGACTGGTGCCTGGTGTATCGAAATGGTTCTGGAGCGGTGTGTCGACGTTCGTGCCGGGATTTCACCCCGACAGTGTGGGGTCCACCGCCCAGGCCCTCGCCTACGTCGCGCAATCGCCAGCGGCCAAGCGGGTCAACACATGACACCCAACGCGCCCGAACTCACACAGCGGTGGCCGGCCCCCCGCGAGATCCCGGTCGACCTACGTCGCGGCAAGCGCCGCGACTCGATTCTGCGCATTCTGGATGTCCTGGTCTCCACGCAGGTCAAGTTGGCGGTCTTGATTCATCGCGACGAGCCACCGGAAAACCGGATCGACGAGTACAAGACAACGCTCACGGTGTCGGAGCGCACGACGGTGGCCACCGACAACGACGTGGTCAGTCTCGAACTGCGAGCACCTGACGGCAGCGACCTCGAACGGTGGTATCCCGGGGCACACCTCGACCTGTACCTGCCCTCGGGACGGGTACGTCAGTACTCGCTGTGCGGCGATCCCGCCGATCGACGCTGCTACCGGATCGCGGTACGCCGGATTCCTGATGGTGGCGGCGGATCGAACGAGGTCCACGACGAGTTGCCAGTCGGTACCGTCGTCGGCGTTCGCGGTCCACGCAACGCATTCGGGTTCGTCGAACCCGGGCGAATCGAGCGCGCGAAGCGCGTTCACTTCGTGGCGGGTGGCATCGGCATCACACCGATACTGCCGATGGTCCGCGAGGCGGAGCGCATGGGCCTGGATTGGTCGCTGATGTACGTCGGTCGCGAGCGCCGCACACTACCGTTCCTCGAGGAATTGTCGCCGTTTGGTGATCGGGTCACCATCCGCACCGACGACGAATACGGCCTACCCGCAGCGAATGATCTTCTCCCGCCGAATGTCCGCAGCGGCGACGCGATCTACTGTTGCGGTCCGGTCCCGATGCTGGACCTGATCACAGCTAGTGTGCGCAACGAGCCCGGTGTGGAAGTGCACGCCGAACGCTTCTCCGCCGCACCGGTCGTCGATGGACGACCCTTCCGCATCCAACTGGCTCGCACCGGTCAGGTCATCGATGTCGCCGCCGACCAGACCGCACTGGACGCGGTGCTGCGTGTGAACCCGAAAGCCCCCTATTCATGTCGTCAGGGCTTCTGCGGCACCTGCATGGTCCACGTCAGCGACGGCGACGTCGATCATCGTGACAATTCGTTGAGCCCAGCCGAGCGCGCCGCCGGCAAGATGCTCCTGTGCGTTTCGCGGAGCAACAGTCCCTGCCTGACGGTCACCACATGAATCCACCGATGAGAAAACACAATTCCAGACAACCGGAGTACCTGTTGAACGACGATCAACTGACATCGCGGGTGGTGGACCTGCTGATCGCACTGGAAGAAATGGACGCCGATGCCGTGCGCGCACTCGTCGATCCCGACATCGAATGGCGCAATACCGGCCTGCCCAGCGTGCGTGGAAGCAAACGCGTCGAACTGGCGCTCACGATCGTCTCTCGCCTGATCACCAGGTACGAGGTCGTGGAAGTGCTCACGATGACCACCGACCACAACACCGTGTCCTCCCGGCGACGAGAGATCATCCGCATCGGATGGTTTGCCATGCACCTCGACGTAGACGGCCACTACACATTCGCAAACGGCCTGCTTCGCATTTGGGACGACCGCTTCTCCTACCGCCGACTGCTCCGCGGATTGCGATTCGGCCCAACCACCTGAAGTAGCGACGTTTTGTGTCGCATTTTGCCGGGGAGTCCTCACCAGATGCTGAAATCTCCCCCTGCAGCTTCTCGACTGCATCCTCGGTTCAGGAGTTCGGCCGCTGGTGCGGAGAACTCTCGCCGAGTCTACGTTCGCGCATGTGACCAGCTCGTTGTTCCTTTGGACTGCAACGGGATTGGATACCGCTGATGGATTCTCGACAATTGTTCGCCCTCGGCGCGCTCGGTACCGGGATGTTGTCGCTGGCCTTGCAGCTGACCCCGCTGTGTCTCGGCGCCGAGGATGCGGAGCAGTACGTCTTTGTTCGCGCCGCCAATGCCACCGCGGTCCTCAGCCTTGCTCTGCTGTCCGCCGCGTTTGTCTTCTGGCCGACGGCTGGATGACTTTCCGGGCGCAACATGTTCACGAATAATGGAGTTTCGGTGAATCCACCCATAAACCACTACCGCCGGCGATCGGTGGAATCGATCCTCTTCGGCGGAGCCCTTGCAGCACTGCTGCTCTCGGGATGCACGATAAGTTCAGCAGATCCCACTACCGAGGGCAGGCAGTCGTCGAAGATGCCCACCGACTCCGAGCAGATCACCACGGTGATCCGATCTCACCTCGATACCCTCAGTACGACTCGACCGAGGTGCAACGAGAATTGTCGACGGGTCGGGGCATCCAGGGGTCGGTATCGAGCCGGCGGTCGACGGGTGCTCAACTGACGGGTAGTTCCGTAACTTTCTTCGAGAGGGTCCCACTAATGCGTATTGGAGTATCCGGCCCGCACGGGACCGGCAAGAGCACGCTGGTCGACGAGTTGTGTGGCCGCCTCGCGGGGCACATTCGGGTCGATGAACCGTATTTCGTGCTCGAAGAGGAGGGGCGCGAGTTCGAGTTTCCACCCTCGGCTGATGATTACCGTGCGCAGCTTCGTCGTTCACTGCGATTGCTGACTACACCTTCTTCTGGTGTTGTATTCGATCGCACGCCGCTCGACTTCCTGGCGTACTTGTCGGCGTGTGGTGTCGATCCGGAGGCAGAAGTCGAGGCGGCGATTGTGAGGTCCGCGCTACGTACTCTCGACGTGCTGGTTGTGGTGCCGATTACCGTCGAAACAGTGCAGAAGTTGCCTGCGGTGGGGATGCCGGAGCTGCAGCGCGCGGTGAACGACGCGTTGCTGGATTTGGTGTACGCCGATCCGATGCAGGTGTGTGACTCCCTGGTAGTTGTCGAGCTTGACGGCCCACTCCGTGGGCGGGTCGACACGGTTCTCTCGGCTTTGCAGTGACACCGGAATCGTCGAGCTGGGTGCGTTCGAAAGATGCTGGCACTGAGTGTTACTCGTGATGATCGACCTGATGAAACTTCGGTTTATGGCTGGCCGGTCTCTAAAATCGCAAGGGATGTACGTCTTCTCGGGTGAGCTGGTGCTGCCGTCCCTTCAGTTTGCCGCCCCGCAGAGCGCTGCTCAGCAACGCGCGTTCCCGGGCTCACTCTCTGGCGGCGGGTATCGAAAACAGGCATCTCGTGGCTCAGAGTGAATTCCGAGAGCCGGTTGTCCTGGTAAGTTTCGCGAAACCGAGGAAACGGAGTCCAGCGTGACAGTCGCCGCGTACCCATCCTTTCTGTTGCGATTCTCGCTACGGTCGCACTTGTCGTGGCCGGATGTTCGTCGGGCTCCGAGACTGATTCGACAAACACCGTAACCGCTCGGCAGCCGCCCAACATCGACATAATCGCTGGTGCTCGCCCCGAATCCCACCATGACCGATTCTTGTCCAACCTTCAGGCGATGGCGGCTGTAGATTCCGATCTATTTGTCAGATCAACCTGCGACTTTCGAAAAACTACGCGACAGTTGGCGCTGAAATTCCGGGCAAAGATGGCCTTTTCGACAGCTGAGAACAATCCACCAGCAGTCGGTCAACACTGCCCCTCTCCCTGGACTCGACGGGATGAAACCGTTAGCAACGGAGCTACGAACGAGGCACGGGGCGTCAGGATTCACCAGTGTGTCGACGACCGGGAGTGACTGCCGACGGAAACTGTTGACTAGGTTCGAACCTTTCCAGCACCAGGCCCCGACCCGACAGGTGACCTATCGCCATGGTTCTGTGGCAACAGGTGTGGCCGCGACTTCCCACGAGCATTCCGAGCGCTCCAAGGGGCACCCACCACCCCTTACATAATTTGCCAGCGGAGATCGTCCATGGCGTTTCCAACCTCAGCCGTCGTTGATGCCAACAAACACCTACTGGCGCTTTGCAACAACGGCAACATGATATGGTCGGCAACCAACAAAACCGCACACAACGAGATCGCATCAAACGGCGAACAGCTAACGACTGCAACAATATTCAGTCCAGGGCAATCCGGGCTCACACCGCTCCGACGCCAACCACACGGGGACGCGGCATCACCGCTTTTCAATCCTGAAACAGCCACCCGAAAACCACCCCCTCACTCAGGGTGTCGGTTTGTCCAACAAGAACACGGACAAACCGCGGCAGGTCGAACTCATCGGTTTCGCCGCCGGGATGATGACGTACTCGATCGACCGGCCGTGTAGTGGGGAGTCTTCACCTTCCCGATCGGAATCGGGCTTGCAGTCAGTACCTATGGATGGCGCTGGGAGGAAAGCGATTCCGGGCCGTCGGTATTGCAGCGACTGCAGAAATTTTCGCCGTCAACCGCATCCGGGACCTCAACGAGGGCCAAGACACCGCCGAACTGACCGTCCGTATCAGCGGCCCGGGTTTGGACATGTTCGACGCTGACTGCGAGGCACCCAAAGGTAACGTGCTACCCCAGGTCGGTGACCGGCGCACGGTGATGGTGAATCCATCCGACCTCACCTTTGCCATCGTCTATGACCATCTTTCCAACAGGACTAGCACCAATCGTCCTTGCTCGATGATCCGTGGTGCTCCACTAAGCCCTCCTCCAAGAACAAGGAGTCCTACTTCACTCCAGGAAGGTCACCTCAAACTCGAAACACTTTGCAATGAAACGAGTTTGAAATGCTCTTCCTACACGGGTAGCGAGTTGGCTCGACTGAGTGCCCTGCTCGTGATCTACCGATACCTGGGCGGAAGCGAGCGACGGACAGTACGCCACAGCCGCGCACGCCGGCAAAGCTACCGTGATTCGGGTATGGCTGTGGCACAACTGTATTCACAACCGAATGTGACCGCCATCGACAAGACATTTTCCAGTCGGTTGTTCAGACTTTTTCAGCGAGAACGTCGAGGTAGCTGATTTCGGGCGGCGCAGCGAAGAGTTCGTCGGCGCGTTCGCCGAGGGCCTTGCCGACCGGACCATTGAGATGTGTCTCGCGGGCAGCTTGGTCCGGGAATGCGTCGATGATGCCGAACGACGAGGGCCCGAACCGCACCGCGAACCAGGGTTTCGTGCCGGGCTCCTGCTCGACGAGCGGCAGTGCCGATCGGAGGAATTCCTCGACCGCTTCTTCCTTGCCGGGCTTCGCTTCAAGTCGGACCAGCAGCGCCTTGGTGGCCATATCGGATCTCCTCTTCGAGGTGGTGAACACTGTCAAGCATCACACCATCCATCGGTTAATGGAAGGTACCCAAACCCACCGTTCGAGGAAACCGATCCCAACCCCCTAGCGATCGTGGAGCCGAAGGAGGAGACTCCATGGTGAGGGAATGCGATGCCTGGATGCAGCCGCAGTTGCGTCGATGGCAGGAAAAATGTTGGTGCGCCGACATTTTGGTGCGGTCTTCACTTCTGCGCCCCGTGGACCTTCCCCGAACAGCACGATTCATTCGGTCGGTCGCTCACGCGTGGACGCCTGCGGCCGACGAGATCAACCGGAAAGCCGCAGCTACAAGACAAGGGAGTGCCGCGATGAAAGCGCTAGTATACGACGGGCCTCGAGAGGTCCACGTCAAGGACGTGCCCGATGCGCGGATCGAGAATCCGACAGATGTGCTGGTGAAGATCACGAGCACCAACATCTGCGGGTCGGATCTACACATGTACGAAGGCCGCACCGATCTGGAGCCCGGAATGGTCCTCGGTCACGAAAACTTGGGCATCGTCGCCGAAGTCGGCAATGCAGTGGTCAAAGTATCGCCAGGGGATCGAGTGTGCTTGCCGTTCAACATCGGCTGCGGCTTCTGCCGAAACTGCGAGGAAGGGTTGACCGCATTCTGCCTGACGGTGCACCCCGATCCGAAGATGGCCGGCGCTGCATTCGGTTTCGCGGGGATGGGCCCGTTCTGGGGCGGACAGGCGGAATATCTGCGAGTGCCGTTCGGCGACTTCAACTGTCTGCGACTGCCCGAGGATGCCCAGGACAAGGAAACCGACTACGTGATGCTGTCGGACATCTTTCCCACCGGATGGCATTGCACCCGCCTGGCCGACATGCAACCCGGCGATTCGATGGTGGTCTACGGCGCTGGCCCAGTCGGTTTGATGGCCGCGTATTCGGCGATGATCCAGGGAGCGAGCAAGGTGATGATCGTCGACCGCCACCCCGACCGGCTACGCCTGGCCGAAGAGATCGGCGTCGTCCCCATCGACGACTCGAAGGGCGACCCCGTCGAGCAGGTCCTCGAGCAAACCAACGGGAAAGGCGCAGACAAGGGGTGCGAGTGCGTCGGCTATCAGGCACACGACCCGCAAGGCCACGAGGACGCCGCCATGACGATGAACCGGCTCGTGGATTCGGTGCGCTTCACCGGCCACATCGGGGTGGTCGGCATCTTCCTTCCCCAGGACCAGAACGGCCCCGACGAACTCGAGCGCAACGGCAAGATCGCCTTCGACATGGGCAAATTCTGGTTCAAGGGCCAGAAGATCGGCACCGGACAAGCGAACGTCAAACACTACAACCGGCAACTGCGCGACCTCATCCACGAAGACCGGGCAAAGCCCTCCTGGATCATCTCCCACGAACTCCCGCTCGCCGAAGCCGAATCCGGCTACCAGCACTTCGACGCTCGCGACGACGGCTGGACCAAAGTCGTCCTGCATCCCTGACACGGCCAGAACCGAGAGGAGCACAACGATGCCAATGCCACTGCAGGGCAAGCAGATAGCGATACCGACTGCCGACGGGGCCGGAGGAGTAGAAGTCGTAGACGAACAGGTCGCGATCGACGGGAACCTGATCTCGAGCCGCTCGCCCGACGACCTTCCTGCGTTCCGTCAGGCCATCGTCGAGCAGTTCGCGAAGCTCGGGGCAGGTGCGTCATGACCGTGAACCAGACCTCGGTGTCCCTCGACGATGCGCAGCGGGTCATCGCCGCAGGACAGGCCAAAGCCACCGAGATCGAGTCGCCGTCGAACATTGCGGTGGTCGATGCCGGCGGCAACCTCGTGGCTCACGTGCGAATGGACGGTGCCTGGATCGCCAGCATCGACATCTCGATCAACAAGGCGTTCACCGCGCGGGCATTAGACGTCTCGACCGAGGACCTCGCGGCCAACGCGGGCCCGGGCGAGCAGTTCTACGGGATACACGCCTCCAACGGCGGACACATCATGATCTTCACAGGCGGTGTGCCTCTGCGGCACAACGGCCAGGTCGTGGGCGCTGTCGGCGTCAGCGGCGGCACCGGGGAGCAGGACAAGACCGTCGCCGAGGCGGCCGTGGCGGCGCTGTGAGCTCTGTTTCATCCGCGCGTCAGGTGAATTGACGCCGGCCAAGCCCGCTCGGCGAAACCGAATCCGGCTACCAGCATTTCGACGCTCACGACGACGGTTGGACCAAAGTCGTACTGCATCCCTGAGGCGGCTCCGAGCCGAGACGAACACAACCACGGCCAGACCTGGCACACCTGCGCCACCACGGGGGCGAGAGCAAACCGACCCCTCGATCGAAATCCTGCCAAATGATGTAGCACAGGAATAGACGAGAACCACGTAAGTCCCGTAGTGACGGTGGCCGAAACATGTTGAATTGCAATAGCTCCCGCCTGAGCGGTCTGTTGACCAGCCACAGAACGGGACGTTGAACCGTGCAGCACGCGGGTGTTCGCCACCTACTCGCAACCAATCGGAACCGGCCAGTAGTGGCTCATTACCTTTCTGTCACAAGGCGATTCGATAGAACTACAATGAATCTCGTCCGGGTTCAACGGAGCTGCTGTTCACTGACTGTGACGATCTTTCGCAAAGGGAGTTCTCCTTTTGCATGCGCCGCGGTAGTGTGGACGTACCGCAGTAGCGGCCGACACTCGAGTTTTCGTGTCGAAGCCGATACTCGGAGTTTCATGCGATGGCCGCTTCGATCGGGTTCCGGCGGGCATCTTCGATCAAGGGCAGGTGTGGTCGCCACTGCCCCGTTGCGCCCCGCCCATCAGGCGAATGTTGTTGACGCCCTTTAGGCGGACGAAAAGACTCATCATGGCTGGGTGGTTCGTGAGCTCAACCGGTTGACCGGCGGTCGGGCCCTGTCAGTACACACAGGCCCGGCGAACCCCACAACATCAACGCTGAGGGGCGTGATGTCAAAGCACAGTGGCGGAAACCCTTACCCTCGGCCGCTCTCGAGCCTCACGCCCGCCATCCACGGATTGGTGTCGGGCGCCGTTATCGGCGCCCTGCTCGGTCTCCGTGACTTCACCCAATCCACTCGCCAAAACCAGGGAACTACGAAGTCCTTGCCGACATCGAGCGAAGTTGCGGGCGGAATCGCACTTGCTCAACGGCCGGGCCGATCGAAAGGAATTGAGTCATGACAACTGCTGTAGGCATCGACTTGGGCACAACCAACTCGGTCATCGCAAGCTGGCAAGGCGGCGAGCCGGTGGTGATCTCCAATGTGGAGGGAGCACGGACGACGCCTTCGGTGGTGGCGTTCACCGAGAACGGTGAGCGTCTGGTGGGCCAGCTTGCCCGACGGCAGGCGATCTTGAATCCGAAGGGCACGATCTACTCGGCGAAACGCTTCATCGGACGTCACTACGACGAGATCTCCGAGGAAGCCAAAGCGGTCAGCTTCGACGTCGTAGCGGGTGACAACGGTGAGGCCCGCTTCGACGTGCGCGGCAAGAAATACGCACCAGAGGAGATCAGCGCTCTCGTGCTGCGCAAGCTCGTCGACGACGCGAGCAAGTTCCTCGGTGAGAAGGTGAAGGAAGCGGTCATCACTGTTCCTGCCTACTTCAACGACGCGCAACGAAACGCCACCAAGGACGCCGGCCGTATCGCAGGCCTCGAGGTTTTGCGGATTATCAACGAACCGACCGCTGCGGCACTCGCGTACGGCATGGACAAACAGACCCACGAAACCGTACTGGTCTTCGACCTCGGCGGCGGAACCTTCGATGTGAGCCTGCTGGACGTCGGAGAGGGGGTAGTCGAGGTTCGTTCCACGGCCGGCGACTCCCACTTGGGCGGCGACGACTTCGATCGACGCGTGGTGGACTACCTCGCCGACGAATTCCAGCGCGCGGAGAACATCGATCTGCGTAAGGATGCGCAGGCGTTGCAACGACTGTTCGAAGCCGCGGAGAAGGCAAAGGTTGAGCTGTCCTCGGTGACCCAGGCCCAGGTAAACCTGCCTTTCGTCACCGCTGACGCGAATGGTCCCAAACATCTCACCACTACGATCATGCGATCGAAGTTCGATGATTTGACTGCCGATCTGGTGGAACGGTGCCTCGGCCCGGTGAAGCAGGCCATGAGTGACGCCAAGGTCGCCGCCAACGACATCGACGAAGTGATACTGGTCGGCGGTTCGACACGTATCCCGGCTGTACAGGCGCTGGTTCGCCGGCTGACCGGCGGCAAGGACCCCCACATGGGCGTCAACCCGGACGAGGTCGTTGCCCTCGGAGCCGCAGTCCAGGCAGGCGTGCTCAAAGGCGAGGTTTCCGATGTGTTGTTACTCGATGTCACCCCACTGTCCCTCGGCGTCGAGACGCAGGGCGGCGTGATGACGAAGATCATCGAGCGGAACACGACGATCCCGGCACGGCGCAGCGAAGTGTTCTCCACGGCGGAAGACAATCAGTCCGCCGTAGACGTCGTGGTGTTGCAGGGCGAACGCGAACGTGCGGCCGACAACCGGGTGCTGGGCCGGTTCCGGCTGGAAGACATCCGCCCCGCGCCACGTGGCGAGGCCCAGGTGGAAGTCATTTTCGACATCGACGCCAACGGCATCCTGAACGTCACCGCTCGCGACAAGGATACCGGCAAGGAACAGAGCATCACGATCAGTGAACAGGGCAACCTGGATCAGGGTGAGGTCGAGCGCATGTTGGCGGAGGCCGAACGGAACCGGGGTGAGGACGAGGCGCTGCGCAAGGCGGTCGACGCGCGCAACGGGCTCGATTCGGTTGCGTATCAAGTGGAGCGGCGACTCGCCGAACTCGGTGACAGTGCCCCGCCGCATGAGAAGGCGCGGGCCGAGATGCTGGTTGCCGACGCCCGAAAGGCCTTGCAGGACGGCGCTTCACCCGCGGAGGTTCAGCCACTCACCTCGGAGCTGCAACAGCTGCTCTACGGACTTGTGCCGGACCAGTCGGACGACGGCCAAGCAGGCGGCGCTGATGCTGCGTCGTCGAATGACGGCGACGTGATCGACGCCGAATTCGATCGAAGCTGAGGCGCACGATGGAAATGTCTGCAGATCATTCGACGACTGAGCCGACTACCAACAGCGCCGACACGGATCAAAGCAAGACCGAGTCCGATCGCGCCGAGACGGCAGACGAGCTGTCTCAACTCGAGGACCGTTGGCGCAGGGCCGTCGCAGATCTGGACAACCTGCGCAAGCGATACGCCAAAGATCTGGACCGTGAACGCGCCGCGGAAGTAGCGAAGGTTTCGGCGGCGTGGCTGCCGATACTGGACAACTTGGAGCTTGCGCTTGCACACGCAGGCAGCGATCCGCAGGCCGTCGTCGACGGTGTGAAGGCGATCCGGGACCAGGCGGTACAGGTGCTCTCACGACTCGGCTTCGAGCGCCACGACGAGGTCGGTGTGCCGTTCTCCCCGGAACTCCACGAAGTGGTCAGTGTGGTAACCCGACCCGACCTTCCGTCCGGGACCGTGGTCGAGGTCTTGCGCCCGGGTTATGGAGAGGACGGGCGACAGTTGCGGCCCGCCGCGGTGGTCGTCAGCCGCCCAGAGGGGTGAGCACCGATGGCCCGTGACTACTACGAAGTACTCGGCGTACCGAAGGGCGCCGGCACCGACGAAATTCAGCAGGCGTACCGCAAGCTGGCCCGCAAGTACCACCCCGATGTGAACAAGGATCCCACTGCGGAGGACAGGTTCAAGGAGGTCAACGAGGCCTATCAGGTGTTGTCCGACCCGGACACCCGGAAACGCTATGACCGATTCGGTGACGACTTCCGGCATGTACCCGAGGATTACGACGAACGGGTGCGGGCAAACGCCGCCGGGTACGGCGGTGGCGGGAGACGGGTGCACTTCGGCCACGGTGTCGGTGGTGAGGGTGCCGTCGACTTCGAAGACCTCTTCGGGCAGATGTTCGGCGGAGGCGGTGGGTTCGGACCGATTCCCGGCGCCGATCAGGAGGCCGAACTGGAACTGGCTCTGGAAGAGGCCTATCAGGGCGGAAAACGCACTCTCAGACTGGACGGACGGCAGTATGACGTCGACATTCCAGCCGGCGTCCTGGACGGCCAGCGAATCCGGTTGGCCGGGCAAGGAGGCCGAGGCAACGGTGACGCGCCGCCTGGGGATCTGTACCTCGTGGTGCGGATCAAACCGCATTCACGGTTCCGCGTGCAGGGTCGGGACATCTACGTCGATCTGCCCGTATCGCCATGGGAGGCGGTTCTCGGGTCGACAGTCGTCGTTCCCACACCGGGCGGAGAGGCGAAAGTCAAAGTGGTGCCTGGCTCTTCGACTGGTAGGAAGCTGCGCCTGCGCGGAGAGGGAATGCCGAATCCGCGCGGTGCCAACGGCAACCTCTACGCCGAAATCAAGGTGATGGTTCCGTCGAAACCGACAGCACGTGAACGCGAACTGTTCGAGCAGTTGGGCGCCGAATCGAACTTCAATCCGAGGAAAGAGACATGAGCACCTCAACGCCGATCACTCAGTACGTATTGGTTCGCCGAACCGGATTGTCGCCGGACGCCTTCGCCGAACGTACTGGCCTGCACCCGGATCTGGCACGAAAACTCGTGGCTCTCGGACTGCTCGACGCCCACCGCTACGCCGGCGGAGAGATGTCGTTCGACCCATCCGAAGTGACCCACGCCGCACGCATCCAACGACTGCGGACGGGTCTGGGTCTCAACTACTCGGCAATCGGGCTCGTGCTCGATCTGCTGGATCGAATCGAAAGGCTCGAAACAGCGGCCCGCAGAAGGAGGACATCCTCATGGACACCGGCAGCTTGACCGAAAAGTCACGAGAAGCCTTGCAGGAAGCCCAGAATGTTGCGACCAGAATGGGCCACACCGAAGTCGACGGAGAGCACCTGCTGCTCGCATTGGTCGATCAGCAGGATGGGTTGGTGCCCCGACTGCTCGAACAGGCCGGCGCGAATGTCGAAGCACTTCGATCCGATCTGGATCGTGAACTGTCGCGTAGGCCGAAGGTCAGCGGCCCCGGCGCGACCCCCGGTCAGGTGATGATCACCCAGCGTCTGGCCAAGCTGCTCGATGCCGCAGAGCGGGAGGCGAAGAGACTCAAGGATTCCTACGTGTCGGTGGAGCATCTTGTGATGGCCCTTTCCGAGGAAGGATCGGCCAGCGCGGCCGGGCGGGTCCTCGCCAGTCACGGGGTCACACGGGACGCCTTCCTCACAGCGCTGACGAAGGTGCGCGGCAATCAGCGTGTCACGTCGGCAACCCCGGAGGGGGCGTACGAGGCATTGGAGAAGTACGGGCGCGACCTCGTCTCCGAGGGACGGGCAGGCAAACTCGATCCGGTCATCGGCCGGGATGCCGAGATACGCAGGGTAACTCAGATCTTGAGCCGGAAAACGAAGAACAACCCGGTGCTGATCGGCGACCCCGGTGTAGGTAAGACTGCGATTGTCGAGGGTCTCGCCCAGCGGATCGTCCGCGGCGACGTGCCCGAGGGCCTACGCGACAAGACGATCTTCTCGCTCGACATGGGTTCTCTGGTGGCCGGTGCGAAGTACCGCGGCGAGTTCGAGGAGCGACTGCAGGCCGTGCTGTCCGAGGTGAAGGCTGCCGAGGGGCGCATCCTGTTGTTCGTCGACGAGTTGCATACCGTGGTCGGAGCGGGCTCGGTCGGCGGCGAGGGGTCTCTCGACGCCGGCAACATGCTCAAACCGATGCTCGCACGCGGCGAACTGCACATGATCGGTGCCACCACTCTCGACGAGTATCGCAAGCACATCGAATCCGATGCGGCACTGGAGCGTCGATTCCAGACCGTTCTCGTCGACGAGCCCAGTGCCGAGGATGCGATCTCGATTCTGCGCGGACTTCGAGAACGCCTCGAGGTGTTCCATGGCGTGAAAATTCAAGACGGTGCATTGGTGGCCGCCGTGACCCTCTCGCACCGGTATATCACCGACCGCTTCCTTCCGGACAAGGCGATCGATCTCGTAGACGAGGCATGCGCTCGGCTCCGCACCGAAATCGATTCGATGCCTGCCGAACTCGACGAGCTCACCCGGAAGGTGACCCGTCTGGAGATCGAAGAGGCCGCACTGTCCAAGGAAACGGACGCGGCCAGCAAAGCGCGCCTCGAAGAATTGCGCAAGGAGCTGGCCGACCTGCGGGCCGAGGCAGACGCCCGGCACGCTCAATGGGAGGCGGAGCGGCAGGCGATCCGGCGGGTGCAAGAACTGCGAGGAGATTTGGAACGGTTGCGCGTCGAGGCCGAGGCCGCCGAACGCAACTACGACCTCAATCGGGCAGCCGAGTTGCGATACGGCGAGATCACCGAGCTCGAACGCCGGCTCGAGGCGGCGGAGGAGCAACTGGCCACCAGACAAGGCCGAAATCCGTTGCTGCGTGAAGTGGTCACCGAAGACGAGATCGCAGAGATCGTGGCCGCATGGACGGGTATCCCGGTCGCCCGGCTGCAAGAAGGTGAGCGGGAGAAGTTGTTGAAGCTCGACGAGATCCTGCACGAGCGGGTCGTCGGTCAGGACGAGGCGGTGCAACTGGTCGCGGACGCTGTGATCCGGGCGAGGTCCGGTATCCGTGATCCTCGTCGACCGATCGGTTCGTTCATTTTCCTGGGCCCGACGGGCGTCGGAAAGACCGAGCTTGCAAAGACATTGGCCAGCGCCCTATTCGACAGTGAAGACAACATGGTGCGCCTCGATATGAGCGAGTACCAGGAACGGCACACGGTGAGTCGGCTCATCGGTGCACCTCCCGGATACGTCGGGTACGACGAAGGTGGCCAGCTCACCGAGGCGGTGCGGCGTAAGCCGTACTCCGTGGTGCTCTTCGACGAGATCGAGAAGGCCCACGCCGACGTCTTCAATACCCTGCTGCAGGTGCTCGACGACGGCCGGATCACCGATTCTCAAGGGAGGCAAGTCGATTTCCGGAACACGGTGATCATCATGACCTCCAACATCGGATCCCAGCATCTCCTCGACGGGGTCACAGCCGACGGCGAAATCAAGCCGGACGCCAGGGAACGGGTGATGGCAGAACTGCGCGGGCATTTCCGCCCCGAATTCCTCAACCGGGTCGACGACATCGTGCTGTTCTCCCCACTCACCCTGCCCCAGATCGAGTACATAGTGGAACTGCAACTCACCGACCTTCGAAACAGGTTGTCGGAGAGACAGATACACCTGGAAATCACGCCGGAGGCACGCCGACTGATCGCCGAACACGGGTTCGACCCTGTCTACGGTGCGCGGCCGCTGCGCCGATACATCGCACACGAGGTCGAAACCAAGATCGGCCGTGCACTGTTGCGCGGCGAGATCAAACCGGACGGCACCATCAGCGTCACGGTGGACGGCGGCGAGCTTGCCGTCGCGTATGCCGAACCCGCCTTCGCGGCGGCCTGAGAAGAGGTAACTGGTCATGGGATCCGAAAAGGTGAAGTGCCCGAACTGCGGCAAGACCAACAACATCCCGGCAGCAGGGGAAGGAAAACCTCGCTGCGGCAACTGCCACGAGCCGCTGCCCTGGATCGCCGCGGCGGGAGACGGTGACTTCGCGGAGATCGTCGAAAAATCCTCGGTGCCTGTGCTCGTGGATCTGTGGGCGACGTGGTGCGGCCCGTGTCGCATGGTCAGCCCCGCGCTCGAGCAGCTCGCCAGAGAACACGCCGGCCAGATCAAGCTGGTCAAGGTCGACGTCGATGCTGCACCCCGGACGGCTGAACGATTCACCGTCCGCGCCGTGCCGACTCTGCTGGTGATGGACCGGGGTGAGGTTCTCGCTCGCCAGTCGGGCGCAGCTCCGGTCCCCCAGCTGCGCACGTGGCTCGATCAGGCGCTCTCGGAAAATGCCGGCGAGGAGGCGAAGTCATGAGTCCTGTCCATGCGGACCCACATGTAACCGCGATCCGGGCCGTGGTGCCCCGTACCCCGCAGGGCTGCGAGGAATGTCTTCGCCTCGGCACCCCGTGGGTGCATCTGAGGCTGTGCCTGACGTGCGGACACGTCGGTTGCTGCGACTCTTCGCCGGGCAGGCACGCGAGTGCTCACGCTCACGCCATCGGGCATCCGATCGTCCAGTCGATGGAGCCCGGCGAGGATTGGCGGTGGTGTTATGTCGACCAGAACTTCGTCTGAGGGCGCCTCACCCATCGGGTACAGCCCGCCGGTCGACGACGAGACCCCGGACGAGGAGGGCGCCTTCCCGCGGCTGACGGACGACCAGGTCGCGAAGCTCGAGGTCGGTGGCTCGCGTCGACCGGTTCACGCCGGCGAGGTGCTGATCCGAGAAGGCGCGCCTGACAACGATTTCGTCGTCGTCCTTTCCGGAAAGATCGTAGTCGTCGACGAAGGCGACGCGGACGGCGAGCGCCGGATACTGCGCGTGCACGGTCCTGGGCGTTTCCTGGGCGAGCTCGGACTCCTGGAAGGTCAGGTGGCGTTCTTCACCGCCGAAGCGATCGAGGACGGCGAGATACTCGTCGTCCCGGCCGAGCAGGTACGCGAGCTGATTGCCCACGATCCCGTGCTCAGCGATTTGATCCTGCGCGCCTACCTTGTGCGTCGGCACTTGCTGATCGGGCTCGGCTCCGGATTCCGGATCATCGGCTCCTGCTTCTCCCCGGATACGTTGCGACTTCGTGAGTTCGCGATGCGAAACCGTCTGCCCCACAAGTGGTTCGACTTGGAACAGGACGAACGAGTGGAGCAGCTGCTACGCAGCCTGAACGTCGCACCCGAGGACACACCCGTCGTGATCTGGCACGGCGAGAAGGTGCTGCGCAATCCGACGAATGCGGAACTCGCACGCGTCGTCGGGCTTCCTGTCCCGGCACCCGTCGCGGACGCAGCCAAGGACGTCTACAACCTCGTCGTCGTGGGTGCCGGACCGGCCGGCCTGGCCGCATCGGTGTACGGCGCCTCGGACGGGTTGAACACGGTGACGTTGGAGCGGATCGCTGCGGGCGGCCAAGCCAGTACCTCATCCCGGATCGAGAATTATCTGGGATTCCCCGCCGGGGTCTCCGGCTCCGAATTGGCCGAACGAGCCGTGCTCCAGGCCGGGAAGTTCGGCGCCCGAATCCTGGTGTCGGCAGAAGTGACCGGTTTGGGATCCGAGGCCGGGAACCATGTGCTCCGACTGGCAGACGGCGGGTCGGTGCACGCCCGGGCCGTTGTGCTCGCCGCCGGGGCGCGGTACCGCAAGTTGGCCGTTCAGGGGATCGAGGCGCTGGAAGGAACAAGCGTGTACTACGCCGCAACGCATCAGGAAGCACGGATATGCGGCACCGACCCGATAGCCATCGTCGGTGGCGGCAACTCCGCCGGCCAGGCCGCCGTCTTCCTCGCCGAGCACGTCTCACAGGTGCACCTGCTCATCCGCGGCGATGACCTCGGGAAGAGCATGTCCCGATACCTGGTCGACCAGATCGAACACCATCCGCGGGTCACCGTGCACCGGCACACCGAGATTCGTGCGGTCCACGGCGAGAAATACCTCGAAGCAATTGCGGTCGAGGACAATCGCACCGGCGACCAGGACACGATTCGGGTGCGCGCCCTGTTCGTCTTCATCGGGGCGGTACCGCACACCGGGTGGCTTGCCGACGCGATCGCACTCGACGACCACGGCTTCGTCCTCACCGGTGTGGACGCGATCCACGCACGAGCGGACGGCAGCCTGCCAATCAACGGCGGCCTGTCCAGGACGCTCGAAACCAGCCTGCCCGGCCTGTTCGCGGCGGGCGACATCCGCCGCGGTTCGGTGAAACGAGTCGCATCCGCCGTCGGTGAAGGAGCGATGGCCGTACGCCAAATCCATGAATACTTCGAAAGGAGCTGACGACATGCCAGTAATGGGCACCGTGAAATTCCAGCGGTTCTTCAGGGCAGCGGCCGGACTGCAGGTCGACCGGAACGATCTCAAGCGCTATACCGATTTCATCGACGACAAGATCTACGACGTGATCCTGATCGGGAAAGCCTCCGCGAAAGCAAACTTGCGCGACGTGATCGAACCGTGGGACCTGCCGATCACCAAGGGATTACAGGAGAGCATCCACCGGTTCGAAAAACTCGACGAGGAGATCGAACTTCAACCGCTGCTCGATCAGCTCACGGCCCGCCCGCCCTTGGACGTGGCCCTCTCAGAGGAGACAGAGCAACGACTGCCGCTGATCGCAGGAGGGTTGAGCGTAGCGCTGGCGCAAACCTTCGCCACGGTCGAACCGGACCGCAAGAACCCCGGCACAGCCCAATGGACAGTCGCCTTCGACATCTTCCACCTACTTCTGTGATTACCACCCGTCCCGGCTGACAGCGCGTCTGAGTTCGAATATGCCGTCCGGCTGCGAAAATACCGGTGCGATTCAGAACTGCCTGTCAGTTGGCGTCGACGACGGAGGATTTCCGGCGAGAGGTGCGGTTTCCGCGCTCGATTCTCGAGCAGCGAGAACTCCAGTGAGGGACTCGATTACAGCCCTCAGATCTTCTGCCGTGAGCGAGTTCGGCTTACACGCCGAACCTCTGACACCGGTAGTCCGCGTGACCAGGCGGCGAGCAGAACTTGTCGATCGCCGATCGCTCCTTCGGCTCATCTGAGAACCTTTCGTCTTCACTTTCTCGATCCCCGCATCGGGCGGGCCCTGAGCACTTCTGGGCGCGCACAGCTCAAGGCCCGGCAAGGAGACCAGTGAGGGTGATATGGCCTTGCCTTGACGAACACCCGCCCGATTGTTTGCCCCCTCGAACGGAACGGGTGCCCCCGACCCGACGAAGGTTATTGCGCACTGCTTGTAGACGACAGGGTCGAAAGTCCCAGTTCCATTGTGATGAGCAAGCTTTGACGGTAGCCGAAGTGTTCTCCCTTACAGCCGGTTCGGTGTGTGCACGAACACCGACATCGTTCGCAGCGACTCCGACGAACGAGCACCCGCGATGTTCGATGCCCGATCCACCCGCAAACATCGGGAAAAGACCTATTTTGCAAAAGCATTCGGAACAGACGTCTGCAAACCAAATACCAGGCACGGGCCACCTTTCCAGGCACCGCGGCTACTGCGCCGCTAGCGTGACGACCAAGATGTTCACCTTGCCATGCAAACGGCCATGTCACTTCTTGGCATCGAAGGCGACTGAACATGATTTATACCGATCGCACTGTTTATGGTTGAAGATGTGCGGACGACATGAACGTCGACTTCGCACGGATAGTGGGTCATCGGTGTTGTGTGCTCAATGCCGACGTCGGTCATACGCCCCGACTCGCACACGCAGAGTCGGGGCTCCGGCGGATCCGTTGCCGCAACGCCGCTACTGACGAAGTGCCGTACCGCGCCGCCCGCTTCGAATCGAGGCCGAAGGCGGCCACCGCTTTTGTCGGGACCAGGCAAAGCAGCGATCTTCAGGGACCGGAACACTTCCCCAAAGCTTCTGGCACTCTCGGTTGCAGAGTGCTAATTCGTGTGGTTATCATGTTCTCGCACAGTAAGTTCGGTCAACCGCCACAGTGGCGGTGACCTTTCTTTTCACGACATGGGAGGTGTGTTGCTGTGCTTCGTTTCGATCCTTTCACCGACATCGACGCGATCACCAAGTCCGTACTCGCCGCGGGAACCGGCAACGGACGCAGTCCACGGTTCATGCCGATGGACCTCTACAAGGTCGAGGACCTGTACGTCCTGCACGCCGATCTTCCCGGCGTCGACCCAGGATCAGTGGACGTCCGCATCGACGGCTCGACCCTGACGTTGACCGCGCACCGCACCGACATCTCCGAAGAGGGTGTGAGCTGGCTGGCGAGTGAGCGTTTCGCTGGAACATACAAACGGCAGCTGTCCATCAGCGACGACATCGACGCCGAACAGATCGAGGCCTCGTACGACAACGGCGTGTTGACGGTGACGTTGCCGATCGCAGAGAAGGCGAAACCGCGGAGGATCGAGGTCTCCTCCGGACCACCCTCCCGAACCGATAACGCCGGATCGACAACACAGGTGCAGATCGAAGCCTGATCCGCCTGGCCCGAACACCGCTTGATGGTGGGGTGACTCCCGAGGACACGCGATGGGTTCTCGGGCCTCACCCACCATCGCTTCGATCTCCCACTGCACACCCGTGGCGCACACCGGTACATCCACCACACGAAAGAATCAGCGCGAGAACCCTTTAGCTGCCATGACTGCATCCACCATCCCCCCGCACGAACAATCCGACAACACCGACAACACCGAATCCCGCGCGCACACTCCACCCGATTGGTGGGATCACCACCGTCCTATCACCAGCGATGAATACAGCGACATGGCGTTGATGCTCGGTGCACTCTCGATACTGACGTTCTGGATGTTCGGCCTCGGCATCCTCCTCGGTGCCGCCGCCATCGGAACCGCCCTGGTAGCGCGCCGACCCGACACCCCCGGACGCGATCTGGGCGACAACACCGCCGGCGTGGTCGGGATCCTCACCGGCATTGCCGGAATCGCCTTCGGCGCCGTCTTCCTCACTGCAGCACTACCCCACCTGTAGAAAAACCGAATTTTGCACTAGTGGAATCGAATTGGTGCTTGTAGCAGGATCTCACAAGATCTGAAATCCGTCCCACCTTCAGGCGATGGCGGCAGCCACTATCCCCGCGCCATATCGACGAATTTCGAGAGGTGAAGTTGGTGCGCCACAGTGATTGTCGCGGTCGGGCCGTTACGGTGCTTACCCAGAATCAGGTCGGCTTCACCGCCACGGGGATCGTCTCGCTCGGTCGCGTCGGGGCGGTACAGCAGAATCACCATGTCGGCGTCCTGCTCGAGCGATCCGGACTCACGAAGGTCGGCGACCTGCGGACGCTTGTCGGTTCGCTGCTCGGGACCACGGTTGAGCTGACAGATCGCGACAACCGGAACTTCGAGCTCCTTCGCCAAAAGCTTTAGGCTACGTGAGAATTCGGAGACTTCCTGCTGACGGGACTCGACCTTTTTACCGGAGCTCATCAGCTGGAGGTAGTCGATGACGATCAGGCGAATGTCGTGTTTCTGCTTGAGCCGCCGCGCTTTTGCGCGAATTTCCATCATGGTGAGGTTGGGGGAGTCGTCGATGAAGAGCGGCGCCTCGCTGATCTCACTCATACGACGCGCGAGCTTGGTCCAGTCGTCGTCGGTCATCTTTCCGGAGCGCATGTCGCCGAGCTTGATCTTTGCCTCTGCGGACAGCAGACGCATGACGATCTCGGTTTTGCTCATTTCCAACGAGAACATGACGCTGGCCATGCCGTGCGTGATGGAGCAGGAACGCAGGAAATCCATTCCGAGCGTGGAATTGTGCGTCGGGACCATCGCATGACCGGCCAGGTACATGTGGTCGGCGTTGTCGACCTCGACGCAGCGAACCGGAACACTCGCAATTGGTCGAACATCGACAATGTAGCGCGACCCGCTGCGCGCAGTGCTTTTACTCGCTCGACGCTCCTTGTGCAGCATCGCTTTCCGCGTAAGACCGAACACTTCGTCATCAGTCGAGAAGGTCAAGGTGAATGCAGTCGACGAAGCCTCGGTGCGACCGTTGACTCGCTTTGTGCTCATTTGGCAGCGATAGCCAAGACTGACCACTAATTCCTGGGCATCGCGGACGAGGCGCTCGTTGGTTACCGAAAACTGAACGGAGCCACCGGCAGTCACAGTTCCATCAGTGTCGAGAAGCCCCGCAAGAACCGCACGACGCTGCGCCTCGGACCCACGGAGATACTGGACAGGGATGTGCTTGTTGCCCAGAACACCGACCGTACGTAGGCGTCCTTGAACCGTGCCGTACTCATTGCGGCACTTCTGGCACAGTCGCAGCCCGATCGAAGGTCCACCACAGTGTGAACAGGTTGGCGCAGGTACAGGGTCAGACATGAAACGTGCTTTGCCGCCGCATGATTGACCGCACGTTCGCACCTGACTGGTGAACGGCACGAAGCTCTTTCCGCACACAACGCAATCGCGCGGAGCGACGGGATCTTCCGGGGCTAATTGAAGGCTGTAGCGCAAATGCGCCGACTTGGACGGAACTGCAACCAGGCCTTCGGCCTCGATCAACATGATGATCTCAGGATCAGCAGTGGTGAATTGTGCGCAGGCAGTAGAACCGTCACCTAGCCAAGCGCCAAGTGTGTAGGGCGGGACAAGGAGATCCTGCGTTGGTAGGTCGAGCGGCTTGGCATTCACGACAGAGTGATTAACGCGGCCATCCGCCGTTGCGCATCGCACCGTCGATGCGATCTCCGCCGTGGTTCGGACCTCGGCGAATGTCTTTTGATTCTTATAGCGGTTGTAACCTGTCTTGGCGTTCTGCGCTGAACGGCGCGAAGCACGCGTCTCCGTCAACCACTGATGCTGCTCGTCGGCCACCAACACTGTTCCATCGGAAAACTCGACCTCGTAGCAAGGACGGTCAACCATCACGTCGGTAGCGGCAACAACCCGCGTCGGCTTGCCGTGGTTGTCGATCAACAGATCGCCGACAGCAACGTCACCCATCGTGGTCCAGCCACTGGGCGTCGCGAGGGGAGTATCGAGGGCAAGCGCCTTGCCCACACCAGGACGGGCCGCGACGATAATCATCTGACCAGCGTGAAGGCCGTTGGTGATCTCGTCGAGATCCTTGAATCCGGTGGGCACACCGAGGGAAATTCCGCCGCGGCTGGCGATGGAGTCGATCTCGTCCATCGTGGGCTGGAGGAGCTCGGTGAGGGGTACGAAGTCCTCGGTGGTTCGACGCTCGGTGACCTCGAAGATCTCGGCCTGCGCGCGGTCGACAACCTCGGCCACGTCCTGGCCCTCGGTGCCGGCGTAGCCGTACTGGACGATGCGCGTACCGGCGTCGACCAGACGACGCAGCACGGACTTCTCGGCCACGATCTCGGCATAGAAGGCGGCGTTGGCGGCTGTGGGCACTGTCTGGGTCAGCGTCACCAGGTAGGCAGCACCACCGATACGGCGGAGCTCACCTCGACGGTCGAGCTCGGCGGAGACCGTCACCGGGTCGGCGGGCTCGCCACGGCTGTAGAGGTCCAGGATCACGTCGTAGACGGACTGGTGGGCGGGCCGGTAGAAGTCACCCGGACGCAGTACCTCGAGGACGTCAGCGATGGCGTCCTTGCTCAGCAGCATGCCGCCGAGCACCGACTGCTCGGCAGTCATGTCCTGAGGTGGCTGGCGTCCGAACTCCTGGTCGGGCTCGGCCTCGGGAGGGCCCGGGTAGTCCGGCCCTGAGAAGTCGGAAGGTCCTCGATCATCTACAACAGCCACAAGCGAGACCTTCCCGTAAAACACTCGACGACACTGCCAGAAACCGCAGCGCCCTCATCATTTGTACCTGCCCCCACCGACATCCCCTAGCCGCATTCGGCCGGGCTGTAGATAGACGCCGAGATGACGTTAGGGACTAGTAGGTCCGCATACAAACCGGACTGTGGATAAACCTGTGGATGCTTTGTGGAAACTCCCGCCCCACGGTGTGCACCGCCTGTGGAGCATTTGGGGACTACTTTGCATAGTAACTACATAAGACCAGGTAGATGGCTATCCACAATTTCACAGGCCTGTTGATGAAAATAGTTTTTCCACAGTCGGCGCGTCGGCGTGTCGGGCGTGTTGCCTCGCCCGATTCGTCACTGATCACCAAGTCGAACATCACAGTGTGAGAGTTATCCCCAGGTCCGATTCGGGACGCTGCCAGGCGGCACACCGCACCCCGAAGCAAAACGTTGGGCCCCACACACCGAAGTGTGCGGGGCCCGACGAGACGAACAGTCGACTATGCGCCGACGACGTTCAGGTTGAACTTGGCAACCACATCGGGGTGCAGGTTCACGACCACGGCGTGCTTGCCCGTGTTCTTGATGTGAGCCTTCGGCAACACGATGGAGCGCTTGTCGACAACCGGTCCACCGGCAGCCTTGATCGCAGCAGCGACGTCAGCGACGGTAACCGAACCGAAGAGCTTGCCCGAGCCACCGGCGGTCTTGACCGTCAGCGTTACGGACTCGAGGCCCTCGATAGCTGCCTTGAGCTCCTTGGCGTGATCCAGGCCGCGCACAGCGCGCGCTTCCTGTGCACGACGGATGCCCTCGACCTGCTTCTCGGCGCCACGGGTGGCGACGATTGCCAGTCCGCGGGGGAGCAGGTAGTTACGGCCGTAGCCGTCCTTGACCTCCACGGTGTCGCCAGGCGCACCGAGGTTGTCCACGTCAGCGGTGAGGATGAGCTTCATGTTCTTTCCTCCCTTTCCTTAGCGAGCCACGGTGGCGTAAGGCAGCAGTGCTACCTCACGTGAGTTCTTGACGGCAATGGCAACGTCGCGCTGGTGCTGGACGCAATTGCCGGTGACACGGCGAGCACGGATCTTTCCGCGATCGCTGACGTACTTACGAAGCAACGTCGTGTCCTTGTAGTTGATCTGCGTGTTCTTCTCTTTGCAGAAGGTGCAGACCTTCTTCTTCATAACCTTGTCGCGCAAGGGCGGCTTCGGCATGTCTTTGCTCTTTTCTGGATGTTCCTGATCAGGTACGGATCAGAAGGGCGGTTCGTCGCTGCCCGCACCACCGAAGGAGCCCGAAGCCTGAGGCGCACTGCCCCAAGGATCGTCTCCACCCGAAGGTGCAGCGCTCGGACGTCCGCCACCCGATCCGCCGGAGGAACCGCCGAAGTTGCCGCCTCCACCGCCGCCACCACGGTTGGCCTTGTTGACCTTTGCCGTGGCGTACTTCAGTGAAGGACCGATTTCATCGACTTCGAGCTCGACGACAGTTCGCTTTTCGCCCTCGCGAGTTTCGTACGAACGCTGCTTGAGCCGGCCGCTCACGATTACTCGTGAACCACGGGTCAAGCTCTCCGCGACGTTCTCGGCTGCTTCGCGCCAGATGTTGCAACGCATGAACAGCGCATCGCCGTCTTTCCATTCATTGGAATTACGGTCGAAGGTGCGGGGCGTGGAAGCAACCGTGAAGTTTGCAACCGCGGCACCCGCCGGGGTGAAACGAAGTTCAGGATCAGCCGTCAGGTTTCCGATGACGGTGATGATGGTGTCGCCAGCCATGTGGTTCCTCCTGCATTGATGTAAGACCGTTGGGCGCGAGAGTAGAGCTCGCTACCGACAGTAATTACTTGTTGTGGCGCAGAACCTTCGTGCGCAGAACCGACTCGTTCAGACCGAGCTGACGATCGAGCTCAGCGACGGTGGCGGGAGTGGCGTTGATGTCGATCACCGCGTAGATACCTTCAGCATGCTTCAGGATCTCGTAGGCGAGACGACGCTTACCCCAGACATCGACCTTGTCGATCGTGCCGCCGTGCTGGCGCACAACATTGAGGAACGTATCCAGTGAAGGAGCGACAGTGCGCTCGTCCAGGCTGGGGTCAAGGATGACCATCAATTCGTAATGACGCATAAGACCTCATCACCTCCTGTGGACTAAGTGAAAACGGCCACGGACTATCCGTGGCAGGAGGGTCGTTGCGTCAGCAACCCTCGTAGGTTACACGAGGGGCCTTGACCAGGGAAATCGTCCCGGCCCTCCGGGAAGACCGCCAGGTCGATGCGCGACGCGTGGTGCAGACGCATCACCCCGCGAGCCACTGCGCCCCCTAGGGTGAGAATCATGCGAACAGACCGCAAGACCCCGGCGTCGATCCTGGCGTTGGTCGTCGGATTGTGCGGGCTGACGATGGCGCTGGGCTATTTCAACAAGGCCAGATGCGGCGGTGCACCGTTCGCGCCCGACGGACGAAGCCTGAACTTCGACGTCAACAAGAACATCGACGTCTGCTACTCCGACATTCAGTTGCTCTGGCTCGGACGAGGTATCGATCAGCATCTGTTCCCCTTCGTCACCGGAGGGATAACGCCCGAAGGATTCCTGACCGGCGGAACCGTCGAATACCCGGTGCTCAGCGGAATTCTGATGTGGCTGGGCGGTATCGGCTCACACACCGACACCGATTTCCTTCTGCACTCGGCCCTGATCCTGGCTCCTTTCGGACTGCTCACGGCGTGGATGCTCGGCAAGATGAGCGGCGCGTACGCGCTCGTGTGGTCGGCGACTCCGCCCCTGGTTCTGTACGCATTCCACAACTGGGAGCTCCCGGTGGTGGCCACCAGCGTCGGCGCGATCTTTCTGATGACGTTCGAGCGGATCCCGCTGCGAACTCGCGCGGTTCTGGCGGCCGTCATCCTGGCGATCGGTTTCTGTTTGAAGCTGTACCCGGGAATGTTCGTGCTGCCGCTCATGGCCTACGTGCTTCTACGCGGCACCGAAGGCAAGCGCTACGACGTTCGTGGAGCGCTGATGACGGCGGGCGCGGCGATCGTCACCGTCGTCCTCGTCAACCTGCCGTTCGCCCTCATTTCCTACGAAGGCTGGCGCGCGTCGTTCAGCTTCCAGGAGAAGCGAAGCGCGGACATCACCACCAACTCGGTGTGGTTCTGGGGTTTGCGCCCGTTCTACGGTTTCGGAGTTCGCGAACTCAACGCCGACTACGACGCACTGGTGAGCATCCTGTCTCCGGTGATGATCCTGTTGTCGTTCGCGCTCGCGATGTATCTGGGTTGGCGCCGCTACGTCCGCGACGGCTACTTTCCGTGGATTGCAGTCAGTGCCGCGATGCTGTGCGGATTCGTGTTGCTGCACAAGGTCAATTCACCGCAGTACACACTGTGGATCCTGCCTTTCCTCGTACTGTTCAAGATCCGGTGGTTCTGGATCGTCGCCTATCTGATCGCCGACGCAGCGTTGGGTATCGGCATCTTCCGGTACTTCTACCAACTGGACATGAATCTCGATCCGAGCAAGTACGAAGCCGTCGTCCAGGCGAGTGTGTGGGGCCACGTCGTCCTGCTCGCCGTGTTCTTCTTCCTGTTCCTGCAAGTCCCGTTGCGGTATCCGCTTGCCGGTGGGACCGATCAGATTGCCAACTCCGACAACAACCTTCCGACTCACTCACGGGAGCACGCCTGATGACTGCATCATGGTTCGAATCACCGACGCTGACCGGTGATCGTGTCCGACTCGAACCCCTGGGCGTCGCGCACACCGACGCTCTGCTCGCTGCTGCCGACGACCCGGCGATCTTTCGTTGGACCGCATCGCCCATCACCGATCGGGAACAGGCACAGAAGTACATCGCTGTAGCAACCGACGACCCGAATCGGATCGCCTTCGCGCAGGTGAACATCGCGACGAACGCCGTGGTCGGCACTACGTCCATGTACCAGATCGACCCGGTAAACCGTAGTCTTGCAATCGGGTACACGTGGTTGTCGCGATCGGTTCAGGGAACCGGGATCAATCCCGAATCGAAGCTGCTCCTGCTTCGTCACGCCTTCGACCAGCTCGAAGCCGTACGCGTCGAGTGGCACACGGACGAGTTCAACGAACAGTCCAGGGCAGCGATCGCAAAGCTCGGCGCTCAGTTCGAGGGCCTGCTGCGCAAGCACCGACGCCGCGCCGACGGCAGTTGGCGTACAACAGCGCTGTTCGCGATGACCGACGACGATTGGCCGACCATCGCACCTCAGCTCGAGACACGTACCCGAAACTAGCGATCACCTGCACTCTTCGGCCAAGTCCATGCCAAGATTCACCTCATGAGCGATCAGGGTGGGTACGGGTACCAGGGCAATCAGAATTGGCAACCGTCTCCGTACGGGCAGCCCGATCCGTACGGCAGGCGCCCGACGAACACACTCGCGGTACTCGCCCTCGTCTTCGCGTTCCTCATCGCGCCGTTGGGGATCGTCTTCGGGCACATCGCTCGCGGCCAGATCAAACGGACCGGCGAAGAAGGCGACGGACTCGCCCTTGCCGGACTGATCATCGGCTACATCTTCACCGCACTCGGCATCCTGGCCGTGATCGTGTGGATCGCGTTCTTCGGGCTGCTCGCCGCCGCTTTCGGCAACGCCGCCAATGAAGCGAGTTCGCGGAGTCTCACCTATACGACGCCGTACTCGTACTCCACGACCACGACTCGGGCGCCGAGTGCACCCACCACAGCGCCGAAAACGACGACGCCCCCACGCGTCACAACCTCGATCGGACCAGCGCCGACCGTCTCGGGCACCAACCGTCAGGGCTTCATCTCCGGCGGCCCCAGTTGCAACTCCACCAATCCTGCCGTCGCCATCGCCGTCACGACCGGATCACGAATCGTCATCTGCGAAACCGGAGTCGGGCGTTACTACTACAAGGGTCAACGGCTGAGCGACGGCGCCACCATCGAACTCGACGATCCGACGCCCACGGGCAACGGATTCACCGTCACCAACAAGGACGTGACGTACAAGCTCACCTCCGCCGGACTGGTGATCACCGGCAGCGGAGGCGAGCTGGGTCGGGAACCGGCGCTCGAGTTCTGGATGAACTGAAGCGCGTCAGCCGGCACACGGATCCTGATAGGGAACACCGGGCAGGTACCGCTCCCATTCGGCTTCCGTGATGGGAGATCCTGCGGTGCGGCACAATCGATCAACGACGCCGTCGGGGTCGATTCCCCACAAGCGAACGGTCTTGTCCGACCCGCTACCCGCGATCATGTCACTCTCGCCGGCGAACTGAGCGTCGTTGACGCGACCCGGGTAGGCGGACAGCGTCGCAAATCGTGTTGCCTGCGAGGGAGTCTCGATGTCCCAGAGCCAGACGGTTCCGTCGCCGACACCGGCAGCGAGCCGATCACCGGCGCGGTTGAACGAGATCGAATAGATTGCGCCCTCGGGGCCGACGAGACGAGCGAGTTCCTCGGGTGCCGACGGTGTGCGTACGTCCCACACGGCGACACCGTGATCCGCACTTCCAGCGGCCAACAGCGTTCCGTCGGCGCTGAAAGACACTGCTAATGCGTAGCTTTCGAATCCACCCACCGTCGCCGCCACCCGGGGCGACGCTGCGTTCGACACGTCCCACAGATCCACTTCGTTCTTGGCGTTCGCGATCGCCAAGATGTCGGTACCTGGCTGAAAGGCCATCATCTGCGGGTAGGAGCCGACATCGGTCAACGACAACAGTTTCGGAGCCGACGGGTCGGAAACGTCGACCAACGCAATACTGTTGTCGTCCTGCGAGGACACCGCCAGCAGATCTCCGGCGGGATTCAGCGCGACAACCGCCACGATGCCCTTCACATATACCGCAGGCTCGCCGTAGATACGTGGCGACGCCGGATCACTCAGGTCCCAAAGATATGCACCGCCGCCGCCGGTGCCGCTCACAGCCAGGTTCCCGTCTGCCGACACCGCCGACGCACCGCTGAAAGAGTCGTCCCCTTGCGGTTTCAACTCCGGCATCACCGCGGGGCGATCGAGATCCTCGGTGTTCCACGCCAACATCGCGCCGCCCCTGGCACCGACGCCGGCCACCAGACGCGAGCCGTCCGCGGCAAAGGGACTGGTGAAAATCGTGTCCCGAGCTCCCGCCCAGACCGGACCCGGTAGAGCCCACACGCGAGTCACACCGTTGAGTCCTCCGGTGACCAGGTTGCGGCCGTCGTCGCTGTAGTCGACTGTGGTCACCGCCCCACTGTCCGGAAGTGTTTCGATCAACGCCCCGGTTCGGGGGTCCCACACGCGCACGGAGTTGTCGGAACTTCCTGCGGCAAGACGTGTTCCGTCTTTGCCGTAGTTGAGTTCGTTGACGTAGCTGGAAAATCCCGTCAGCGCCGGCAGGGGAGTGGGGCGCGCCGGATCGCTCATGTCCCACCGAACCACCTCCCTGCCAGTGGTTCCCGCCGCAAGCTCGCGCCCGTCCGGACTGAAGGCGACGCCGAGGTAATGGACGGTGGTGCCGTTCGGCTCGGTCGCGAAGATCGGCGCCGATTCCTCACCCCACTTTGCGACGTCCCACACACGAAGTGTCGATTGACGCCCGCCCGCCACGAGGAAACGTCCGTCAGGACTGAACGTCGCGGTGACGATGCCGTCAGCTGGGTGCGGAAGAGCAGGCAAAGCAACGGCATTCGTGGAAACGTCGATGTTCCATCGCAGGACGTCGGGCGTCGAGGTACCGGCGACCAGCTTGGTTCCGTCTGGACTGAACTCCATGTCCTGCACTACGCGTTCACCGTCGACGGGAAGTGTTCCACGGACCGGATTTTCGGGATCCGACACGTCCCACAGCGCAGCGCCGCCGGCGCCACCGATCGCAAGCAGCCGTCCGTCCGGGCTGTAGGCGACGGCAAAGAGGGCCGTGCCCTCCGAGACTCCGAGGAACTCCGCCTGCGGAACAGCTGAGGCCACACCGTCCACCATCGGATAAAGTCTGACCTTCCCATCCGAACCACCCACCGCCACAACAGTTCCGGCTGGGTTTATCCGGGCCTTCATCGCGCCGGGCGGTCCGATGATGCGAGTAGCCGAATGAACGCCCGACGCATCCAGCAACGCCGAGCGGGCTTCGGTCGTTTCGTTGACCGCAAATGCCGCCAGAGCAAGCTGCGACGCCAGCGACGGATCCCGCTCGCGCATCCTGATCGACTCGGTGGCCACCTGACGCGACATCGCCTCGTCTCGCGCGGTATCTGCTTGGACACGTTGACGATTCGCTCCGATACCGGCGACGGTCGCAACCACCGCCAACACCAGAGCGATCACCGACGCGGCTGCCAGCGCAGTCACGAGCCGTCGTAGCACGCGTGTACGTCGGCGATCGGCAAATTCCTGCTGATCACGATGCTCGATGCTCGCGGCGAGGTACTCCCGCTCGGTGGCATTGAGGTCGGCGGCGCGGGTCCGACTCGGTTCCAGTGGGAGCCCGAGTTCGCCCGAACGCAGCCATTCTTCCGTCAGATGAAGACGTGCGGGTCCGAGCAGCGCGCCGGGGTCGCGTCCACTGTCTTCCCACACCTGCGCCGCGTAGGTGAACCGGCGATGCACCGCCAGGCCGGCGCGGTCCGAGTCGATCCAATCGCGAAGCCGACTCCACGCGGACAGCAAGACCTCGTGCGAAACCTCGACGGTCTCCTCGTCGACGGTGAGAAGGCGGCGTAAGGCGAACCGGTCGATGACGGTATTCACGTCGTCGACGTCGTCACCGAGGAAGAGTTCGGTGCGCGGTGCCCGCCGACGCGTCTGCGTCACTTCGTCGACGTTGACCAACCGGAGGAAGATCCTGCGCGCCAACTGCTGCTGCCGCTCTGTGAGCTCGCCGTACACTTCCTCCGCGCTTTGCTGGACGGCTCCGGCAATCCCGTCGGTGGCGTAGTAATCCGAGACGGTCAGAGTCTTACGCGTCGACCGTTGCCAGGTCCCCAACAGTGCGTGTGACAGCAAGGGCAAAGCTCCGGGGTCGCTCGCCGTACGCGAGCCGCGTGGTGTCAGCTCGCCGACCAGAACCTGAACCAATTCGCTCTGCACGGTCATCCCGGCCTTGACCGCCGGCTCGACGATCACCTCGCGCAATTGTTCGTCGGTCAGCGGCCCGACCACCATCGGCGAATCGTCGAGCAGCGGCACCAAAAGCGGTTCCTCCGCCGCGAGCCCGTAGAAGTCGGCGCGCATTCCGATGACGGCGATGGTGTTCTCACCGAGTTCCGCGAGTGTCTGCAGTATTTCCTCGCGCCGATCACCATCGCACTGCGTCCACAGTTCCTCGAACTGGTCGAGGATCAAGACCGTTGGTTCGTCGGAAATCGACGACGGAATTCCTCCCGTACCCGGCTGCAGGGTTTCCACCCGCCAACCGTCGAACCGTGGATCGTCCCCGGCGATCTTGGGGGCGAGCCCGGCCCGCAGCAACGACGACTTACCCGATCCTGAAGCACCGATCACCATGAACTGACGGCGACCATCACCTCGTATCGCCGACGCCACCCGCTCGACCAAGTTGGCAGTGAGTTCGTCTCGACCGAAGAACCACTCGGCATCCTCCTGCCGGAACGACTCGAGACCTCGATACGGAACGGTGGCGTCGCCGCGTCGTCTGGCCGTCAGCTGTCTCACTCGTTGCACCGCACTGATCCAGCGCTCCCGCTCATCCTCGGAATCGACGCCGCAGGCCTCGAGGAGCGCGAAAAACATCGGGGTACTCGCCGGCGTCGGCAGGTGTTGGCCGGCAAACCATCCGCTGACGGTTCCGTGCAAACCACCCGAACGCTCGACGGCTTCGCGGACCGTCAGTCCGGCTGCGTTCCGCAGTGCAGTGAGCGTCTCAGCAAACTGCCCACGCGACTCGATCCGGGCGGGATCGACCTGATTGTGCGTACCGGCTTCCGCCTTCGAGTTCATAGCGACGCACTCTATCGGAGCAGGTAGGGGATTTGTCCGTTGTATGGACTCTGTATCGAGAGAGTTGCACCCGTTCCACTGAGACACCTCGATCGAAATACTCGTCTCAGTCGCACCCTGAGCCAGCAGCCCTTCTGCAAATACGGCAGTCGACGCCCATCCCTTCCGTCGAAAGGCGCTACTCGCATGTCTTCAATCGGCATTTCTCCGAAGATCGAGGCAAACGTGTCCCGAGTCGGCAACCCCAAGCACGGCAAGCACAAGCCGAAGCTGAGCGTCCGTGAGATCGAAGTACTTCTTGCCTGGCTACGTTCGGATTCCAAGTCCGAGGTCGCCGAGACACTCGGCCTACGCGTCTGCACCGTCAACACACACATCACTCGGATCCGCACGAAGTACAGCGACGTCGGGCGGCCGGCTCCCACGAAGGCAGCGTTGTTCGCCCGCGCGGTTCAGGACGGGTACACCACCCTCGACGAGTGGTGACCTCAGACCGCGACGGGTTCCGGTTCCTTCGCCTTGGACGGCTTCAACCAACCGGGTAGCCAGGCGGGTTGTTTGTCCGGTGCTTGATCGAGAACACCGCCCGCCGGATCGTCGATGAACCCGTACCGCACGAGATCCTCCGACGGCCGGTAGATCTGCCGGAGCACCAGCGCGCACAGAACGAGTACCGCGATGTCCCGGATCACGACGGTTCCGGTGAACCACTGCTCGGGCAGCCCCTTGTTGGACACACCGAGGTAATACATCATTCGTGGAACCCAGACCAGGGCGTCGATGGTCATCCACGCGAGCAGGAGTCTGCGGTGCGGCAAGGCCAACACGGCCAGCGGCACCAGCCACAGAGAATACTGCGGGCTCCACACCTTGTTCGTGAGCAGGAAGCCCGCCACCAACAGGAAGCACAGCTGCGCAACTCGCGGACGACGCTGCGCCGTCAGGGCGACGTATCCGACACCGATGCAGACGGCCACGAACAAAAGCAGAGAGACGGCGTTGAGATTCGACGGCGACTCACCCTGTGCGAGAGGACCGTCGAGGCCCTTCCACGACGTGAACGACGCGATCACGTTGTAGAGCGAATCCGGATCGGCCCCGCGTTCGGAGTTGAGCCGGAAGAACTCGTACCAACCATGGGGGTACAGCGCGGCAATGGGCAGGTTCACCGCAAGCCATGCCGCGACCGCGCTGAGAGCGGTCACCAGCCAGTCCCTCGTCTTGCCCGCGCGCAGACACAGGACCAAGAGCGGTCCCAGTAGGAGCAGCGGGTAGAGCTTTGCGGCGCCGCCCAGGCCGAGCAGGATTCCCGCGAGCACGGGCCGCTTGCGTGCCCACGCCAACAACCCACCCGCCGCGAACGCCGTCGCCAGAGGATCGAAGTTCGTGAACACGTGCACGATCACCAAAGGGGAGCACGCGATCAGAGCGCCGTCCCACACTCGTCGTCCGGCCAGCAGGGTGCTCGCCCACACGGTGACCAGCCACGCCAACGCCAACCCGAACGCCACGACGTTGAAATAGAGCGCCACCTGAATCGCGCCCGGCAGCCAGGTGATCGAATCCCACGCCTTCGCGACTTTCATTGCGCCGTACTGGTAGAGCCCCGAGATGACCGGATACTCCATGTACCGCATCTGGATCGAACCGTCGCCGCGTACTTCTTCCCACGACGTCTTGTACGGGAATGCTCCCTGATCGAGGCGCTCGGCTCCGTACAGCGGAACGGTATCGGAGTAACACATCGCCACGTACTGACGGCTGCCACTCCAGTCGAGGCCGACCTGCCCGCTCTCGCCGACCGGCGCCTGCTGAATACAGCCCGCCTTGGCGAACCAGCCGAAAGCCAAGAACACCACGGCGAGCAGAAGGATCACTCGCATCGGTGTGAAGAAGCGAGTGCGCCCGATCAGTGCGTGACGACCTACCGGACCGCCGACGGTTCCCGACAGCGCAGACACCATCGCGTCGTTGCGACTGGGAACGTCCCGCCAATCCGCCGAACGAAGATCTTCGGCCAGCGGAGCGGGGGAGGTCGGTTCGGCATCATCAGCATTCGCGGCCACTCCGCGAGGTTACCGTCTTTCGAACCGACCACCCTCCAACTACTGGCCGGGGCTCACACCTGCCGGTTCTTCCTCGGTGGTCTCGCCTGCCCCTGGTACCTGTGGCGTGGTTGTCGTCGGCCGGGAGATGCCCGGAATCGGGATCGTGATGCCCGGCAGAACCTCGACCTGCGTCGTTGTCACCACGGGCGGCGGAGTGGTTTCCGTCGTCGTCGGTGCGGTGGTCGGCGGCGCCGACGTCTTGGGCGGTGCGGGAGCCGTGTACTCCGGAACACCACCGGCTTGACCGTTGATCTTGCCCGGCGTCGGGAACTTCTCGTTGTCGGTGCCCTCGAGGGCGCCGTCCATCGTGTCCTTCCAGATGTCCGAAGGCAGACCCGAGCCGTAGATCATCGCGCCGCCCGAGTTGGTGATCGCTTCACCGTCGGGAGTTCCGACCCAGACCGCGGTCGAGAGAGACGGCGTGTAGCCGACCATCCACGCGTCCTTGTTGGCTCCGGTGTCACCGAGCTGCGCAGTACCTGTCTTCGACGCCGACAGACGTCCGCCGGCCAGGTTGTGGCCGCGCGAGTACGCCGCGATCGGCTGCATCGCAGCCGTCACGTTGTCCGCCACGGCAGCGTCGATGCGGTCTTCACCGGCGGGCGCGCCGCGGTCCAGCAGCACGGTGCCGTCGGCCGCGACGACCTTCTGCACGAAGTGCGGTGCGTGATACGTACCGGACGCGGCGAGTGTCGCGTACGACGACGCCATGTCGAGCACGCGGGCCTGGTACTGGCCGAGCACGATGCCGTTGTTGGGGCCGGAACCGTCAGCCTCGGTGAGCGACGGGCCGACGCCCGGGATGTCCTTCGGGATGCCTGCCTTGTGAGCGATGTCCGCGATTTCCTGCGGGCCGTTGCCGTCGAGGCTGAGCATCTGACGGTAGAAGCTGGTGTTCAGCGAACGCTTGAGCGCCTCTGCGATGGTGCAGGTGCCGCAGCTTTCACCTTCGACGTTGCCGATGGAGATGCCGTTGACGGTCAGCGGTGAGCTGTCATACATCTGCGAGAGCGGGATTCCCTGATCCAGGGCGGCTGCGAGGCCGAACACCTTGAACGAGGAACCAGTCTGAAGTCCGGCATTCGCGAAGTCGTATCCCGCGCCGTCCTCACCGCCGTAGTACGCCTTGACGGCTCCGGTCTTCGGATCGACCGAGACAACTGCGGTACGCAGATTCTCCGGCTCACCCTCCATGTTGGAACGGGCTGCCTCGACCGCTGCGGCCTGAGCCTGCGGGTCGATGGTCGTGGTGATCTGCAAGCCCTCGGTGTTGAGCAACTGCTCGCTGATTCCAGCGTCGCCGATCTCCTTGAGCACCTGACGCTTGATCAGGCCTTCGGGTCCGGTCGAGCCCTGGCTGCTGTTGTCGACCTGGGCGAGCGGGATGTAGGCGGGGTACTGCATCGGCGTGCGCGCGGCCTGATCCAGCGTGCCGGCGGACACCATGCCGTCGAGCACGTAATCCCAACGGGACTTCGCGCCGGTCGGGTTGGTCTCGGGATCGAGGAGCGACGGAAGCTGGATCGACGACGCCAGGACGGCGCCTTCTTCGATGGACAGCTGGTCGACGGGCTTACCGAAGTAAGCCTTGGATGCTGCGCCGATGCCGTATGCGCCGCGACCGAAGTAAATGGTGTTCAGATACGCGGCGAGGATGTCGTCCTTGGACCACTCGTTGGCCATCTTCGAGGAGATGACGAGTTCCTTCATCTTTCGCGTCAGCGAACGCTCCGAGCCGACAAGCGCCTTCTTGACGTACTGCTGCGTGATGGTCGAGCCACCACCGGCGCTGTCGCGACCGAGGACGTTGTCTCGGGCCGCGCGTGCGAAACCGGAGATCGAGAAGCCCGGGTTCGAGTAGAAATCGCGGTCCTCTGCGGCCAGAACAGCGTTGCGAACGTGCGGCGGTACCTGATCGAGCGAGACCTCGACGCGGTTGCCATCTGGCGGGACGACAGTGCTGATCACCGTGGTGCCGTCGGCGGCAAAGACCGTCGCCACCTGATTGGTCTTGAGGTCACCGGGCTTGGGGACGTCCTGCACGATGTACGCCGCCATGAAGGCAAGGACGGGCAGAACAAGACCGAGCGCCACCAAGACGTAGGCCGAGCGGCGAACTGTGCGCCACTTGGACTTCTTCTTCACGGTGCTCTTACTTCCCTTCGGGGGTTGTCCGTCGTTGCCACCGCCACCGGAGCCACCTGTCGGTGGCTTCGTCGGTGGAGGTCCGACCGGCGGGCGGGTGCCCGCGTTGCTACGGGTGGTCGCTGCTGCTGCCGCGACGCGCTGGGTCGGTTCGTTCGCCTGAGCGCCTACGGCGCGATCTCGAGGCGGCGGGCCGGCAGGTCGGCCTTGCGGCGGACGACCCTGAGGAGGGGGACCGGCGGGGCGGCCCTGAGGAGGCGGGCCCGAAGGTCGGGCTTGCGGCGGACGACCCTGGGGCGGGGGTCCCATAGGACGACCTTGCGGCGGACGACCCTGAGGGGGCGGACCCATCGGAGGGCGTCCCTGCGGTGGTGGGCCCATGGGACGTCCCTGCGGCGGACGACCCTGAGGAGGTCCGGCGGGACGGTTGGGACCGACGGGACGGCCACCCGGGTTGTTGCCGCCCGGGTTGTTGTTGCTGGGGGAACTCACGAATCAAATCTCCAGTGGTCACGGACCGATCACGTGCAGACTTCGATCGGGCCCTTCTTCGGGTGTGGCGTTACTCGCTGGCGGTGCGCCGGCTTGGTGGGCGTGCTCGCCGCGGTCGCGGCGGCGCAGGTACTGCGCCGAGCACATAGGACTGCACCAAGTGGTTCCAACTGCAGGTACGGCACACCTCTACAACGTGCACCGTGAACTCCTCTGCTGTTTCCGCAAGCCGAGCGAGCTCGTCCGAGGTTCGGGCCGATCCCGAAACCTGACCGAGCTTGTCGCCGAACACCCAGGACACGAGCGTCAACTGTTCCTTGCGGCAAATGGGGCAGACGACGTCGCTGCCCCGGCCGTGGAACTTCGCGGCTCTGAGTAGGTACGGATCGGCGTCACACACCTGCTTGACGTCGGTCCGACCCGCAGACACTTCGGCCAGCACAGACCGACGCGCGAGCGCGTAGTCCACAACTTGCCGCTGTATCCGCACCTGACCAGCGTACGTGCGTCCGTGCCGCGACGGACGGTTCGGGAGGGTCACGATGAACACATTTCGGGGGCTGGGGGCATGGCGACCAGCCATTACGATCACTTCCTGTGAAGTCTTCTCGTTCTCCGATGACGCGCGCTCGTGATCTTGATCGCGTCGAAACGTGCAATGTGTTGGACGCCGCGTACGCCGAAGGGCAGTTGAGCGCGGAGGACTACTTCGACCGGACCGAGAAGGCGAAGTCCGCGAAGACCCTGCTCGCACTCGCACGCCTGGTCAACGATCTGCAGGTGCCGAAGATCGAGACCAAAACGGTGCCTCGGACGTCGACGGCACGAAAGGCCGTGTTCGTCGGTGCTGCTGCTCTGATCGTCGTCGGCGCGATCGCAGCAGTGGCGTGGAGTCGGTCACCGTTGACGCCCTCGGAAGACATCACAGCCAGTTATGCCAGCACTACTTCCCTCGCTCCGCCGTTGCCGACCACCACCCCGGTGCCGGAGCCGACCGTCGAACCGATCCTGATCGCACACATCGACACGTTGACGCCGGAAGGAATCGGCGCATTCATCGAGAGGTATCGAGAAGAGTTCGGTGACATGTTCGTAGACGACGCCAGCTTCCACGGCGACTACTCATCAGTGAGCCGGGCGGTCCCCGATGCTCCCGCTCTCACCGAGTCCATCAGTTTTCGCGACGGCTTCGAGAGGGAAGTGACGTCCATTCCGCGGCGAACGGGCCAGCCGACCTTCGACCTCGGTTCCATCCAGATCGACAAGCTCGCGCCGTACATGGTGAACATCGGCGACTATGTCAATGTTTCGGACGCCGCGATCACCCACTTGATCGTGGACGCGAACTACGGCGTCCCGGAGATCGCGATCTATGCAGAGAACGGACTCGGCCACCAAGGACGCATCGAGGTCACGCCGTGGGGCGAGATCTCTCGTTCCTACCCGTACGGGAGCTAGGGTGAGCCGGTGAGTGGGTCCCCGACTACTACCTCTACGCGCACCCGTGCGCGCGACGTCGACCGTTCCGATACCTGCGCCGTTCTCGATACGGCTCTGTCCGACGGCCAGATCACGGTCGACGAGCACGCGAACCGGACGGCTGCGGCCATGACCGCGACCACCCTCGGCCAGCTCGATCTACTGGTCCGCGATCTGCAGAAAGCAACGCTGCGCAACGCCGTCGCCAAAGTTCGCCGTATCGACAAGATCTGGTACCTCGCAGCCGCATCGACTACCTTCGCCGGCCTGATCGGGTACCTCACCTTGTCCGCCGACCCTTCACCCCCACCGCCTCCACCGGCGGCAGCCGAAAACGTCGAACCGCTTGCCCCCATTGTGAGTTCGACGTTGAACACGGTCACCGCAAGCGGGATCGGGGAATTCATCACCAGATACAGCGCCAAGTACGGCACGACGATAATCGATTCCGCCAACTTCTACGACGGCTATGCAAGCGTCACTCGCGCCGCCGCTGTCTCGCCGAACCTGGAGGAAGACATCGACTTTCGAGGCGGTTTCACACCACGCGACAGCACGTCGACTCGAGCAGCCAGCACCGTCACCTTCGACCTCGCTGCCGTCGACATCGACAAACTCGCCGGATATCTGGCAGGAGTGTCCGCAAATCTCAACGTCCCCGACGCCGAGATCACACACATCAGCATGAGTTCGTCGAGCGACGATCCACGCGTCTCCATCTACGCCAGCAACAACCTCGGCGCGAGCGGCTCAATGGACTTGACCCCGGATGGCCGCCCGATCCGCTTGTCTCCCTTCACTCCTCGATAGGCCCCGGACATGCCGAACGATCTGACCAGGACCACCCGCGCTCGCAATGCCGATCGCGAGGCTACCTGCGCAGTGCTGGACTCCGCCTTCGCCGACGGACAACTCACGGCGACCGAGCACGACGAATTGACCGAACTCGCCGCGGTGGCAGTCACTCTCGGCGATCTCGAAGATTTGACGTCCGATCTGCAGACCGAAGCGTCTCTGCCTGTTCTCCGGAAAGAACCTTCGCTCGACACGCGTTTGATCGCCCTTGTGATCATCGCTCTGTCACTGGTCTCGGCTGTCGGTTTCGGAATCAAATACGCCGCGTCCGACTTCACGATCTTCTCGAGCCCCGAGCCACAGTTACACACCGTCGACGGCCTGGGGGCGATGTTCCATGCCATCGAAACGGAGTACGGCAGCGGACTGGTCGACGAGATGACCATCTATCCCACTTATGCACGCGTAACGCGCGCCGATCCTGCCGCGCCGCGCAAGAGCCTGGACAGCTACTACCGAGGCGACCTCGAGGACACGACTTCAGGAGGATCACGCGAACCCGACGTGACACAGATCGACGTCAGACAGCTCGATCCTCGCATCGTGATCGCCCTGCTCGACGGCGCCGGAACCACCACCTCCGTGCAGAATCCGACCACTCGGTACGTCTCTGTCGACAGCACCGAAAATGTTCCGACCATCCAGATTCACGTTGGCAACGACCTCGACGAGAGCGGGTACCTGACCGCTGCCCTCGATGGCGAAATCATGTCGATCTACCCGTTCACCCCCTGATCTAGCCGTGACACCCTGGTACACGTATCGGTCCGCAGTGTGGTTTTATATATCGGCGCGATATAGTTGGTTATCGCATCAAGCGGTTAGGTTCAACGACTCGGGAGGTTTGTCAGTTGCTCGAACTCGCAATCCTCGGGCTGCTCCTCGAGTCACCGATGCACGGATACGAGCTGCGTAAGCGGCTCACTGGTCTGCTCGGCGCATTCCGCGCGTTCTCGTACGGATCGCTGTACCCGGCACTGCGGCGCATGCAAGCCGACGGATTGATCTCAGAAGACGTCGACACTGCCACCGGCACGCTCAAGCGTCGGGCGCGTCGCGTCTACCAGCTCACTCCGGAAGGTCGGCAACGGTTCACCGAACTGGTCGCCGACACCGGGCCGCAGAACTACACCGACGACGGTTTCGGCGTTCACCTCGCCTTCTTCAGCCGCACCCCCGCAGAAGCGCGGATGCGGATCCTCGAAGGGAGGCGACGCCAGGTCGAGGAGCGCCGTGAGGGGCTCCGCGAGGCCGTCGGTCGGGCCAGCGGATCGCTGGACCGCTATACCCGTCAGCTCCATCAGCTCGGACTCGAATCGAGTGAACGCGAAGTGCGTTGGCTCAACGAATTGATCGCAGCCGAGCAATCGACAACAGGAACATCCCGGAAAGAAGGAGAACCCGACCATGGGTGAGAACAGCACCGCGGTGCGCGTAGCCATTGTGGGCGTGGGTAACTGCGCCTCGTCCCTGGTTCAGGGCGTCCACTACTACAAGGATGCCGACGAGACCCAGACGGTCCCCGGCCTCATGCACGTCAAGTTCGGTAAGTACCACGTCCGCGACGTGCAGTTCGTCGCTGCGTTCGACGTCGACGCCAAGAAGGTCGGCTTCGACCTCTCCGAGGCGATCCTCGCGAGCGAGAACAACACCATCAAGATCGCCGACGTCCCGCCCCTGGACGTTCCCGTTCAGCGTGGCCCGACCCTCGACGGCATCGGCAAGTACTACGCCGAGACCATCGAGCTGTCCGACGCCGAGCCCGTCGACGTCGTCAAGGCACTCAAGGACGCTCAGGTCGACGTCCTCGTCTCCTACCTGCCCGTCGGTTCCGACGACGCTGACAAGTTCTACGCACAGTGCGCGATCGACGCAGGCGTTGCATTCGTCAACGCCCTGCCCGTCTTCATCGCTTCCGACCCGGAGTGGGCTGCCAAGTTCAAGGACGCCGGCGTCCCGATCGTCGGCGACGACATCAAGAGCCAGGTCGGCGCCACCATCACCCACCGCGTGATGGCGAAGCTGTTCGAAGACCGCGGCGTCGTGCTGGACCGCACCTACCAGCTCAACGTCGGTGGAAACATGGACTTCAAGAACATGCTCGAGCGTGATCGCCTGGAGTCCAAGAAGGTTTCCAAGACCCAGGCCGTGACGTCCAACCTGACCGGCGCACTTGCCGGCAAGGTTCACGACCGCAACGTCCACATCGGTCCCTCGGACTACGTGGAGTGGCTCGACGACCGCAAGTGGGCATACGTCCGCCTCGAAGGCCGCGCCTTCGGTGACGCTCCCCTGAACCTGGAGTACAAGCTCGAGGTCTGGGATTCGCCCAACTCTGCCGGCATCATCATCGACGCCGTCCGCGCAGCCAAGATCGCCAAGGACCGCGGCATCGGTGGACCGGTTTACCCGGCTTCCGCTTACCTGATGAAGTCCCCGCCGGTCCAGATGGCCGACGACAAGGCTCGCATCGAGCTCGAAGCGTTCATCATCGGAGCCGACGAGGCCTGATTTAGTTCACGCTGATTCGGGGTCTTGCGCCAACGGCGCAAGGCCCCGATTCTGTTATCCGCAGGGTGTTTCCGCATCCGCGCGGGTAATCACGCCTGCGGCTGCCGAATTGCCGTGCGGGTCCGGGTGCCGCTCAGCGTGGAATGATGGACATCAGAACCATCACACGGATCGAGGACCCCATGTCGATTACGTCGCTGCCAGTGCTCGATCTGTCGCTTGCGCAGAACCCCGACACCGCCGAGCAGTTCCGCACTCAGCTCCGCGAGGCCACCCACGAGGTCGGATTCTTCTACCTGGTCGGCCACGGGATTCCCGACGAACTGCAGCGACGCCTCCTCGACGTCGCCCGCGAGTTCTTCGCGCTTCCCACTGCCGAGAAGCTCGCGATCGAGAACGTCCGCAGCCCGCACTTCCGTGGGTACACCCGGCTCGGCGGCGAACTGACCGAAGGCAAGCAGGACTGGCGCGAGCAGATCGACATCGGGGCCGAACAGCCCGCGGCCGAGCGCACCGACACCTCACCGGCCTGGGCGATCCTGCAGGGCCCCAACCAGTGGCCCGACGCCCTTCCCGAACTTCGCGACGTCATCACCGAGTGGAACGACACACTCACCTCGATCGCATTGAGCCTTTTACGCGAATGGGCGGTAGCCCTGGGCCAGGATGCGAACATCTTCGACGACGCGTTCGCTCACGATCCGTCGATCCTCATCAAGGTGGTGCGTTACCCGGGCCGCCCGAAAGGTGCCGGCTCCCAGGGCGTCGGCGGACACAAGGACGCGGGTGTGCTGACTCTGCTCTATGTCGAACCGGGCAAAGGCGGTCTGCAGGTCGAGCACGACGGCGACTGGATCGACGCGCCGCCGATCGACGGGGCGCTGGTGGTCAACATCGGCGAACTGCTCGAGGTCGCTACCGGTGGCTACTTGAAAGCGACTGTGCACCGGGTAGTTTCACCCGAGGGCGACGGTGAACGTATCTCGGTGCCGTTCTTCTTCAACCCGAACTACGCAGCGCAGATCCCGGAGTTCGACCTACCGCCCGAGCTCGCGGCGCGCGCCACCGGCGTCACCGTGGACGCGAACAACCCGATCCACGATTCCTACGGGGCGAACGCCCTCAAGAGTCGACTACGTGCGCACCCCGATGTCGCGGCCCGCTGGTGGCCGGACATCGTTGCGGCACAAAGCGCTACCTAGGGGATGGGTCAAAGATCCATCGCGACTTTCCACGCCGTGTGCATCGCGCCCTCGATGTAGTCGACGTTCACCGCGTCACCGACCACGTGCACGTCGGAGACGACGCCGATCAGAGCGTCGGCCAGTGGCGCCTGCGCCGACACTCCCGAGGCGACGACAACCATGTCGGCCGGAGCGGTCAGTGTCTTGTCACCGGAACGGAATTCGACGTGCTCCTTGGTGATGCGCTGCACCGTTGAATTGCGGTGAATGTTCACGCCGACATGCTTGGCGTGCCGCACCGCCGTCCAGCGGCGCGGCATCGCCATCGGAATGCCCAACTGCTGGCCTTCTTCGATCAGCGTCACATTGCGACCTCGCTCGGCCAGGAACTCCGCGAGCTCGAGTCCGACAAGCGAACCACCGATCACGACAACGTCCTTACCCATGGGCAGGAACTTGCGGGTCACAGCTCGGATCGCCGCGGGGCTCTTGGTGATACCGGACAGCTTGCCCAACTTGGCCATCGTCCGCAGGAACGGCGGTACCTGTGAGACGTCTCCCGCTCCGGTCATCAACGCGCGCAACGAATCACCGGTGTGCACGTGCGGGAGATCACCGCCCGGAACGCTAGGCCGCTCACGAACCGCACCGGTGGCCACGACTACGGCGTCGGGGTTCAGTGCCCGGATCGAGGCAACCGAGGCTTCGGTCTTCAGTCGAACATCGACACCGAGACGCTCGATTTCCACTTTCAACCAGCTGAGCAGACGCCCGTTGTCCGGGGTAGTGAGGCTCGAGAACCACAGGGTGCCGCCGAGGCGATCGGATTTGTCCAACACCGTGACTCGGTGCCCACGTTCAGCGGCCACGCGAGCCGTTTCGAGACCACCGGGGCCCGCTCCGACCACAACAATGTGTTTCGGAGTGCTGGTCCGAACGAAGGGGAGAAGCGCTTCGTTGCCCAGGGCAGGGTTCACCGCGCACAGCGGGGTCTCGTCCCAGAAGTTCTCCTGCACGCAGACGTAGCAATTGATGCAAGGCCGAACCCGCTCGGGTAAACCGTCTTTGAGTTTGTTCACCAACTGTGGATCGGCCAGGAGCTGGCGGCCCATTGCGGCGAAGTCCGTGCGACCTTCCGCGATCATCTTCTCGCCGACCTCGGGGAGCATACGTCCGACCGTGATCACGGGGATCGATATCGCCTGCTTGATTCGCGTTGCATTGTCGGTGTAGTAGCCGACCTTGTCGGGCAGGGGGCCGTCGGTGAAGTTGGCAAAAGCATTCAGCGCGGTACCGGTGACGTGAATGGCGTCAGCGCCGGCCTCTTCGAACATCTTCGCGGCCGCAGCAGCCTCGTCGACCGTCAGCCCGTCGGTTTCGCCGTACTCTTGACCGGCCAGACGCACGATGACGGCGAGCGCACCACCGACCTCCTCCTTGACCGCCCGAATGACCTCACAAGCGAGGCGAGCACGGTTCTCCATGGAACCTCCGTACTCGTCGCTGCGCTGATTCGTGTACCGACTCAGGAACGCTCCGAGGACGTAGTTGTGGGCACAGTGAATCTCGACGGCGTCGCCGCCCGCCGCCTTCACCCGTCCGGCAGCCTCGGCGAACATGCGAACCAGCCAATCAAGATCTTCCTTGGTTGCCTCGTGGTACGTAGCCCTCTTGCCCTCGTTGATGGCAGCCATCTTGCCCAGTTCTTCTGGCGTGCAATCGGCCATCGCGCTCATGTCACCCGGCGGCTTCGGCGTGGACGGGACCAACTGCGGTCGGCCGTCGAGGGTATCGATGCGCGCCACCTTGCCGTGGTGTGTCATCTGCACACAGAGCTTGCTGCCTGCGTCGTGGACTGCGTCGGCCAACGCCTTGAGACCGGGGATGAACCGGTCTTCCGAAAGCCCCGGTTCCTTGCGGCTGGTGCAGCCCAGCGGATACGCAACAGCGCAGCAACCGGTGATGATCAGACCCGTTCCACCAGCTGCACGCGCCACGAAGTGGTCGATGTCGCCCTTTTCGATTTCCCCGTCTTCACACAGGTTCATGTCCATCGCAGGGAGAACCACGCGATTGGGCACGGTCATCGGGCCGATGGTGCCTGGTGCGAGCAGGTGCGGAAAGGTCTGGCTTCGGATCGTCACGAGCAGACGCTAGAACTGGACCACGCCCATCCGTTGCCGCACTCCCGATCAACGAGACTTCACGCGCTGTGACGTGCGAGGCACTCGGCTATCACCTCGAGCGCATATTCGAGGTCCGCGGATTCCACCCGTCCGTAGCCGATGACCAATCCGCCGGGGTCTCCGTGCGTTCGGGTGGACTCGACCAGGGTGGGCACTTCGACGCCGTGTTCAAGTGCCTCGCGAGCGACGGCGGCTGCCAGATCCGCGTCGAGCATGAGCGTCGTGTGCATGCCGGCGCCGAGACCCCGCAGTTCACCGAACGATGACAGCGCTTCCTCGACCGCCCGATCACGCTCCCGGTACCTGCGCCGGGCGGTACGCACCGCTCGATCCCATTCGCCGTCACGGAGCAGGGACAGGAGTGCTTGCTGCAGCGGAACCGACGGGAAGTCGCCGATTCGCTTGCGGTGTACTGCTATGCGGTCAACCAGGTCGAGGGGAGCTACCAACCAGCCCAATCGAATTCCGGCGCCGAGCGTCTTGGCAACTGTTCCGAGATACACCACCCGATCAGGAGCCAACTGGGCAAGCGCAGGCAAAGGCGCTACGTCGTAACGGAATTCGGAGTCGTAGTCGTCCTCGAACAGGACGACGTCGCGGACGCGGGCGAACTCGATCAACTGGTTGCGCCGACCTACCGGAAGCAGCCCACCCGTCGGATACTGATGGGACGGTGTCACATACACGCCACGGACGCTCTCCGACGCAGTTTCGAGTTGGTCGACACAGAGACCATGAGCGTCGACGGGCACGTCGAGCAGCGACCATCCACAGGCTGTAGCGGCCGAGGACGCATACCGGTATCCGGGATCTTCCATCGCCAGAACAGCACCACGGGTACGCAGAGCCGACAGGGCGAGGCCGAGACCATGCGTGGCACCTGAGGTGATCAGGATTCTCTCGGGTTCAACCGACATTCCGCGGGCTCTTGCCAGTAATTCCGATAGTGCCGAACGCAATTCGTAGTCACCCGCAGGATCGGGATCCTCGAAAGGTGGTGGTTTGGACCCGACGTCACGCCACGCCCGCCGCCACGCTGCCGATGCACGCGGTGGCGTCCACGGCACGCCCGGCCGGAGCTGCACCCTGGGTGACATCTTGTCGGCGGCCTTCTTCGGTGTAGTCGTGGGAGTGACCATGGGGGAGGGCGCCTCGGCAACGAAGGTGCCTGAGCCGTGCACAGCGACAAGCCAACCCTCGGCGATCAACTGCTCATACGCCCGTTCCACGACGCCCCGCGCCACCTCGAGCTCCGCCGCCAGCTTCCGGGAACTGGGTAACCTCAGACCCACTGCCGCCTTACCACTGCGGATATCAGCTCTGAGGTGGTCGGCAATCTGGACCGGGAGCGCCCGCCGATCTGTCCGGTCGAGGACGACGGCTACCGCCGAAGGCAGAAACATTCAGAACCCTCCCGGAAGTGGCAAATCGAAGTGGCCTATCGAAGTCTCCACTGATTGGACCATGACTTGAAGCCACTTTGCCACCAGCATTGTCTGCATGACAGATTCCGTTGTCTTTGCTGCCCCTGCTCCTGCCCCCACTGCACCTGTTCCGCTGTCCCCGACAGCACGTACGACGCACAAGCGCGCCCGCCACCACGGCGTCGCAGAACGCGCGGCACTCGTCGACGTCTTGCAGTCCGCGAAGCTGTGCCACATGGGTGTGACCGTCGGCGGAGTTCCCATGGTGTTTCCCACCGCCTACGGGTTCGACCTCGACGGCCCCGACCGCGGCGGATCTATTTATGTTCACGGTTCAGTCGCTTCACGGAGCTTGGCTCCCGACAGCGAAATCTGCATCACCATCACGATCCTCGACGGGCTCGTGTTGGCTCGGTCGGGCTTCCACCACTCGATGAACTACCGCAGCGGCGTCATCATCGGATCACCTCGAGTCGTGACCGACGGCGACGAACGCGTGAAGGCTTTGAATCTGATCGTCGACCAGGTGGTTCCCGGACGTTCCCAACACTTGCGGGATCACACGCGCAAGGAAATGGCGGCAACCATCGTTCTTGCGCTGCCGTTGTACGAGGCTTCCGTCAAGGCTCGCACCGGCGGCCCCGGTGACGATGCCGCCGACATCGGTATCGAAACCGTCTGGGCTGGAGTAGTTCCCGCAGCTACGCACTTCGGTGAACCGATCCCGTCCGAGGATCTCGACTCCGGTGTCGCGCTGCCGGACCATATCTCGACGATGCTCTGACCGCACACGCCGTACACACCGGGGCATGGCTAAGCCCCGGTGTGTACGTATTCAGTTGCGCCCGTTCAGGCTGCTGTAGGTGGGCTGTTCCCGCCGATCGGATGTTGATACGGATCAACCGACATCGGTGGATAGAACACCGTTTTTCGATCCGGACCGATCTCCACCCGCCACTCCGTGTGATGCAGCGTCCGATGGTGATGACCGCACAACAAGATCAGATTGTCGAGATCCGTTGGGCCACCATCGTTCCAGTGAACAATATGATGGGCATCGCACCACCCCGACGGAGTCCCGCACCCCGGAAACGCACACCCACCATCACGAACCGCCAACGCCCGCCGCTGCGGCACCGTCGCCGTTCTCGCTTCCTTACCGCAGTCGAGCGGAACACCACTCTCATCCAACAAAATCCGCGTGATCGTGCAGTCGCACGCCAACATCCGCGCGGTATCGATACTGATCGGGCCCACCCAATCCGCCCACGCGAAACCCAACTCCTGAGTCGACGGCAACATATCCTTCAAGGCTTTGAGGTCTGTCATGTCTTTCGCCGACGCAGTCACCGTGATGTGCGGTTTCACCCCGCCCTCGATCGGACCCAACCCCGCCCGCTCATACCGCCGCAGTAGTTCGCAAAACCCATCCGCCCGCCGCAGCGCCGGAGTACGCGTGTCCTTGACGCCGTCCTTCTCCGGCGTCGGCGCAGACAGACTCGACAACAACGTGATCAACCGGGCCCCGTTCACCGCATCCAGATCACCCTTCACCGACACCCGCCCGTACAAACCTTTCGAGGCATAGAACTCGTTACGCTCCGAATCCTCACCCACCGGAACACCGTCCTCACGCTTGCCGTACTGCTTCTCGATCCGCCGAATCGCTGCCCGAACCGCATCACAATCGGCGATGTTCTTCGACGCCAAACCCAACAGAATCCCGCGAGCCTTGTCCACATCCGCCAGGGTCATGTTCTTCGGCGGATGCTGACAAAACGACGCCACCTGACGGGCTTTCAACGCATCCACGTCACCGCGATGAAACGCATCGCCCACAACGGGTTCGAGCATCAACAACCGCGCCAACCCGACCAGCAGACTGCACTCACCGATCTCCAGATTCGTCGAACCATGCAACCACTGCGCGATCGCCCGAAAACCCTTCCCACCGAGAACCTCCCGGGAAAACATCTCCACGATCAGCAACACCATCCGCGACTGCAACTCGTGCCGGACACGCACCAGATCCAGAACCTCACCCTTGAGGTCCTCACCATCCAGTTGCCACGCATCCCGACTGTCCATGCTCAAAGTTTAATCGAACAAAGTTCGAATACAAGGGATGGTAACCGAAACTAGATGCTAATCAACAACTTTCGCATTCCAGACGAAACGGGCAGGTTCTTGGGTCGCGGGAGTTGCCGCAACTCCGCCACCGATAAAGGGCCGGACAAGATCCAGCGGCAAGGGGAAGACAACGGTGGAGTTGTTCTCACTACCGATCTCGTGAAGCGTCTGTAGATAACGCAACTGCAGGGTGGTCGGATTGCGGCTGATCACCTCGGCCGCCTCGGCGAGCTTGGCCGAAGCCTGAAACTCGGCGTCGGCGTTGATGATCTTGGCTCGCCGCTCTCGTTCGGCCTCTGCTTGCCTGGCGATGGCGCGCTGCATGTTGGCCGGAATCTCGACGTCCTTGATCTCGACGGTCGTGACCTTGACTCCCCACGGCTCGGTCTGCTGATCGATTACCTTCTGCAAGTCCTCGTTGAGCCGTTCACGTTCGGAGAGCAGCGAGTCCAACTCAGCTTTACCGAGAATGGAGCGCAGTGTGGTCTGGGCGATCTGTGAGGTGGCGGCCAGAAAATCCTCGACCTCGACTATCGAACGGTCAGCGTCGACGACCCGAAAGTACGTGACGGCGGTGACCTTCACGGGGACGTTGTCGCGAGTGATCACTTCTTGGACCGGTATCTTCAGCGTGACGGTTCGCAGACTGACCCGCTCCATGCGATCGATCGCCGGCACCAGAATCACCAGACCAGGACCCTTCAAGGTGATCAGTCGACCGAGGCGGAACACCACCGCGCGCTCGTACTCGCGCAGAACTCTCACCGACATGCCCACAAGGACTGCAATCAGCACGACAACCACGGACAACACGACAAGCACGGTGGTCATAGCGGCAGCTCCCACGGTTCACGACGGCGCACTTTCAGAGTCAGGCCTCGAACCTGCTCTACGACGACGGATTCGCCCACGGCGGGCACAGAATCGTCGTACCCGAATTCCATTCGAGCACGCCATAATCCGCCGTCGAGCTCGACCTGACCCTGCGCACCGGTCCAACTGCGAACGGTCGCGTCCGAGCCGACAAGAGATTCCGTCCCCGTACGCACGGGAGCGCGGCGCGCGGTAAGCGCTTTTCGACTCGCTACCGCCACCACGTCCAGGCCGACTACCGCGACCCCCGCCGTCACCGGGATCGCGATCAATTGGCCGATACCGTCGGATGTGAAGAGCATCCAGACGCCGGCACCGATCATGAGTGCTCCAAGCGCACCGAGCACCCCCGCGGTTGGGGCATGCGCCTCGACCACGATCAACAGGACGCCCAGCAACAGGGCAACGACACCGATCGTCGTCATCACTCGTCTCCACGCTCGCGAGGACGCGGTCACGTCGCGTAGCCATTGTGCGATCGCGCCCTCGACTTCAACGGTAATCACGCTCGGCCGGATCTGCCACAAGCGCTTTCACATCACGTCAGAGAAGGACCTCACCGATCTGTCGTGCAGTCACCTTGGCAAGGTCGGCGAGAAACGGAATCCGTTCGTCGATCATCAGCTCGACCGGACCACGAAGCCCGAGAGCGTAACGCACAGTGCCGGATCCATCGATGATCGGAATTCCGACCGTTCGGAAATCCGGGGTCAACTCCTCGTCGTTGAATCCGTATCCTCGCTCACGAGTCAGTTCCAGTTCCCGGCGGATACCGGCGACATCGGTGATCGCACGCTGAGTGGTCGCTTCACGTGGCAGCGCAGCCAGCTCGGAATCGTCGACATCGGACCAAGCCAGAAAGGCTTTCCCCAGTGCGCTCGCATGCAAGGGAAGGCGGACACCCTGCAGCACGTGCCCGTCGGCCTCGCGCCACCGACTGAATCCGAGCAACACCACCTCACTTCCGCTTCGCACTGCCAGGGAGGCGGATGCTCCTGTCGTCGCGGCCAATTGCTCCAAATAGGGCTCGGACAGATAGATCCGATGCTGCCGGTAGGAGACCTGTCCGTAAGCCGCCAGCGCCGCGCCGATGCGATACCGACTGGTTGCGTCGTCCTTCTCGAGAAATCCCGCGTCGACGAGCGACTGCAGCAATCGATGCGTGGTGCTGACCGCAAGCTCTTGTCGCCGCGCAACTTCCGAGACTCCCAGTTCTTCGCCACTGCGAAAACATGTGAGCATGGTCAGGGCACGGGTTACCGTCTGAACTCCCGCGCCGCGTGCGTCCGTCACGAACGATCCTTTCGCTGTGGCCTGATCGACCTGAGAATCGGACGCTAACACGGACCCAGCAGTCCGGCCATCCTTTCCATCAGATGGAAAGGAACCGAACGTGGACCTACAAAAGCCCAGATGAACAGACTTCCGATGTTGTCAAGATTTCCAATCTCCAGAAAACAAACGGGGGTAAAAGGGACAAGCACCCAATAGCGTCATCGTCGTCAGTTCTGACGATTCAACGCCTGAAGGAGCCACATACATGTCCCGCTTCCGCCGACTGCCACGAGCTGCCGCTGCGCTCGCCATGATCCCGCTGGCCGGGTTGGCGGTGGCGTGTGGGTCTTCCGATTCCAACAGCGCCGCAGGCAATTCCAGCGCCGACTTCACGCTCAAAGTTTTCGATCCCGGAAACTCCGGTGCCATCGCCGTCGGCAAGCGTGACGGAACCTACGACGAGGCGCTGGCACCGCTGGGCGCAAAGATCGAATGGGTCAAGACCACACCGGGATTCAGCTCCAACCTCAAACTCTTCAACAGCGGTGAACTCGACATCCAAACCGGCGCATACAGTCCCGTCGTCGGCGCACTGTCCAAGGACGTGGGTGTCCGCATCTTCGCCACGTCCGACCCGTACAACAAGGACCAGGCCGGCATCATCGCCACTCCGGAGTCCGGCATCAAGACCGTCGCAGATCTGGCCGGCAAGCGCATTGCCGTCAACCCTGCAGGCAAGGGCGAGTACATCACGCTCAAGGCTCTGACACAGGCCGGAGTGCCGATCGATTCCGTCGAACGTGTTCCGCTGCAACAGGCTGACGCGGCGTCGGCGTTCTCCACCGGGCAGGTCGACGCGTGGGCATCGTTCCTGATTCCGTATCAGGAGGCCAAGGCCAAGGGCGCGGTCGAGATCGCAACCGAGGCGAGCATCGACTCCGTGGACAGCACCATCATCGCCGGCCGCACCGTAGTACTCGAAGAGCATCCCGAAGTGGTCCAGAAGTTCCTCGAGGTCACCCAGGAACTCACCGCGAAGCAGCAGGCCGACCCGGCAGCATTCGAGAACGTCTTCGAACAGACCGGTCCGCGCGCACTCTCCGGACAGCGACTCGACGACGCGATCACCCTGGGCGGCCAGATCACCAACTTCCGCTACCCGACTGCAGCCGACGCTACCGACCTCGAATCGATCTCCACGTTGTTCGCCGACAACAAGGTGATCCAGCAGCCGATCAAGGGCAGTGACGTGATCTTCGACCTCCAGGGTGCTGTGGCAGGTTCGGCAGCGGCAGCACCCACCACCGAGGGGAAGTGACCCGATGGTGACGCTGACCCGGCCCGCACGAACTGAGTCGCCGTCAGTGGAGCATCCGCAACTCGAAACACCCCGCTACCGCCGCAATCGCAGCAGGCCCAAGTGGGTCTCGATCCCACTCCGCTTCCTCGTGCCCGCGCTGCTGGTTGCCGGATGGTGGATCGGATCCGCTACCGGACTGATCCGCGAAGAGATCCTGGCCGGACCTCCGGCGGTGTGGACGGCATTCGCCGAGCTGTACCAGTCGGGTCAGTTGGTCGACTTCGGTCTCGCGTCGCTTCAACGTGCCGCACTCGGTGTTTCGGTCGGTGTGATCGTCGGATTGGTGCTCGGGGTTCTGTCCGGTCTCTCCTCGCTCGGCGAAGAACTGATCGACTCGACCATGCAGATCAACCGCGCGGTTCCGTTCCTCGCGCTCGTTCCGTTGTTCATCGCCTGGTTCGGTATCGACGAAACCTTCAAGGTAGTCCTGATCGCCGTCGCGACCGTCGCCCCCATGTACGCGTACACCTACCTGGGAGTGCGCGGAGTCGATCGCAAGATGGTGGAAGCGGCACAAGGTTTCGGCTTGACGGGTTGGCGACTGGTGTTCGGAGCGATTCTTCCGACCGCCCTCCCCGGTGTTCTGATGGGGCTTCGAATCTGCCTGTCGCTCAGCATCACCGGATTGATCGCCGCCGAGCAGGTCGGCACACGTGAGGGCATCGGATATCTGGTCACCCTGGCGCAGGAATACAACCGCACCGACTACATGGTTCTGTGCATCGTCATGTACGCGGCACTGGGACTCATCTTCGACGCAATCGTCAGACTGATCGAGCGGTACTCCATGCCGTGGCGGAGATTGTCGGTGGCGCGATGACGAATACAACCATCGGCTCGCTGCCGTCCACCGAAGCACCTCTGCCGCCGTTGGCAGCCCGTGAGCGGACCGGCACCACTGCGGCCGAGCGACGTGCCGGATCACCGGTAGCGGTCTCGCTCACCGGAGTGCGTAAGTCGTTCGGTGACAAGACTGTTCTGGGCGGTATCGACCTCGAGATCACACGCGGCGAGTTCGTCGTTCTCCTCGGCCCCAGCGGCACCGGCAAGACGACCCTGTTGCGAGTGCTCTCCGGTTTGGAAGCACCGGACAGCGGCGATGTGCTGGTTCCGCGCGACCGCACGGTTGTCTACCAGGAACCGCGATTGATCCCGTCGAAGCGAGTTCTGGCCAATGTCACAGTCGGACAGAAACGGTCACGTCAGGTGACCGAGAATGCACGCAACGCACTCGCCGAGGTCAACCTCGCGGACAAGCACCGCGCCTGGCCGGCCACCCTCTCCGGCGGCGAGGCCCAACGCGTCGCATTGGCTCGTGCTCTGGTTCGCGAACCTGAACTATTACTGCTCGACGAACCGTTCGCAGCCCTCGACGCTTTGACCAGGCTCCAAATGCAAGACTTGGTAGGCGATCTGGTCGCCCGCCACCGTCCGGCAGTACTGCTCGTCACGCACGACGTCGACGAAGCCGTACGACTTGCCGACCGTGTGCTCATCCTCGACAAGGGCGGGTTTGCCGTGGATGTCGACATCGACCTGCCACGCCCCCGCGATCGGAACGATCCCGAATCTCTGCGCTACCGAGCGAGTTTCCTGAAGGAACTCGGCGTCGGTCGCACCTTCCCCGACGGACAGGACAGTCATGACATTGATCGCTGATTCCGCAATCGACACACTCTGGTACACCCGCTGCCCCGTTCCCACCGCCAGCGGCCTCGCCAACAGTCTCGGTTGGCTCGACCGGACGGCAAACGAATCCGGAGTGCGTTTCGGCGTACTGCAAGATGCCGGACCGGAATTGGCAGTGCGCCATTTCGATCACCACCTCTCCGGACTCATTCGCGAAGGCGGCAACGTCCCCGCACTGGCCGCGCGTGCCAGTGGTTCTCCGACGAGGCTCATCGGGCTCACCTGGATCGACGAGGCCCAGGCAATCCTGGTGCGCGGAGACTCCGACATCCGAGAAGCCGGTCTTCTGGCAGGCGCTCGGATCGGCATCCCGGCCTGGGCGGCAGATCAGGCCAGGAGCTTTCCTCGTGCCATGGCCCTGCACGGCTTCGCCTCCGCACTTCGACTCGGCGAGTCGAGTTTTGCCGACGTCACCCTCGTCGAGGTTGCGACGACGGCAGCCCCCGAGGTCCGCACCGCCTCGTCCACCCGCAACACGACGTGGGGCGTCGAATCCCTGCTACGCGGCGACGTCGACGCAATCTACGTCAAGGGCGCCCGAGCCCAGGAAGTTGCCCGCGAACACGGTCTCGCGGTGGCCGTCGATCTCGATTCCACTGCTTCCCTGCGTGATCGCGTCAACAACGGCACCCCACGACCGATCACGGTTCACGCCGATCTACTCGAACAGCGCCCGGACATCGTCGTGGGTTTCCTTGCCGAGAGCCTGAGAGCGGCGGACTGGGCCGCGGCCAACATCGACGAGGTCCGAGCCGTTCTGCAAACCGAAACACAGTCGGGGCCCGAAGGTGTGGTGGCAGCATACGGCGAGAACTTCCACACCGGACTGCATCTGAGCCTGTCTGACGAGCGTGTGGACCTGCTCGGGGTGCAGAAGCAATTCCTGTATGCGCACGGCTTCCTTGCCGCCGACTTCGACCTGCAGTCCTGGGTGGCGCACGAACCACTGGAACAGGCACGCAACCTTGTTGCGCAGAAGGGCACAGCAGAATGACGGACGTCTACTGGGAGCTACCGTCTCGCGGTGACGGACGCCGGGCGGTGGCCGCACTGAACAGTCGCGGCGGCTTCGGGCCGCAGCGACCGACTACCGTTGCGACCGATGTTCGTCCCGGAAACTTCGGGCCCTTCGACGAATTGGCACAGATAGTTCTCGCAGCCGAACTGTCGGGCGTCGACGGCGTTGTCGCACCGTACGATCCGAATGGCGAAGAATCCTGGATCGTTGCTGCCGCCGCCCTACGTCAGACGCGTCATTCGCGAGTGGTCGTGGAGTTTCACCCCACTTTCGGCACCCCCGTCTACGCCGCCAAAATGTCGGCGACACTTCAGCGCCTGTCGGCAGGTCGTCTCGAATGGCGAGTGAAGGTAGAGACGGACCCCGAAGACGCCGCTGCTCGCGGCGACGTGGTTCGAGGAGCCGACCGCTACGCGCGCGCCGCGGAGTTCCTGACCGTCGCCCGTGGCGTATGGAACGAGGAGCAGATTCTCCCTGGCGGATTCGGCGGCACGGGTTACGACTTCGACGGCGAGTACTACGACGTACTCGGCGGCGGATTCCGAGGCATCTTGTCGGGACTCCGCTTTCCCCGAGTGCATCTGACCGGGGACTCACCGGAAGCTCTGGAACTCTCGGCCCACCATGCCGATGTCCATCAGTTCACCCTTGCCGGCGGCGAGTTGTCGACACGGATCACCACCCTCGACGACCGAGCATCCGAACTCGGCAGGACCGTCGAGAAGGTCCTGCGCATCCCGATCATCGCGAGGGAAACAGCGGACGAAGCCTGGGCTCGCGTCGAACGGCAACTGAGAGAAGCCGATTCCGCTGCACTCGAGATCGATCGGGGCGGCATCCTGTGGTCCGGATTCGACCGCATCGGCTACGAGCACAGTATCGGCCTCGTCGGAAGCTACGAGGAGGTGGCGCAGCGATTGTCGTCGTATCGCGATATCGGCGTGGACGGTTTCGTCTTGTCCGGTCGGCCACACATCGAAGAGCTGCACCGGGCGGGCGAGCATCTCCTGCACCTGGTCGATCCCGAGGGTCGGATTCGCAAGGAAGAGAAGGCCACCACAGAAGAGAAGGCCACCGCATGAGCATCGATTTCTATTGGCGGATCGGGATGGAAGGCGACCACGCGTCGCTGCGTACTCCGCGTCGCTACAACCGCGGCGATGCCGGTGGATACGGGCCGGGCAACATTGCTCCCGCGATCCGCGGCGGCGAATTGGACGGATACAGCTACATCGACCACATGGCAGCGGTGGCAAAGGCTTCCGAGTCCGCAGGGTTCCTCGGTGGACTTCTGCCGTCTTTCCCGATGACCGAGGATCCGTGGGCGACCGCAGCAGCGTTGGCCGCCGAGACCACCACCTACCGTTTCATGGTTGCGTTCCAACCGGGGTTCCTTCACCCGGTACAGGCAGCGCGGATGTCGGCCAGTCTGCAGCGAGCAACCGGCGGACGTCTGGTTTACAACATCATCAGTGGTGGAGGCGGAGCGCCTCAGCTGTGGTGGGGCGACAAAGTCGACCACGACGATCGCTACACCAGAACGTCCGAGTTCCTCGATGTCCTCAAGGGTGTGTGGGACGGCGAACCTTTCGACTTCGACGGTCGCTTCTTCCAAACCCACGGCGCCGCACTGCCAACCGGACTGGCCGGCCAACCGTTTCCCGAGGTGTACTTCTCCGGATCTTCGGCCGCAGCCGTCGCCGCCGCCGGACTGCACTCCGATTACTACCTTTCCTGGCTGGAGCCGTACGCCGATCTCAGAGCCAAGATCGACGGAGTGCGGGAGAACTCGGCCAAACTGGGACGCACGCCGAAATTCGCCGTACGCATCGACGTCGTAGCCCGGCACACCGAAGAAGCCGCGTGGGCCGAGATCGAGAAAGGCTGGGCCTTCGTCGACAAGGGGGCCGCCGACCGTGCAGCCCAGGGTGACTCGGTGGGCGCCGCCCGCATCAAAGGCTGGGTACCCGAACACATCACCGGCTACCGAGATCTGGAAGTGCAACCCAACGTGTGGTGCGGCTTCAGCCTCATCCGCGGCGGACCGGCGTTCGGACTGGTCGGCAGTTACGAGCAGGTCGCCGAAAGACTCGACGAGCTGCGCGAACTGGGCGTCGACGCCTTCATCCTCGCCGGTAACCCGCATCTCGAAGAGGCATACCGCGTCGGCGAAGAAGTTCTTCCCCTCCTGCAGCGCACCCCGATCACACCTTCTGGACTGGAGACTCGATGACCACCACCGAAACTCGACTCGACACCGATACCGATACCGCAGCATTCGTCGAAGAAGCTCGCAAAGCAGCAGACAAAGCATTCGACGTCTTCCGCAAGACCGGAACCGTTGCAGCCAACGGGACCGTCAACTTCGTCGAACGAGTACCCGGCACCGAAATCGCGGTCGCCCTGAACGATCCGGGACCGTGGGCGAACGATCCGTCGGTGTCACCGGTTGTCGCCACCTTCGATGGAGAGGTGCTGTCCGGCAACGGATCGGCCGGATTTGTCACCGGCTACGCATCGGTCTTCCGTCAGCATCCGGAAATCACCAGCGTTGTCCACATCCACACACCGTGGCTCGGCGGTTGGGCACAGACACATCGGACGCTACCCATCCGCTATGCGGCTTCGCAGAGGCTGACGCTCTCCCGAGAGATTCCGCCGCACATCGATCGGTCCCGTTCTGCAGGCGATTTCATTCTCGAGCGTCTCGAACACGATCCCGATCTGATGGCGATCTTCGAAGCCAACGGCGGGGTCAACGTCATCGGCCGCAGCGGGTTGCTCGACCTCGCGAAGTTCGTCGTCCTCCTCGAGGAGGGCGCCCAGTTCCAGGCGATCGCCGAATCCCTCGGCGGTTCGGTCGAATTCGATCCGTCCAACCTCGCCGTGCAGTGGGGCCGTAGCGGACTCGCCGACGAGGCGCGTCGACGCGGCCTCATCTAGCCACCCCCATCACTGATTCAGAACAGGAAACCGTAGATCTCATGACCGTTCGCGTCGGATACTTCCCACACAACAATTCGCTGTTCGTACTGCGCCACACCGGAATCCTCGAACGCCGTCTCCCCGATGTCGAGTGGGTGGACCTGCGTGAGCTTCCCGCCAAGCCTGCAGTGAACCCGGAAAACGCCTTGCCGACCCTGCACTCGGACTGGCTGTTCGAGGAGGGCGGATACGACGTGATCGGAACCGGATTCACGCCGCCCGTCACCGGATTGGCTCAGGGCCGCGATCTCGTCTACATCGGAATCTCCGGCCCACGTGTGGAGAACGGGCGCCTGGTAGTCAAGGCAGAGTCCGAGATCAACACGGTTGAGGACCTGCGCGGCAAGCGCGTCGGCATCGCGCACGGATCGTGGCAGACCACACTTTTGTTGTTCGCCTTGGATCAGGCGGGGCTGACCTGGTCCGACATCGTCCCCGTCGACACCGACGTACGCGGTGGTGGAGCGGACCTCGTCGACGGCACCATCGATGCCTGGGTTGGCGCGTACCCGGGGCTGACGGACATCGAAGCGAACCACGAACTGCGCACGCTGATCGCCACCGACGGACTCTTCAGCCACCCCTCACTGTGGTTCACCCGGCGCGATTTCGCGGATACCAACCCGGAGGCCCTCCAGGCGATCATCGAGGCCCTGCAGGAATCCGACGCCTGGATCGAAGCCAACCCCCGCGAAGCCGCCCAGGTCTTCGTCGACGACGTCGAGAAGCGTGGCGGGTCCGCGAGCCTCGATGCCTGGGAAGCTGCACTGCGCGGACGTCCTTTCGGTGTCAACCCTGTCACCGACGAGTTCCTGGACGAGCAGCAGCGCGCGGCCGATCTCCTGCTGAGCAACGGACTACTACCGAAGGCGGTCACCGTCCGCGAAGCAGTCGTGCCGTGGATCAGCGAGTTCGTCGGTTCGGATCGTTCGTCGATCTGAGGACCCACTCCTGACAGATCCGCTTCACACGTGACAGATACCGAACGGTCTGCCATTGTGAAGGAATGCGGCGGCGCGTGGGTGAGAGTTGGTCCACGCGACCAGTCTCAGGGGTAACCCCTGGGTCGGCCAGAAGAATTGGATACTGCGTCCACCGGCGTTCGGCACGCTCCGCGTGCTTGCCGCCGCACCGGACAAAGGATTTGGTCACCCCGCCCCGTCGCATCCCGGAGTCGAATCATGCGTGACTTCGAGCTCGATCCCGAGTTGGCGCGTCGTCTGGCCGTTGCGGCCGCTGACGCTCCGTGGACCCTCAGCGGCCTCGAGGAGGCATTCGGAACCGTCTTCGGCGTTTCCCCGACGCTCCTGGCCGTGCGCGTTCTCGACCTCATGCCCGCTCCACCGTTCGAACCGCAGACTCTGTATCGATTGCTTCGCGAACTACCTCGCCTGCGGCCTGTTCCTCTCTCACTGGACACCAATGAAACCTCGTTGTGGCGGTTCGACGTTCCCCGCTACAACACCAGTGTGGACCTGGCTCGTTCACTGGATCTGACGATCTCCGAACTCGAGTGGTTCGCCGACCGAGGGGAATGGCTCCGCACGAAACCCCGACCGCTACGCCACTACCGGCCGATGCAGATCAGCAAGAAGGCCGGCGCTCGCCTCCTCGAGGTACCGAAACCCCGTTTGCGCGAAATTCAGCGGAAGATCCTGCGCCGCATCCTCGACCTGGTGCCCCCGCACGACGCGGCACACGGATTTGTCCGTGGTCGAAGCCCTCTGACTTTTGCAGCGCCGCACGCACAGTCGGAAATCGTGATCGGCGTCGACCTCGCGCAGTTCTTCCCCTCGATCAGCGGCAGCCGCGTTCACGCCGTCTTCACAGCCCTCGGCTATCCACCCGCAGTGGCAGGTGTTCTCACCGGATTGTGCACTGTTGCAACACCTGCCGATACCCTGCGCGGCCTTCCGTATGCACAGGCATCACAGCTACGCACCGCGCATCTTCCGCAAGGCGCGCCAACTTCGCCTGCACTGGCGAATCTCGTCGCACGCAAACTCGACATCCACTTGAGTGGACTCGCACAAGCGAACTGGCTCACCTACACCCGATACGCCGACGACCTCGCGTTCTCTGGAATCGAAGTAGCCGACGTCGGCACCCTCCTCTGGACGGTCGAGCAGATCGCCAGGGACGAAGGGTTTGCCATCCATCCACGAAAGACCAAGGTGATGCGCCCTCATCGACGCCAACACCTCACCGGGCTGGTGATCAACGACCAACCCTCGTATCCGCGCGACGACTACGATCGCTTGCGCGCCCTGCTGCACAATGCCGCCAGTACTTCTGCGCAGGAACAGAATCGGGATGGCGTGGAGAACTTCCGCGCCCACATCTACGGCCGGATCGCGCACATCGGCGAAACCAGCACTACACGCCGACGCACATTGCTGCGCCTGGCTGAACGTGTGGATTGGGACGGGTTAGTGCCCGCGAGCAGTCAGACCCGCGGGGTGTAGGCCATGCATTGGACTTCCATGTGCGCACCCACTTCGCGTCGGTCGATGCGCAGACCCGCGCGGAACTCGAAGACCTGCTGCTGACGCTTCAGCGTGATCTTGGCATCACCGTCCTCCTCGTCACCCACGACGTCGACGAATCGGTGTACCTGTCCGATCGAGTGGTCGTCCTCGGCGGAACTCCGGCATTGATGCAGGACATCGTCGACGTCCCGTTGACCGGAGCTCGAGATCAACTGACCACCAAGGCGGACCCACTGTTCATCGAGTGTCGTACCAGGGTTCTGTCCGCGATCCAGCAGTCGAAGGTGGTGGCGCCCGTGTAGTGGGCGCCTCGCTTAGGCTGGCTCCGTGATCCTTCTCCTCATCGGCCTCGCGCTGCTCGGATTCTGCGGCTACCGGTTCAGGCAGGATCGGCGGAGGCTGAGCAACGGCGTCTATCTACTTCTCGGACTGATCTTCACCGGTCTGTGGATGCTGCAGTCGGGTGCGCCGGGAACCGAGGTTCCGTCGTTTGTCATCGCGACGATCGCTCTGCTCTCACCGTTGCTGGTGCTCCTGCTCGCGGGATTCCTGATCGTCAACGGGGTCACGATGCTGCGGCGCGAGGGATTCAGCGTCGCGAATCTGCTCTCACTCGTCGCCGGACTCGGCCTGCTCGTTCCCTACGTGTTGCTCGCATCAGCGCTGCTGACGCAGAGATATTGGCTCGCAGTCGTTCTCGGTTCGTTCAGCCTGGTCGCGTCGTACCTGGGGTTTCTGTTCACGAGCTTTCTGCTCTACTCCTACGTCTACGGACGCCAGAAGTATCAGCCCGGAATGGACGCGATAGTGGTTCACGGCGCCGGGCTTTCGGGCGCCGACGTGACGCCCCTGCTTGCCAGCCGTTTGGACAAGGCGGCCGACGTCTTTCGCGCCGAGGTCCGCGAAGGACGTTCACCACTGTTGGTCGTGAGCGGCGGGAAGGGTTCGGACGAGGTGGTCAGCGAGGCGGAGGCAATGTGCGTCTACCTCGTCGATCACGGGATACCGCGCGAGAGCGTGATTCTCGAGGACCGCTCGACCACCACGCTCGAGAACCTCGAGTACACCAGAGACCTTCTCCGTGCCAACACCACGAAGCCTCGAATGATTCTGGTCACCAGCAACTTCCACATCCTCCGAACCGCGACGTTTGCCCGAAGCCTCGATCTGGATGCGGAAGTCATCGGTTCCCACACCGCCCGGTACTACCTGCCGAGCGCCATTCTGCGCGAGTTCGCCGCCGTCACGGTGGAGCACAAGTGGCTCAACGGAACTGTCTGCCTGATCCTGGCCGCCCTGCCCCCACTGGTGGTCTGGGCGGTCGGAGGCATTTCGTAGCCGGATTCAGCGAATCAGGCTCTCGACGCCCATCGGTCGGCGACCCAGAAGCAGTTCGACGGCCGCGCTGCCGGCAAGAAAATCATGGTGGTTGTAGAACTCGAACATCGCCGCCAGACGCGAGCTGGCGTTGACGTCAAGGCTGCTGCCGATCTGTTCGCGCCATTGATCCACGCTGATCTGATCTATCGCGACGGTCCGTGACGTCTGCTTTTCCACCATCTGTGCCACCTCCATGACGCTCAGAGCTTGCGGGCCGCCCACCTCGTACGTCGCTCCGTGATGTTCACCCGAGCCCTCGCTCAGTACGACCGCGGCAACAGCCGCCACGTCCGCCAAACTCACGAACGAGAACTTCGTTTCCGCGCTGTACGGCAGGACGATGGTGTCAGACCGACCAGTGAGTACCGCCTCGAAATTCTGCGCGTACGCACACGGTTGCAGCACAGTCCATTTCAAGGGTGAACGATGCAGCTCGTCCTCACACCTGGCTTTGTCCAGGTGATGCGGCATGGACGGGCTGAACGGCCACGCGACGGAGTGATAGACAAAGTGCTCCACTCCCGCCGAAGCCGCTGCCGTCAGCGCATTGCGAAGCAGTGCGGGCTCGTCGGGATGGACGTTCGGGGCAATGAAGTACACGCCTCGGCACCCGGCGAGCGCCTTGCGCAGTCCGCTTCCGGTTTCCAGTTCTACCTCGAAGTCCCCGTCGACACGCGCCTTTCGCACCAGTCGCCGAACTGTCACGCTCGGCGGCAGTGCGGCGACGACGGCCTCACCGGTCTTACCCGCGGCGCCGATCACCGCGATGTCGGCGCCGCGAGCAATTCCGTTCTCCATGAGAGTTTTCCGTCCTAGACGTAGTCGTAGACCGCTGAGGTGGCGCCACCGGAAAGCTGCGCGTAGCCCGGACCCCGATCGAAGAAGGGCTCGTTCTCACCGCGTTCCGAGCGCAACTGATCCCGTAGCTCCGTGGTAGCAGCCTCGTCGACGGTCGGCTCGTCACCCTCGATCACGACGACAACGCCGTAGTCGTCGCGTGCACCCTCTACGGAAACCTTGCGCCACTGAATGTCTCGCAAGACCTCTTCGGTCGGGCGCTCCAGGGGATCTCCCCAACCACCACCACCGGTGGTGCGAATCCGTACGACCTCGCCGGCCTTGATCGGCTCGGCATCGGTCAGCGCGTCGAACTCACGCTCGTTCGGTCCACCCGGATCCAGGACGACGGAGAACGGCCGACCGGCCTTGCCACCCTTGACTCCCCAGCAGGCGAGAATCGAACGGTCCGCGATGGACATGAAGTGAGCATCCTTGAGCATGCGGATGTGCTTCTCGTATCCCAAGCCGCCGCGGTAACGTCCGGCTCCGCCCGAATCCATGGCCAGACCGAGCTTTTCGACGATGAAGGGGAAACGGCTCTCGGTGAACTCGGTCGGCAGGTTCCGTGAATCGGGAACGACGTGAATCGTGTCCTCACCGTCGGCGTAGTAGCGTCCGCCCGAACCGCCGCCGAGCACCTCACGCATGAGGTACGAGTGACCCTCGAAGTCCTCACCGTAAACGCCGGTGTACCTGATGGTCTCCTGATCGGCGGGCATGTTGCCGTCCACAGCCTTGGCGACGACGCCGGCCAGCACTCCGAGAAGACGGAGGATGACGAACGTGCGCGCGTTGGTGGGGGCAGGGAAGATCGGGGTGATCAGTGTTCCCTTTTCGGGGAACTTCATCTCGATCAGCGGTACGACGCCCTCGTTGACATCCAGTTCGGCCATGCGCTCCGGGGTGTCCGCGAGGTTACGCAGAATCGGGGCCAACCACTTGATGAGGAAGTTTCCGTCCGCGTAGTCACCGCAGTGGTTGATCGGGCCCTTTGCCTGCGGTCCGGTTCCGTTGAAGTCCAGGATGAGTCGCTCGCCGCCCTCGTCCTCCGGCCGCGTCTTCGTGAGCGTGATGCGCTGGATGTGGAGCATCGGTTCGTCGACGCCGTCGTGCTCGGCGTAGTCCTCCCACGTGTACTCACCGACCGGGATCTTGCTGAGGATCTCACGGCGGTACGTCTCGGTGGTCGCGTCCATCATCGCGTCGAAGCACGACTCGACGGTGTCGACGCCGTAGCGCTCGAACAATTCGGTGAGTCGACGCGCACCCATCAGGCACGCCGAGCACTCGGCGTCGAGGTCAGCTGCGAGAGCGTCGGGCATGCGGGAGTTACGCGTCATGATGCGCAGTGCCGCCTCGTTGGGAACTCCCTGGTCCCACAGTTTGATCGGCGGAACCATCAGTCCCTCTTCGTACACCGTGGTGGCGCCGGACGGCATGGAGCCGGGGCAGCAACCGCCGATGTCGTCGTGGTGACCGAATGCCTGAACGAACGCAACAACTTTCGGCTCGGCATCGGGGGTGACGCGGGCGAAGACAGGCACCGTGACGCAGAGGTCGGGGAGATGGCCGATGCCACCTTCGGACAGGTAGACGTCGTTGTGGAAGTACACGTCTCCCGGCTTCATCGTCTCGAGTGGGAAGTCCCGGGCGATCGGATGAACCAGGGCGGAATACGAACGGCCCGTGAGCTTGCGGAGGTTCCGGTCGTGAATACCGGCGCGGAAGTCGTGAGCGTCACGGATCATCGGTGAGCGCGAGGTGCGCGAAATGGAGGTCTCCACCTCCATTTCCACGCTGGCGAGGTAACCGGCGACGATCTCGACCAGAATCGGGTCAGGTGACGCGCCGTCGGTAGCGGTGAGTCGGTACGGCTTGGCCGCGGTGGCAGCAGCAGCATCGAGAATGGCGGTCATCACTTCACTCCGTTCGAGTCGGAAGACTTCGAGATACGAATGTTCCCGAAGGTGTCGATACGTGCCGAGAATCCGGGATGGATCGGGACAGTCGAGCTGAACTCCTCGATCACGGCCGGTCCTTCGATGACGTCACCCGCACCGAGCAGTGTGCGATCGTAGGTAGCAGTTTCGACCCAGCTGTCGAAATACGATTGCCGCGAACCGGTTCGGGCGGTGTCGGCGCCGGTGCCGGCGGGGATCTCCTTGAGCGTCGGACGCTTGATCGGGCCGATGCCGCTCACGCGCAGGTTGACCCATTCCACGTGCTGCGACGGGTCTCCCCGGAAGTCGTAGCCGTACAGTTCGCGGTGCGCCTGGTGGAACGCCTCGGCCGCGTCGTCCATGATCTGCGTCGTGACGGTACCTTCCGCCACCGGGACGCGTACCTCGAAGGCCTGACCGAGGTAACGCAGATCCGCAGTGCGAGAGTACTTGCGCTGCGTCTCGTCGAAACCCTCTTCGGCAAGCGCGATCTCGGCTTCGCCGGCCAGCGCGTCGAACTGGCTCTGCAGGTCTTCTGCCTTCAACCGGTCGTGACGACTGACGTGCGTCTGGACGTAGTCGTTGCGGACATCGACCGTCAGCAGACCGAACGCGGAGACGTTGCCCGGATTGAGCGGGACGAGAACGTCTTTCAGACCCAGGATGTCGACGAGACGGCAGGCGAGCAGGGAGCCGGAACCGCCGAACGTCACGAGGGTGAAGTCGCGAACGTCGAGGCCACGCTTGACGGTGATCTGACGCAGGGCGTTGGCCTGGTTCCACGCCGAGACCTCGAGGACGCCGACCGCGCACTCCTCGAAGCCCAGACTGAGCTGTGTTGCAAGCTCTTCGAGGCCCTTGCGTGCCAATTCCGTGTCGAGAGGAATCTCGCCACCGAGCAGGTGGGGTGGGATGCGACCGAGCAGGACGTGCGCGTCGGTGATGGTCGGTTCGCTGCCGCCCTTGCCGTAGCACAACGGTCCGGGATCGGCGCCGGCCGACTGAGGGCCGACTCGGAGGGTGTGTTCCGGCGTCATCCACGCGATCGACCCACCACCGGCGCCGACGGTCACGACGTCGATCATCGGGATCTTCGACGGGTAGTTGCCCACTCGCCCTTCGGTGGTCAGCGCGGGCTCGCCGCGAACCACGACGGTGACATCCGTCGACGTTCCGCCGCCGTCACAGGTCAACACCTGCTCGACGCCGGCGGCGTCGGCGATCAGCGCAGCACCGAGGGCTCCGGCGGCCGGTCCCGACAGGACTGTCGTAATAGGCTGGTGAACAACCTCTTTGGCCGACAGGACACCGCCGTTGGACTTCATGACGTAGAACGGGATGTCGCGGGGTTCACCGTCGGTGGTCGAGAACTCACGCAGACGATTGGCGATGTTGTTCACGTAGTTGCGGATGTTCGGCTTGACCGCGGCGTCCACGAGTGTGGTGATGGACCGCTCGTATTCGCGGTACTCACGCAGCACCTGGCTCGAGATGCTCACCGTCGCATCGGGGAAAACTTCGAAGAGGATGTCGCGTACGCGCTCCTCGTGCGTCGGATCGGCGTACGAGTGCATGAGGCAGACGCCGATGGTCCGGATCCCGCGGTCCTTGAAGAACTGCGCTGCGCTGCGAACGCTCTCTTCGTCGAGCGGACGAATCTCGCTGCCGTCGAAGGAAAGGCGTCCACCGACGGTGCGTACACGATCGGCGGGGACGATGCGTTCGGGCTTGACCCAGAAGTACGAGTTGCCGTAACCGTCCGGCACCGACTGACGAGCGATCTCGAGAACGTGCTCGTAGCCCTCGGTGGTGATGAAGCCGAGGTTCTCGACCTTGCCTTCGAGCAGCTTGTTCGTCGCTACGGTCGTGCCGTGGCTGACCGCACCGATGGAGTCGCCACTCTCACCGAGCTTGGCGAGTACCTTCTCGATACCGGCGAGAAAGCCCTCGGCGGGGTCCGCCGGGGTGGACGGGGTCTTGGTGGTGACGATGGCGCCGGTTTCGTCGTCCACTGCCACGATGTCGGTGAACGTTCCGCCGGTATCGATACCGACCCGAATCTTCCTGGGTTCCACGCTTCCTCCTGAGATCTTTGGCTCGTCTCGTCTGGTACCGATCGACGGTTGCGGCCTAGCCGGTAAGTGGCTCGTACCTGACGTGTAGAGCTATTCCACAGGTTCGGAAGAGCGGATTCTTTGTCACAATTCGCCGAATCGGGGGACCAAGGTTCGGCGCACGATCACGAGCGGATCTTCGCCGGCGCCCCCGTGGGTTACGCGGACGTGAAAAACGCCCCGAACCTGGTCGGTTCGGGGCGTTTCCCTCATCGTGAATCAGCTGTTGACACCTGAGTGAACTACTTGCGACAACCAGAACGCGCCAGGAATCCGCCTATAGCAACACCTGACAAAGCAATGGCTGCGCCGACGACGGCGCTGACCATCACCGTGCGAGCATCTGTGCTGCCCGCTGTCGGTGCGGCGGCCGGAAGAACCGCCGGTGCCGCGACAGCTCCGGAAACTACCGGCGCGCCTTCGACCGCCACTGCCGGTACCGCCGCCGCCACGGCGGCAGTGACCTTCTCGGGGATGCCGTTGGCAATGACGCCGTCGATGCTCTTGAAGAACACCCCGGCCATCTTCTTGGCTACACCGGTGATCATGCGCTGCCCGACGCCGCCGACCATCCCGCCGACCACGGCGTCGGCGTCATACGAAAGCAGCGTGCCACCCTCGTTCTCCGTCAAGGTGACCGTGACGTCCGCCTTCACCGTGCCGGGAGCACCCGCCCCCGAAGCCGTCATGACAAACGAATTGGGCCGATTCTGTTGCGACAGAACAACCTCGCCGTCGTAGACGCCCTTGATCGACGCAACTCCCGCCATGATGGAGAGCTTGTAGTGATTGTCCGTGAGCTGCTCGAGCGACTGCACACCGGGAATGGTCGCGGCCAGTACACGACCGTCCTGGAGCTTGTCGTAGACCTCTTCGCGAGGTGCCGTCAGCTGCGCGGTGCCGGCGATTCTCATGCATTCTCCTCTGATGACGAACCCGCATGTGCGAGTCGAAGTTCGAACAGTTCGGACGGTGAAATGGGCATGGACGTGATCGAGATTCCTTCGGCGTCCTCGATGGCAGCCGCGATGACGGCGCTGGTGGGGATCACACCCGCCTCACCGGCACCCTTCATTCCGAGTGGGTTGAGCCCTGACGGCGTGACGGTGTGATCCATCTCGAGCGAATCCGGCATCTCGGTGACGAACGGCATCAAGAAGTCCATGTACGACGCGTTGAGCATCTGCCCGTGCTCGTCGTAGACGATCCGTTCGTAGAGTGCGCCGCCGATACCTTGCGCGACGGCGCCCATGACCTGACCTTCGACGATGCGGGGGTTGATCACGTTTCCGCAGTCGTGGATGACAACGTAACGACGGACCGTGATCTCGGCTGTCACGGGATCGGTTTCGACGATCGCCGCGTGCACTCCCGAAGCGAAGGTGGAACTGGGCGGCGAGTAGTAGCCGGTTGCTTCCAGACCGGGCTGCTCACCCTCGGGAATCGGCGGCTTCGACATGTCCGTGTCGGTCTTGGCGAAACCGGTGGCCAGCTTCGACTCACGGTCGAACGCATATCGTAGCGGGTTCGACAGCACGGCAACAACACTCAGCGGTACGGACGTACCTTCCACACCGGCTTCGGTGCCGATCTTGCACACGTGGCCTTCCCGGAGTTCCAGTTCGGTTTCCGGCAGATCCAAGATTCCGGAGGCGATCTTCTTCGCCTTCTCCGCGACCATCTGCGCCGCGACATGGAAGGCCGAACCCGACATGACCGCCCCACGCGATGCGAAAGTGCCTACGGCATAACCGAACCGGCGGGTATCACCCGTGACGATCTCGACGTCGGAGACCTTGACTCCGAGATCGTCCGCGACGATCTGGGCGAACGCGGTCTGATGGCCTTGGCCTTGCGTCGTCAAGCCTGTTGCCGCCTTGACCTTTCCGGACGTCTCGACCACGACGTGGGCACCCTCGTAAGGTCCCGGGCCGGTTCCCTCGACGTACGCACCGATACCGATTCCGACCGACCGCCCTTCGGCGCGAGCCTTCCTCTGGTACTCGGGAAATCCGTCCCAGTCGATGAGCTTCTTGAGCTTGTCGATGCCTGCCTGGTAGTCGCCCGTGTCGTAGATCAACGGGCGTCCGTCCTGGAACATCAGGCCGAAGTCGTACGGCATGTCCTCGGGGCGAATGAAGTTCGCCTCCCGCACCGCGATCTTGTCCTTGTTCAGGTACTTGGCGATGGCGTCCATGGATCGCTCCATAGCGAACACTGCCTGCGGACGTCCGGCGCCGCGGTACGGGGTCACGATGACCGTGTTGGTGTACAGCGAATAGGCGTTGACCCGGAACGACTTCGGCTTGTACGGCCCGAGAACCTGCGTCGCGGTGTTGATCATGACGATGATCCCGTACGGCAGGTAGGCACCGTTGTCGTGCCAGAACGTGAAGTCGAACGCCAACAGGCGACCCTCGTCGTCGAATCCGATGTCGACCTTCTGGATCTGCCCACGCTCGTGCGCGCTCGAGATGAAGTGCTCACGGCGATCCTCGACCCACTTCACCTCACAGGAGATGCCGGCCTGGCCGAGGCGTCGAGCGGCCCACGTGATCATCACTTCTTCGGGCCACGGGTGAACGATCTTGACGCCGAATCCACCGCCGACGTCAGGAGCGATGCAGTGAACCTTGTTCAGCGCCATCCCCAATCGCGCGGCGATTGCGGCGCGGGCGGACGTGGAGGTCTGGGTGGAGGTCCAGAACGTGAGGGTGTTCTCGTCGCCGTCCCAGCGCGCGTAGACACCCTTGCCCTCCATCGGCATGGAAGCCGAACGCTCGATTTCGAGATCCAGCGTCAGTCGGTGCGGCGCGGCGGCCAGTTCGGCATCCAGATCTCCGAACCCGTGCTGCAGGTGAGCGGCGACGTTGTCCGGAACGTCGGCGTGGACGGCGTTGGCGGCAGTGCGAGCGACGTCGATCCCCACTACAGGCTTCAGCGCCTCGTAGGTGACGTCGATCTTCGCGCAAGCGTCCTCGGCGATGTACCGGTTATCGGCGACCACCATGGCGATGGCTTCTCCGACATGCTTAACCTCGTCCTTCGCGAGGGGATACCCGTTGCGCGGAGCGATGATTCCCGGATGCGGAATGAGCAGTGGCAGGTTCTCCGCCATTTCCGGCGTGTCGGCCAGGAGATCTTCGTAGGTGTAGATGGCATGCACACCAGGCACTTCCAGCGCCGGGTCGATGTCGATGTCGATGATTCGCGCATGAGCGTGCGGCGACCTGACGAATGCCGCGATCAGCGCGTTGTGGCCCAGATCGTCGAGGTATCGCCCCTGACCGCTGAGCAGACGCGTATCTTCCTCGCGCGGAATCGGTTTACCGAAGAACTTGCCGTCGTCGGCAACCGAATGATCGGCCGTCGAATGATCGGAAGCGGGGTGCTTCGCCCCGTTGCGCTTTGCTGGTTTGACCGGAGTACTCATGCCTTACCCGCCCGTCCTCCGACAGGATTCGTTGTTCCCCGCACCTTGCGATCCAACGCCTCCCGAGTGGACGCGTCGTCGATTCCGAGCGGGAACTGCCCGGCCCGTTCACGCTTGATCTCGGCTGCGCGCAAAACCGACGCCCTGATGTTCTGGTACCCCGTACAACGGCAGAGGTTTCCCGCTATCGCGTCGGTAGCTTCCTCCCGCGTGGGGTTGGGGTTCTCCTCGAGAAATGCCGCGATGGTCGTCACGAATCCCGGAGTGCAGAATCCGCACTGCAGACCGTGACAATCCTTGAACGCCTGCTGAACCGGATGCAAAGTGCCGTCCGGCTCGACGAGGCCTTCGACGGTGGTGATCGATCGACCTTCGAGGCTGGCCGCGAGGACGAGACAGGATCGAACAGGCTTTCCGTCGAGCAGCACGGTGCACGCACCACACACGCCGTGTTCACAACCCACGTGCGTGCCCGTCTTACGGAGGTGGTGACGAATGGCATCCGAAGCCAGAGTGCGGGAGGGAAGAACGACGGTGTTCGTCACCTCGTTGAGCGTGAACGTGACAGCTACATGGTGCTCACCGGTATCCGCTGCCAACTCGGCAAGTTGATCATCGATGGAGCGATCGTTTTTGGACATTGTCACCACTTTCCTGCCAGTACTGCGTTCTCACTGAGAGCATCCGTTGCCGCCGCGAAGCCGACCCGCGCCGTGAGCGCGGACACCAACTGCGAGCGGTACGCCGCCGTCCCGTGAATGTCTGCCTCGGTATCTATCTGCGCGCGGGCGCATTCCCCGAGGGTGCGCCACCGCGGGTCCCGCTGATCCGTCGCCGACGCCCCCGCCAGTACGTCCGTGTAGTCCACGACCTGTCCCAGCTCTCCGGCGGACACGTACGTCATGTGCGCTTCGGCCACCAGACCGTCGACCACGCGAATCCGTGCGACGACACCGACCAGTGCGTAGTCACCGTGACGGCGCGCGATCTCGTCGATGGCGGTTCCCACGCCGGGTTCGGCGGCGGGCACCGACACCGACACCGCGATCTCGTCCGATTCCAGGCTCGACTCGAGAGGGCCGGCGAAGAGATCCGTCGACGCGATCTCGCGGGTGCCACGCACCGACTGGACGGTCACGCTGCCCCCGAGCAGCGTCAGGACTGCCGGCATCTCCGCCGACGGATCGGCATGGACGATGGAGCCGACGCTCGTCCCGCGGTTACGGATCGTGGGGTGCGCTACCAACTGCAGAGCACGGTTCAGCAGAGGCTGGACTCGACGAGCACCTTCGTCGGCCGCCAGAACCGAGTGCGTGGCCAGGGCCTGGAACCGCACTCCTTCGTCTTCGGACGAGGTCACCGAGGCGAGGTTCGGGATCGATCCGATGTCGACGATGTGGGCGGGCGCGGCGAGGCGCATGGACAGCAGCGGCACAAGCGATTGCCCACCGGCGAGCACCTTCCCCTCGTGAGAGACCTCGGAGAGGATTCGGCACGCGTCCTCGACCGAGGACGGTCGGTGATAAGTCAGCGGCGACGGTTTCATTACTCAATCCTGCCTCTATGAGTCACTTCACGTTTTGTGCAGATGTGACAACGGTCACGGGTCATACCTGGCATACATTCAACTTGGCATCACGTGAGCTGCGCCATGGGCTCTTCAAGTTCGTCATCTGACGCATTCGCCCCCGGCGTTGCGCCCGGCCGCCTCCCGGACTTCGGCCTGTTCAGTTCAGGGTTCCAGGACCCCACGAGCCAGCAGAGGTGGTACATCACGATCACGACGATGGTGCCGAGCGCGATACCTCCGAGCGAGAACGTGTCACTGAACTTCAGCGCCGTGTCGCCGATACCGATGATCAGACCGGCGGCAATCGGCATCAGATTCAGCGGGTTCCCGAAGTCGACGCCGTTCTCTTTCCAGATCTTGGCGCCGAGCAGACCGATCATGCCGAACAGAACCACAAGAATTCCGCCCAGGACGCCGCCGGGCGTCGCCGCCATGACTGCTCCGAACTTGGGCGAGAAGCCGAGCAGGATCGCGATGAAACCCGCAATCACGTACGCGGCGGTCGAGTACACCCGCGTGGCAGCCATGACACCGATGTTCTCGGCATGAGTCGTCGTAGGGGAGCCGCCTACTGCGCTGGCGATGGCGGTGGCAAAACCGTCACCGGCAATGGCGCGTCCGATGTACGGGTCGAGATCGTCGCCCGTGATTTCGGCGACCGCCTTGACGTGGCCGGCGTTTTCAGCGACCAGTGCGATGACACCGGGAAGCACCAGAACGATGAACGTGAGGCTGAACGAGGGAGCGTGGATACCGACGATCCCGTTGGCTTCGTCCGAGAACGGCGGCAACCCGAACCAGGACGCCGAGTGCACCGAATCCCAGTTGACACGAAAGTGCTCGGTGGGTGCGCCGCTACCACTGGCGGACGTGATCGGACCGGAGAGCCGGTCGAGGACCCACGAGAAGATGTAGCCGAAAACCAGCGCGACGAGAATGGCGATACGTCCCAGGAAGCCGCGTAGCGCAACGCTCATCACGATCAGTGCAACCATCACGATCAGTGCCACCCACTGATCCTGCGGCCAGTACAACCCCGCGACAACGGGCGCCAGGTTGAAGCCGATCAACATCACCACAGCGCCGGTGACCACCGGCGGTAGCGCTTTACTGATGACGCCACCGCCGAGAAAGTGGATGGCGATGCCGACGAATCCCAGAACCAACCCCGACACCAGAATCGCACCGGTCACTTCGGCCGTCGTTCCACCTTGGGCACGAATGGCGGCAACGCCACCGACAAAAGCTGCGGATGTTCCGAGGTAGCTGGGGACGTGCCCCTTGACCACCAGCAGGAAGAAGAGCGTACAAAAGCCTGACATCATCACGGCAAGTTGAGGATTGAGGCCCATGATGATCGGGAAGACGAACGTCGCGCCGAACATCGACACGACATGCTGGCCGCCCAACCCGATGGTTCTCGCCCAACTGAGTCGCTCGCCGGGAGCGACCACTTCACCGGCTCCGATGTTCTTTCCGTCTCCGTGCAACGTCCAGATCGGCATGACGAGACCTTTCGCAAAGGAGGAAGGTGTTCGAAATGCTTTGTGCCCCAGCTCACAAACACCGTGTCTGGAGTGAAACGCTAATGCAGGACCGAGATTTGGACGTGATGACAATCTGCCAGAACCCACTCACCGAGATTGGCAACAATGGTGGCAGATGATGCGGGCAGGGGTCATCGTCAGTGTTGGAGGCAGTTTCGACCGAAATGAGGACCACGCCACGAAGGGCCCAAACATTTTCTTCGGCTTAATGATTCCGTAACACGATGTCTGTCAACGGAAAACGACAGTCCTAGCCGAGGGCTGCGAGGATCCCTGCTGCCATCTCCGCGACCTGATCATCGGTCATGACAAACGTCGGCGAAATCTGCATCGCACCCTGACCCGCGGCGCGACCCGAAATACCATGCTCGCGAAGCGTCTTCACGAACGGCAACGCCTCCGCCGGATCAGCCAACTGCACCGCAGCGACCGCACCGAGCCCACTACGAACCTCCGCCACCCGCGGATGCTCCGCCAACGGCTGCAGATGCGTATGCAACGACGCCTCCAAACGCTTCGACTCCGCGAGCAGATTCTCACGCTCGAGAATGTCGAGGTTCGCCATCGCCGCAGCAGCAGCACCGGCATGACCGCCGTAGGTGTACCCATGACGCCACCACGAACCGGCATAGAACGGCTCCGCCACCCGCGGCGCGATGAACACCGCACCCATCGGAACGTAACCCGACGTCAAACCCTTTGCCGTGGTCATCATGTCGGGCTGCAAATCGAAACGAGTAGACGCGAACCACTCACCACCGATCCGGCCGAAACCGGTCACGACCTCATCGACGACAAACAGAATGTCGTGCTCGCGGCAGATGTCACGCACCTCGGCCAGATACCCCTCCGGCGGAAGATACACCCCACCCGCACCGATGATCGGCTCCGCGAAGAACGCCGCGATCTTGTTCGCACCGACCCGCTCGATCAACTCGAGCAGACTCTTCGCATCATCCCAGCCGACCGTGGCCGCATCCGCCATCAGCTCGCCGTACCCCTCACGGTTCACCGGAATACCCGCCAGAGCTGTTCCCGCAACGTGCATTCCGTGATACGCCTTCTGACGACCGACGATGATCGCCTTCTCCGGCTGCCCCACCTCGTGCCAGTACCGGCGAGCCAGCTTCGCCGCAGTGTCCACCGAATCCGAACCACCCGAGGTGAAGAAGATCTTGCTCCCGGCAACCGGCGCGATCGTCGCCAACCGCTCGGCCAACACCTGCGTGGTCTCGGGAACAAAATCACCGAAGTTGGAGAAATGAGCGATCTTCGACAACTGAGCCGCCACCGCATCCGCGATCTCGGTGCGCCCGTGCCCGACATTGGTGAACCACAGGCCCGCCGTCGCATCCAGATACCGAGTGCCCTCGCGGTCCCAGATGTACGCGCCCTCACCGCGTGAGACGACAAACGCGCCGTTCTTCTCCACAGCGCCCATGTCCGCGAACCCGTGCCACAATGCCGAAGCCATCGTCTTTCTCTCCCAACTGGATACGTTCGAAATAGATCGGTCAGTTCACGCGGAGTGCGGGCGGAAGAACCCGCTCGACCCACTGGGTTGCCTGCTCGAATGCGTAGGCGAGTTGGAGTACGTCCAAGTCGGCTCCGTGCCGACCGATGATCTGGATACCCATGGGAAGCGAACGATCGTCGAAGCCGACCGGCATCCCCGCAACCGGAACCCCGGCCATCGTCCAGGGAACAACCGTCTCCATCCACCGGTGATACGTGTCCATCGATCGGCCGTCGACGGTCTCGGGCCAGTGAGTGTTCTTGTCGAAAGGAAACACCTGAGCACTCGGCGCGAGAATGTAGTCGTAGGTTTCGAACATCTTGGTAATGGCCGACAGCCAGCCGTTGCGGGCCTCCGCGGCCTTGGTCACGTCGAGAGCCGACAGTGTGACCGCGTGCTCGAGTTCCCACAACAGTTCGGGCTTCATCAACTCGCGCAAGCTCGGATCGTTGTACTGATCGATCAAGCCGAGCTGTGCCCACCAACGCCACCGCAAGAACAATTGCCAGATGTCCTCGGGTTTGAAGTCGGGAAGCGCCGCCTCGACGCGGCACCCCAACTGTTCGAAGACCTCGAACGAGGATTCGCACAACTCGAGAACTCCAGGTTCGGTTGCCAGGTAACCGTTCCAGTCACCGACCCATGCGATCCGAGAGCCCTTCAGATCACGTGCGAGGCTTTCGGTGAATACCGCGGGATCCTCACGAATCCCCAACGGTGCATAAGCATCCGGCCCCGCCATCGTGGAAAGCAGGTGAGCCACGTCGGTGACGGTTCGGCCCATCGGGCCCACAACGGCGCCCTGAGCGATGAATCCCGTCTCCGGTATCCGACCCCAGGATGGTCGAAACCCAACAACGTTGTTGAATGCCGACGGGTTTCGGAGCGAACCCATGTAATCGCTTCCGTCAGCCACCGGCAGCATGCGGAGCGCCAACGACGCGGCGGCGCCTCCGCTGCTACCGCCAGCAGTGCGCGAATTGTCGTACGGCGACACCGTCGTACCCCACACCGGGTTGTACGTCTGGGATCCGAGCCCGAACTCCGGTGTGTTCGTCTTGCCGATCACGATGGCACCGGCAGACCTGATCCGCTTGACGAACAGTTCGTCATCTTCGGCGATTCGGTCCGCGAACATCGGCGACCCGGACGTGAACGGCAGACCCTTGGCTGCCGAAAGATCCTTCACCGCATGCGGAAACCCGTGCATCCAACCGAGATACTCCCCACTCGCCAACTGCGAATCACGCTCGCGCGCCTCCGCCGTCAACGCTTCCCGATCCCGCAATGCGACGATCGCGTTCACCGCCGGGTTATGTAATTCGATCTGATCGAGGAAGCTGTCCATCACCTCGACACACGACACTTCACGCCTGCGTATCAGACCACTGAGCGTGACCGCATCGACCATGACGAGTTCGCGATTCTCGGGCGCACCGGAAACGCTCTCGTCGACAGGGTCAGCAGCATGAACCATCGTGAATCCTTTCAAGCAGTGAAGTGGGGTACGCCGCGGCGGACTCGCCGCCACCGGCAACTGATTCGAGGACGAATTGCCGGTGGCGGCGCGACTGTCGAGGTTTCCAGCGAGGTTCTTGCCTACTACTGACCGAGATCGACGATGGCAGCGACTGGGCCGCCGCCCTCGGGACCCTGGTGCGCTGCCGATACCGAGACGAACACTGCCGGATCGCCGGTGACAGCTGCCGTGACTCCGCCGACACACGACTTGATCTGGCGGTGCCAGTGCACGTCGGAGTCGTCGAGCATCGCATTACGACGGCCACGGACCGTTCCGTCCTGACTGGCCTCGCACTTCAAGAACACGTTGACGAGTTGACCGTCCAGGTCGCTCGAGTGCGGCCGCTCCGGAAGTTCGAGTCCGGCGTCACGGATCGCCGCCCAGATGCCGTCCTGGTCGAGCGGATCCTTCATCACGCTGTGGCCGATCCGGTAGCGTCCGCCGACGCCACGTGCGTTACCGACGACGACGATCTGCGCGCGGTCCAACTCGACGCCGGACGAGCAGGATGCGACAGAGGAGAAGAGTTCGCGGCTGTGCATGACATCCTCGTCGGTCGGCATGTCGATTTCGCCGAGCGCAACCGCGATCCCCAGAGCCGTTCCGCCGTTGGACAGGTCCATCGACTCATGAGTCTGTTCGGTCCACACAGTCTTGCCGCGGCTCTTGGCGTCACGGATGGTGTGAATTGTCAGCAACGGAGTCTTGGTCTGTACGTAGTGCACGTCGGCGGGATCGGTGATGCCGGCATTGGCCATCGCGTCTTTCACTGCCGCAGCAACTTTGGTGATCATAGCCGTACGGCCGATGTCCTCGGGCAGCAGTTGCTCACTCATGGCGACACCCACGGTCAGTCGCGGCTCGTCGGTCTTGGTGACCTTGTCTGCCGGCACGGTCGCGAAGATCGTCGCGTGCGGGCTGATCACGCCGTCCGTGCCGCCGGACCAGACGATCGGCACCTCCGCCACTTCTTCGGGGCTGCGATTACCCTTGGCGGAGAGAACCTCTCGGAACGCTCGGTCCGCGATGATGCGCGTGTAGTCGTTGACGCCGCCGTTACCCTCGGTTTTGCCGATGACTGCAATGACGCGGTCGGCCTCGAGGACACCGTCGTCGATCAGCTTGGCGAGCTCACTGGCGTCGGAGACGCTGTGTAGCGGAACCTTACGGACCTCGATTGCTTCGGGCATTGGCATCTCCTTGTATAGGGAATCGTGGAGGCAAAATTGGGCCTTGACAGCTCCGGGCGCTCAGTGCAGCCGAGCGGTTCGGAACTGCCGTGTCGACCACGCTATGACGACTCGAACCCATCTGCATCGTCAATACTTGCCCAAACGAAAACCGCGATTGGTTATTTCGACTCCGATTCACCGGTTGCGCGCCGCCACATCGGTTCTCACTTACGATTCGACCATGGACACCACTGTTGTCGACCATCCGCTGGCGGCATCGCTGCTCACGACCATGCGCGACGCTCGCAGCGACAACGCAACGTTCCGGTCCGCCTTGCGCAGACTGACCCATATGTTGGTCTACGAGGCCATGCGCGGCGCAGAACTGGAACAGTTCGACATCGAGACGCCAGTTGCTCCGACGCTGGGGGTGCGGCTGGCGAATCCACCGCTCCTGGTCCCGGTCTTGCGAGCGGGCCTCGGCATGGTCGAACAGGCGAGTGCCCTTATTCCGCAGGCAGGCGTCGGTTTCGTGGGAATGGCACGAGACGAGAAGACACACCAGCCGGTTCCGTATCTCGAGTCCCTGCCAGCTGATCTGTCGAGCACCCCCGTCTACGTCCTCGATCCGATGTTGGCGACCGGTGGATCCATCGTCCGCACAATCGATCTGCTCATTGCACGCGGAGCCACCGATGTGACTGCAATATGTGTCGTCGTGGCTCCGGAAGGGATCGAAGCACTGAAGAACTCCGGACATCCGGTCCGGCTCCTCACAGCGAGCATCGACGACGGCCTGAACGAAAATGCTTTCCTGATACCTGGACTCGGAGACGCGGGCGATCGCCAATTCGGGCAGCGGTAGTTGGCAGACATACGGAGAACCGCTCATTTCGAGAGGCTATTTTCGTCAACTGTTGACAATGTTCGTCGCGTGATCGAGCGTAGTCTCGCGACATGGATAGATCTGCCAAATATTCGAGCGAAGAGCTTCAACATTTGCCAGAGGGTGGCGACTACAGACTCACAGTTCGGGATGTCCTCGAGCTGCCCAGTCTGCGTGGAGCCGAAGTCCTTGCCGGGCACGGGGGCTTACGCCACCTCGTTCAATCGGTGAACGTGATGGAAGTACCGGACATCCTCGCTTGGGTGAAGCCGAACGAGTTGTTGGTGACAACCGGGTTCCCGCTGCGCTACGGGCGAACCGGCGAGCTTCTCGACGACACAGATCTCAGTGACCTCGTCGACGGTCTTGCACGTCGAGGAGTCGCGGCACTTGCCGTGAAAACGGGCCGCTATCTCGACGAGTTGCCCGAGGCGATGCTGCACATGGCAGAGCAGCGAGGGCTTCCGCTGTTGGTTCTTCCCGTCACCGCGGGATTCGACGAGGTGATCTCGGAGGTCTTCACCAAGTTGGTGGCGAAGCAGTCCGCGGCACTCGACATTGCCGATCGACTTCACCGCTCGTTGACGTCGATCGTCTTGGAAGGTGGCGATCTACCTCAGATTGCCGCAGAATTCGCCGCGCTCTTCGACGTCAGCGTTCTGATCTGCTCGCCGGACGGAAGGGTATTGACCGAGGCCGGGGATTCAGCCGCGCTGAACGCGCTTCCGTTGTTCGAAAGCACCGGTCGGTTCCTGACCGAGCGGGTCGCCGTCGGTTTACAGAACGCGCCCAAGGGATTTCCCGGCCAGTTGGCGCTCACCCGAGTGGTGGCCGGCGGCACCGACCACGGCCGGATGGTGGCGTACGCCGGCACCCACGAACTCGGCGCAGTTGTCGTTCAAGCGCTGGAGCGAGCGGCCACCGTTGCCGCGCTGGCCGTCACCAAACAGCTGGCAGTTGCGGCAGTGGAATCCAAGTTCCGCGGCGACTTCCTCCGTGACGCACTGATAGGCGAAGCCGGCTCGCCTGCGGAAGTGAGCGCGCACTTCACCCAGTTGGGGTGGGATGTCACTCGTCCACTTGCCGTTGTGGTTGCAGAACTCGACGTCGATCACCCGGAATCCCAGCACGCGAATTCCACTCGCACGGACCAAGATCGACTCAGCGACGGCTGGCAACAAGTGGTCCGAACACACGAGCGGACGGCGCCGTCCGTCGGGTTTCGACACGAGGTGGTCACGCTTTTCCCGACCAGCACCGACCGTGCGGTTCGGGACATCGAAGGGTTGGTGCGCAAGGTTGCCGGCGATCGCACCAGCGGCCGCCGATCCTTCAGCACGGGAGTGAGCCGGGTGATCTACTCCCTGGCCGATCTACCCGCGGCCTACGACCAAGCCTGTACAGCCGTGGTCGTCGGCCGACGTATCAACGGGCCGGGGCAGATCGCACACTTCGACGAACTCGGTGTACACCGACTCCTCTCGCTCCAGACGGACAAGAGCGAACTGCGTTCGTTCACCGATGACGTTCTGAAGTCCTTGTCGGCGGACAACGCCGAAGCCGCTGACCTGCGTCTGACACTCCAGACCCTGCTCGACTGCAATTGCAATGTCGCCGAGGCCTCCCGGGCGCTGCACATGCACTACAACACTTTGCGTTACAGAATCGGAAAGCTGGAGAGCGTCGTCGGATCGTTCACCGACGACCCCGTCCTTCGATTGAACGTCTCACTCGCCCTGCAGGTCATGAAGATGCACGAAATGTCATGACTTCGCACGATATGAGCTGACAGAACGTCCCGATAACGGTTCGATACAACCGCAATCGCGCCGCCCGGTGAGCGTTCGTCACTTCTTACCCACCACTGACACCCGTCGTCGGCAAGGTTACCCATGTGCCGTTCATCGGTGCCCGCTTACGGTTCGAAAGACGGGCCGCACATACCTCCTTCAGTGGCCCTGGCCGGTTTCTCGGTCCAGCGGACCGGAGTCGACCGAACTACGGAGGCCTCAACCACCAACTGGCTCAGCCAATTACACCAGAACACGGCGGTGCGACATGAACTCGACTTCGAAGCCTCACAACACAAGTGCTCGTAGTGGTCCGTTACACGACGTGATAGTCGTCGACCTCACGCGCGCACTCGCGGGTCCTCACGCGGCAATGATGCTCGGCGATCTGGGTGCCGACGTGATCAAGGTCGAATCACCTCACGGCGGCGACGACACCCGTGGGTGGGGGCCGCCTTTTGTGGAGCCCACGTTGGAACCACCGAACACACAACGGGAATCGACGTATTTTCTGTCCACGAACCGGAACAAGAAGTCGATCACGCTCGATCTGAAATCCGACAGTGGGCGCGCGACCCTCGAAGATCTCGTCTGCCGCGCCGATGTTCTCATGGAGAACTTCCGCACCGGAGTTCTCGATCGACTCGGATTCTCGACCGAGCGGCTGGCCGAACTCAATCCTCGACTGATCGTTCTGTCCATCAGCGGTTTCGGCCACGACGGCCCGGAAGGCGGTCGCGCCGGCTACGACCAGATCGCCCAGGGGGAAGCCGGACTCATGTCGCTGACCGGCTCGAGTCCGGACGACGTTCAACGAGTCGGAGTTCCGATCGCCGATCTTCTCGCCGGAATGTACGGGGCGTTCGGTGTCGTCGCGGCTTTGAAGGAACGCGAACAGACGGGGAAAGGCCGCGTTGTCCGAACGTCGCTCTTGGCCAGCGTGGTCGGTGTTCACGCGTTTCAAGGAACGAAGTGGACCGTCGCCGGTGAGGTAGGCACAGCGCAGGGCAACCACCATCCCTCCATCGCACCGTACGGGCTCTTTCGTACCGGCGATGGCGCAGTGCAGATCTCGGTCGGCAGCGAAAGCCTGTGGAGAAGATTCTGCGAAGGATTCGACCTCGACCCTGACGCCCCGGGTATGGCAACAAACGCCGAACGCGTCGAAAATCATTTCCAGGTCGTCGAATTGATCGAACGTACCTTCAAGCCGTACTCGCGTGACGAGCTTCTGACCGAACTCGACCGCATCGGAGTACCGGCAGGACGGGTTCGGACGATCTCCGAAGTGTACGAATGGGAGCAGACCCGATCACAGGGATTGCTCGTCGACGTCGACCACAGCACGCTCGGAAACATCACACTGCCCGGTCCACCGCTACGATTTTTCGATCCGGACGGAACCGAAGTGACGGAGACCCGCCACACTGCACCTCCGGTTCTCGGTGAAGACACTGACGAAATCATGTCTTGGCTACAAGGATTCACCCGATGAACCGCCTGACGGCTCGCGACTTGCTCGACCTGGTAATCGATGCCGGCACCTGGGAGTCGTGGGATACCCCTCCGATTCCCGTCGCGACCGACTCCGATTACGCCGAAGCACTTCTGCGGGCCCAGGAGAAGACCGGGCTCGACGAGTCCGTCCTGACCGGAAGCGCCTCCGTCCGAGGCCGCCGTGTGGCAATCATCGTCTGCGAGTTCGGTTTTCTCGGTGGTTCGATCGGCGTGGCGGCGGGAGAACGCCTCGTCGTCGCCATCCGTCGAGCCACCCAAGAGCAGCTGCCCCTTCTTGCGCTTCCCACGTCCGGGGGAACGCGTATGCAGGAGGGGACGACGGCGTTTTTGCAGATGGTCAAGATCACCGCGGCGCTCATCAAGCACAAAGAAGCGCACCTGCCCTACATCGTCTATCTCCGAAACCCCACCACCGGAGGCGTATTCGCGTCCTGGGGATCACTCGGTCACGTGACGATCGCGGAACCGGGGGCCCTCGTCGGATTCCTCGGCCCTCGAGTGTTCGAGGCCTTGTACAACTCACCTTTCCCCGCCGGTGTCCAGACAGCGGAGAACCTTCACGAGCACGGACTCATCGATGCAGTGAGGCCGCCAGACCAGCTCGCCGAAATCGTCGAACGCGCATTGCGCATCATCACCGGGGCGCATCGTGGGTACTTATTGCCCAGTGACCCGTGCTCGTACGATTGCCCACCCGATACGTCGGCGTGGGAATCCGTCGTCGCATCCCGGCGCGAAGACCGACCGGGGATACGGGAAGTGTTGCTCAATTCCGCCTCGGACATGCTCCCGCTCAACGGAACCGGCCAAGGCGAGAACGATCCCGGCATCATGCTCGCGCTCGTTCGCTTCGGCGACATGCCCTGCGTCCTTCTCGGACAGGACCGGCGCGGACAGACTGCTCACTCCCCACTCGGCCCCGGCGCTCTGCGGGAGGCTCGGCGAGGTATGCGGCTGGCCGCAGAACTCGACCTGCCGCTGGTGACGATCATCGACACAGCGGGCGCGGCACTGTCGAAGGAGGCCGAAGAAGGTGGACTGGCGGGCGAGATCGCTCGGTGCATAGCCGACATGATTTCACTCGAGGTCCCCACCATTTCCCTCCTGCTCGGGCAGGGCACGGGCGGCGGCGCCCTGGCACTGATTCCGGCCGATCGAGTGCTGGCGGCCCGCCACGGTTGGCTCTCGCCCTTACCTCCCGAAGGTGCGAGCGCGATCATGTTCCACGACGTCACGCACGCGCCAGACATGGCAGCCAGTCAAGGGATCAGGTCCTTCGATCTGCTCGCGGGCGGCATCGTCGATCGGGTCATCCCCGAATTTCCCGATGCCGCGGACGAATCCGCCGCCTTCTGCACTCGCGTCGGAGCGGTACTGCACTACGAGCTGAGCGTGCTCAGTGCTACCGATGCGACTGAACGGCTCAACACCCGCACCGAACGCATCGACCGTATCGGCCTGGTCGAAGCCAGTACCTCCGTCTGATCGATCAGTACCCAGAACACCGGAAAGGCCGGATATCCTCCGCGGAGGATGTCCGGCCTTCGTCGATCGAGCACACTCAGCCAAGCGTCACGTGAGTTGCTTGGCGGGTTCCTCCCGATCGCCGCCGGGAGTCTTCGAATCCGGCTTGTTCGGTTCCGGATTCTTCGCATTCAGTTCCGGGTTCTTCGAACCGATGAACTGGCACAGGTGGTACATCCCGATCACGACGATGGTGCCGAGCGCGATGCCGCTGAGCGAGAACGTGTCACTGAACTTCAGAGCCGTGTCGCCGATACCGATGATGAGGCCGGCCGCGATCGGCATGAGGTTGAGCGGATTGCCGAAGTCGACGCCGTTCTCCTTCCAGATCTTGGCGCCGAGCAGACCGATCATGCCGTAGAGCACCACGGTGATTCCGCCGAGAACACCGCCGGGCGTCGCCGAGATGACGGCACCGAACTTGGGGGAGAAGCCGAGCATCATGGCGACGATGCCGGCAACCGCGTAGGCGGCGGTGGAGTACACACGGGTCGCTGCCATGACACCGATGTTCTCGGCGTACGTCGTGGTGGGCGAACCGCCGACGCTGCTGGCGATAGCGGTGGCGAAACCGTCACCGGCGAGCGCACGTCCCATGTACGGGTCGAGGTCGTCCCCGGTCATCTCGGCCACGGCCTTGACGTGGCCCGCGTTCTCCGCGATCAACGCGATGACACCCGGAAGGACCAGGATGATGAACGTGAGGCTGAACGACGGAGCGTGGATGCCGACGATTCCGTTGGCCTCGTCCGAGAACGGCGGAAGCCCGAACCACGACGCCGACTGCACCGAATCCCAGTTGACGCGGAAGTGCTCGGTGATCTGACCGGTGCCTGCGTCGTAGGAGGTGATCGTCCCCGAGACCCGGTCGAGGATCCAGGAGAGGACGTAGCCGAAGATCAGCGCCAGGAAGATGGCGATGCGCGCCATGAAGCCGCGTAGCGCGATACTCATGACGATCAGGGCCACCATGACGATCAGAGCCACCCACTGGTCCTGTGGCCAGTACAGCCCCGCGACGACGGGTGCCAGGTTGAATCCGATCAGCATCACCACTGCGCCGGTCACCACCGGGGGAAGAACCTTGAATACGACCCGGCCACCGAGGAAGTGGATCGCGATACCGATGGCTGCCAGGACCAGTCCGGACACCAGGATCGCGCCGGTCACCTCTGCGGATGTTCCGCCCTGGGCACGAATGGCGGCGATACCACCGACAAAGGCCGCCGACGTACCGAGGTAGCTGGGGATGCGTCCCTTGACCACCAGCAGGAAGAAGAGCGTACAGAAACCCGACATCATCACGGCAAGTTGAGGATTGAGCCCCATGATGATCGGGAAGACGAACGTCGCGCCGAACATCGACACCACGTGCTGGCTGCCCAGCCCGATGGTTCTTCCCCAGCTGAGCCGCTCGCCGGGAGCGACCACTTCACCCGGTTTGATGTTCTTTCCATCTCCGTGCAACGTCCAAATCGGCATGATGGGACCTTTCGTGCAGAGGAAGGTGTCCGAACGCTGAGTGTGCTCCAGCTCACAAAACACCGTGACTGGAGTGAAACGCTATTACAGCGCAGGGGTATCGACGTGATGACAATCTGCCAGAACCCACGGACTCGGATTGGCAATATTAGTGATTGATGCCGCGCATCGCGGTTATCTTCAGTGCTAGAGACAGATCCAGCCGTAGCTCGGGTTGCGCCGTGAAGGGTCCCAGCATTTTCTCCAGCTTAACGACCCTGTAACGCAGTGTGTTGTAATGGAAGTGGAGCTTGCGCGCTGTCTCGGCGATGTTGATGTTGGTCGCGAGCAAGACTTCCAATGTCTTGCGCATGTCCTGCGCTTCGGCAGTTTCCTCCGTCAATTCCCGCAGCGTCTCGCGGGCGAACGTCTCGAGCTCGTTTTCGTCCTCGACCAGACTGAGCAGTCTGTACACGCCCAGATCGTCGAACTGAGTCACCGTCCACGGACCGGAGATCCGTCGCCCGACGGTCAGTGCGGTGCGCGCCTGACTGTAGAGCGCCGGAACGGCGTCGATCGCCGCTGTCGGCCGGGACACCCCGACACTGAACGGCCTTCTCCCGCCGCCACCTTCACCGCGAACGACCGTGACGAGGTCCCGCACCAATGCCATCGTGTCGGTGCCGACGCCCATCACGATCACCGTCTCGCCCGTCAGCGCGGTCACCGCCGCACCGGGATCACGGTGGGCGATCGCGCCGGAGAACGCCATCGCCTGGCGATCGACGACGGGCAGCCGAGCGGGCGCCGCCGAGGCCGGTTCGTCGATCGGGTCCGGCTCGATCGAGACGATCACCAGCGGGCGGTCGAAGTCCCAACCGAATGTCTTGGCATGGGAGACAACGTGATCGTGGTCCCCGGCCCGACCGAGGAGCAGGTCGTGAACGAAGTTGGCGCGATGGCGTTCTTCCACCGACGCAACGGCCTGCTCACGGGTGATGACCAACGCGCACACCGACGCGGCCCGCTCGACCAGGTACTGGTCGTAACTCGTCATGACGCGCTCACCGGTGAACAACGCGAGACGCCCGTGGTCGATGTGATTGGCGGAAATCGCGGACACCGCGATGAATTGACCGTCGAACTCGTGCAGACCCAATCCGCCCTCGACGGTGTCGGTCCGCAGACGACCGGTGGAATCGACGGCGGGACAGGCAGACAGATGCTTGCGCTCCGCGGCGTCCCCGGCGCGGCAGATCTCGCGTCCGTCCGAGGTGGTGATCAGGGCAGCGCCCTTCATCTCCCGTGCGATGACCTCGGTCAATTGCGGGAGGCCGCCGCCGCCCATCACGACGTCGACCAGCAGCCGTCGCAAGCGCTCGGCCCCGAACATGGCGTCGATCTGGGCCGACTCCGTCTGCTCACGGTCTCTCGCCGCAGGGTGATCGCACGCACCGTGAAAAACCAGGAGCGGGAAGCCGGCGCTTTCGGCCGCGTCGACCAGCTCCGGCGCGAGAGTGTCCCCGTCTGCGCCGAATTGGACGGCAAGTGCCGCAACACCTCGCGTCGACAACCGTCCGACAAATGCTTTGAAGGTTTCGGTGACCCTGGCGAGGGTTTCCGGCGTGGTGATCAGCAACTGTCCGTGCCGCAGCCACGGTCCGATGTCCGGAACCGCCATGAATCCCACCCGGGCTACCGTCGGGTCTTCGCAGCCGCCGGCGACCTTTCGAACACCAGGAAGGAGCTGGGTTCGAAGAAGTTCGGAGAGAACAGCATTCACCTCGGATGCCGGTACGGCCGGGTTTGCCACTTGGCAGGCACCTCGATTTCATTCGGATCACGGAAGATGGTTCACGAAAGAAACGATCCTATCCCCACCGAACACAAGATGTCCGAATTCAGCGCAGTCGACTCAGGCCGTTCGATGCAGGGCGGTCGGATTCTCCTGAGGTGGCGGGTGGATCGGCCCCTGCAGATCCCGCAGTTCCAAACCGGAGGCATTGCGAAGGGTCTTGGTCATCTCGGCGAGGATCGACACTGCAGTCTCCTCCGGTGTCCTCGCGCCGAGATCCAACCCGATCGGTGAGTGCAGACGCCCCAACTCGGCGTCGGTGACGCCTCGCTCCTTCAACAGCGCCACCCGACGCTCATGCGTCGCACGACTTCCCATCGCGCCGACGTACGCAGCCGGCGAACGCAGCGCGATCTCGAGCAGGGGGATGTCGAACTTCTCGTCGTGCGTGAGCACGGCCAGGACGGTTTTGTTGTCGATCGGTGCGGTTTCGAGGAACTTGTGTGGCCACATGACGACCAGATCGTGGGCGTCGGGGAAACGCGCCCGTGTCGCGAAGACCGGCCGTGCGTCCACGACGGTCACTCGGTAACCCGCAAAGGCGCCCAATGTACACATCGATGCCGCGAAGTCGATGGCCCCGAACACGTACATCCGCGGTAGTGGCGCGAAGATCTCGACCAGCAGGTCGTGCTGCGAATCGATGAGAGTTCCCGCCGGCGCGACAAAAGCGACGGACTCACCGGTGTCCATCGTGCGCAGCAGGATGGACACCTCGTCCTCCGTGGCATCCAGATCTCCGCTGCGTCGGCCGTGCTCGACGACGAGGTGCCGTGCCGGTGCTCCCGGACGCACTTCGGTGACCACGACGACGGGCGTATCGGCCTCGATCCGTTCACAGACCTGACCGAACTCGACGAAATCGGCTCCGACGGCCTGGACGAACACTTCGATGGTTCCGCCGCAGGTCAGCCCTACTCCGATGGCGTCGTCGTCGGAGACGCTGAAGACCTCGACGCGACTGGTGCCGTCGGCGAGAACCTCCTGGGCGATCTCGTACAGTGCACTCTCGATGCACCCGCCCGAGACGCTGCCGACCACCTCGCCGGAGCGTGAGACGGCCATCGAAGCACCGGGCATGCGCGGTGAGGATCGCCAGGTACGGACAACCGTCGCCAGTGCAAAATCCTCGCCGCGGGCGTGCCACTGCGCCAGCTGAGTGGAAATGTCGCGCATCGCCTCGCCTCCCGCTTGCATCGCCGTCCGTAGAGAGTTCACGGTATCGGCCCACCGCAATCCTGCCTGTCACACAATGCGCCTAAATCCGGGCCCTGCAGTTGTGCAATGTCGCCGTCGCATCACCTTGCGCTCTCGACCAGTGTTGTCACCGAGCCCAGCCGAAAGCAGGCCTGACCTTCATTCTTCCCCTCTCCGACGATCACTGCAGCGGCAATTCACGCAGATGGTGCGACGGATCGAGTGGGCGACGTTGCACACCACAGAACCGAGGTTTCCCCCATGGACCAATTGCTCAGCGGTATCAAAGTTCTCGACCTCACCCGCGCTCTCGCGGGCCCTCTGTGCACGTCGCTGCTCTCGGACTTCGGCGCCGACGTGGTCAAGGTCGAAACCCGTGGCTCCGGCGACAGTTCGCGTCAGTGGCCGCCGTTCGACGGCGATCGAAGCCTCTACTTCGCTTCCGTGAACCGCGGCAAACGGTCGATCGCCATCGACATGCGCAGTGACCGCGGGCGGAAACTGCTTCGCAGCCTGGCCCTCGACGCAGATGTGCTGGTCGAGAACTTCCGTCCGGGAGTACTGGCCGACATGGGGCTCGATCCCGACTCGCTCGAGCAGGAGAATCCAGGGCTCGTCGTGATGAGCATCAGTGGTTTCGGCCCGGTGGGCCCTGACCAGTTCGCGCCCGGACTCGATCAGGTGGCCCAGGGTATGTCCGGGCTGATGTCGGTCACCGGTGCCGGGGAACAGACCCCGATGCGGGTCGGTATCCCCATCATCGACACGGTCTCGGGCATCTACGCAGCGCTGGGCATCACGGCGGCGCTTGCCTCTCGCGGTCGCGATGGTCGTGGGCACCGCGTGCAGACCTCGTTGCTGGAATCCGCGATCTCGATCATGACCTTCCAGGCGCAGGACTACCTGAGCACCGGGCGGGTTTCGACGCCGAACGGCAATACGCACCCGACGATCACGCCGTACGGCGCTTTCGACACTGCCGACTTCCCGATCAACATTGCCACCGGCTCGGACAAGCACTGGATCGCACTGTGCTCGGTACTCGGCGACCCCGAGCTCGCCTTCCGTACCGAATATGCCACGGGTAAAGAACGTTTGGCGCACCGAGACCAACTGACCAAAGAACTCGAGGACCTACTGACCACGAAGGGCGCGGCGCAATGGATCTCCGAGATCCGCGGTGCCGGAATCCCCTGCGGCCCGATCCATTCGATCGATCAGGTGTTCTCCGACCCTCAGGTCGAGGCATTGCAGATGGTCGAGCAGACCCAGAGCGCCGACGGAAAGTCGATTCCCGTTGTCCGCGGACCGTTCTGGGTGGACGGCAAGACTCTTCCCGTCAGGAATGCGCCACCCATGACTCTCGGCGGTGACGCCGACGACGTACTCACCGACTTCGGCCTGCGTCCGGAGGAGATCGAGGATCTTCGCGCAAATTCGGTGATCTGACCGCACACTATTAACAGAGCAGACGCTCTGTTACTGTGCGTTCATGCCTCGGCCACGCGTCCACGACCTCGACACCCTGCTCGACGCTGCCGAAAAACTTGCCGCCACTGCCGGACCGAGCGCTGTCACGGTCCGGGCAGTCTCCGACGCCACCGGTGTATCCAACGGGGCGATCTATCACGCATTCGGCTCTCGCAGTGGACTGGTCGGTAGCGCGTGGCTGCGTGCTGCGCGACGATTTCTCGCGCTTCAACAATCGAGAGTGGACGACGCTCTCGCGGACCCGTCGCCGACTTCGGCGGTTTCCGCCGTCGTCGCAGCCGCCGAAGTTCCGGCCGTCTTCGCGCTCGACTACCCACAATCCGCGTTGCTGCTGTTGACGATCCAGCGCGACGAACTGCTCGGCACCGACGTCCCTGCCGACATCGCCGAGCAACTCACACAACTCGACCGGTCTCTGGTCGAGTTGTTCATCCGGTTGTCGACCGCGCTCTGGGGCCGCAAGGACGGCCGAGCCGTCGAGGCAATCGAGGCCTGTGTTGTCGGCCTGCCTACCGGATTACTCATTCATCCCGCCAAACGCGCCGACGGTTGGCGAGTCCCCGACGCCGCAGCACGCGCGCGGTTGGATGCCGCCGTTCGAGCGGTTCTGCATCTCGACCCACCACTGCCCAAGCCACGCAACAGGAAAGGCCAATCATGACCGCAACTCTGCGCTTCGAAGACAAGATCGCCGTTCTCGATCTCGGCGAGGACGAGAATCGATTCTCGCCGGAGTGGCTCGATTCCGTCGACAAGCTACTCGACCAGGCTTTGAGCGAAAGCGCACATGCCCTGGTCACCACGGCGACGGGCAAGTTCTACTCCAACGGACTCGACCTCGACTGGCTGGGCGCGAACGGCGACAAGGCGAAGTGGTATGTGCAGCAGGTGCAGTCGCTGTTCGCTCGGATGCTGACGTTCCCGATGCCCACCGTCGCGGCGATCAACGGCCACGCCTTCGGAGCCGGCGCCATGCTCGGCATCGCGCACGATTACCGCGTCATGCGCGATGATCGCGGCTACTACTGCTTCCCGGAGGTGGACATCAACATCCCCTTCACTGAAGGAATGGCAGCTCTCATCCAGGCCAAACTCAGCCCGGCGTCGGCAATCGTCGCCATGACCACGGGGCGGCGATACGGCGGAAGTGACGCATTCGCAGCCGGTTTGGTGGACTTCACCGCATCCGTCGACGCTTTGACCGCCAAGGCCATCGAAATGGTTGCACCGATCGGCCCGAAGAATGCGGGCACACTGGGGGCAATCAAGTCGACGATGTTCGCTTCAGTGGTCACCGCTCTGAACACCGACGGCTAGAAGCGACGGACTGTGTTCTCGCAGAGCCGCTTCCAGATCGTCGGCAACACTCTCGGGATCGCGGCCTTCGGTGCTCAGAACCACGTCGACTCCACTGAGCGTCGGCATCGAACCGGCCAGCAGTTGTGACGCCTCCACCAACTCGTCCAACCCGGCCCAGCCGGCCGGTTCACGTTCGATGATTCTGGTACGCAACGTATCCGGATCGGCCTCGAGGCGCGCCAGCAGGTGCCCCTCGGCGCCGGTCGCGGCCAGCAGGGCGCGCCCGTAGTCGTCGTCTTCGACGGTCGCCGTGAGAAACAGGAGTCCGTACCCCGCTTCCCGGTACGACGCGGACAGCATCCCGACGTGTGAGATTGCCCGTTCGGCCCCCAGCGGCGGATAGCACCGCTCGAGTTCGTCCACCTCGATCATCGCGTTGCTCACCCCGGCCTCGCCGAGTCGATCGTGAAGCGCGGTCAGCACGGAACTCTTCCCCGCGCCCGGCGGGCCTGTCAGCAGTAGTACGAACACGTCCTCCACTATTCCAGAGCCTTGTGCAGGCGCGGGGCGGCGAGAAGGCTGAAGAAGACAGATTGACGTGTACAACAGCCCTGATCGGAGCACAGCGATGACCACCACGATCACCGAAATCGCGCCGGACATCTACCGACTGTCGACCTTCGTGGACGAAGCGAACCTCACGATGAACCAGTTTCTCGTCGACGGCGAGGAACCCTTGCTCTTCCACACCGGGCAGCGAGCGTTGTTCACCTCGGCTTCCGACGCACTCTCCACGCTGATCGACATCGACCGTCTGAAATGGATCACGTTCGGTCACGTCGAGGCCGACGAATGCGGGTCCATGAACTCCTGGCTTGCGGCGGCCCCCGAAGCGCAAGTTGCACACGGTGCGATGGGGTGCTTCGTCCAGGTCAACGATCTGGCCGATCGGGCGCCACTTCCCTTACAGGACGGCGACGTACTCGAAACCGGCAGCCGCCGAGTCCGGCACATCGACACCCCACACGTCCCACACGGTTGGGACGCGGGCCTGATGTTCGAGGAGACGACGTCGACGCTGTTCTGCGGAGACCTCTTCACCGCGTTCGGGCACCACCCCGCGACCACCGAGCACGAAATCGTCGGTCCCGCTTTGGAAGCCGAAGACTTGGGCCACGCCACCTGCCTCACCCCGGATCTCGAACCCACGATCCGTGCCCTGGCCGACCTCGAGCCGCGGATTCTGGCGACCATGCATGCACCGACGTACTACGGCGATTGCGTCACCACTCTTCACGACCTTGCCGACTCGTACGCATCACGTTTCGCAGCCGAAACCGAAAAATGGAAGTGAGACTAGAGCTTGCGCCTTCGACGTGATTCGCGCCGCCACGGACAGCGCAACGTGCTCGCGGAACGGTCTCGCCACCACCTGCACCCCGATCGGTAAACCGTTGCGGGAGAGTCCTACCGGAACCACGACCGACGGAAGGCCGAGCACACTGATCGCCCGGCAACTCGCGAGCGCATCCATCCATGTGAGTTTGCGACCGTCCACCTCGAAGCTCTCCACACCGAGCGGCGGAGCGAGCACCGACGCAACCGGCAGGATCAGTGCGTCTCCCATCTCGCCGAGGAATTCGCTGATCAACACCGCGCGATCCGCCCACAGCGCTTCCACCTCGGCGGAACTGCGATCACGGCCTGCCGCAAGCATGGCGGTGATGTCCGCGTCGAAAGCGTGCGCTGAACCTGCGGCGAGAGAGTAGATGTCCGCGTGGGTCTCGACCGATCGCAACGCACCGAAAAGCGCGTTGGCCCGCGGCAGAGCCAGACCGTCGTACTCGCTCGCGTCCAGGCTGATCGCCACCGTCCGAACCGCTGACCGGATTTCTTCGTCGACGGGAATCGTTCCCTCGCCGGTGGCCCAGCGGATGTCGAGGTCGTCGACGTCGACCGAATCAGGCTCGCTCCACGAGAGATGCGGCATCGACAGGACGCGCAACGCAAGCGCCGCATCACCGCGGTTGCGGGCCAGTGGGCCGATGGTCTGGATCGTGCCGTGCATCGTCGCAGGGTTGGCGAGTACCCGTCCATCCGAAAGCACGCCTGGATACTGACCTTCCGGATCGACACGTCCGAGCGTCGGGCGAACCGAAGTGAGGCCGGTGCAGTGGGCGGGCCAACGCACCGAGCCACCAAAATCCGTACCGAGTCCGAGCACGCTCATTCCGGCAGCAACCGACGCGGACTCGCCGCCACTCGATCCGCCGGGGGACCGGACGACGCCGTCCGGTCGCACCGGGCTGGCCGTGGTTCCGAACAATTCGTTGCGAGTCAGGCCGCACGCGCCGAATTCCGGGGTGTTGGTCTTGCCGATCAGAATTGCGCCGGCAGCCTTGAACGCCGCAACGGCCGGTGCATCGACGGCCGGGACGTTGTCCGCCAGAGTTCGAGAACCGGCGGTGGTACGCACGCCGGCAGTAGCGATCAAGTCCTTGACCGTGAACGGAACCCCGGCAAGGGGACCGAGTGTCTCGCCGAGAAGGCGTCGTTCGTCCAGGGCATCCGCGGCCGTGCGAGCCTCCTCGGCGCACACGGTGACCAGTGCGTTGAGTTCGACATTGCATTCGTCGACCCGTGCGAGATGTTCTTCGACGACGGTCCGCGCCGACACCTGACCCGACCGCACGGCCTCGGCGATGGATCGGGCATCACGGCCCACCCAGCTCTCACGACTCATCGCACGCCTCTCCTTGCCAGTACCCTCTGCCGAGCGTAAGGACAACGAGCAACCCGAGAAACGACCACAATGCACATACCGACGGCGCCGGCGATGTGAGGTTTTGCCACAACGTTGGCGGCCCCGGAGGGATCGGTCAGGTGCTGGTACCTACAAACCCTGCCTGATGAATGCAGCAAGCTTCTCGATCTGTTGCTCGTTTCGTTTGTAATGCCGCCACTGACCGATTCGTGTGGTGGTCACCAGATCCGCGGCCTGGAGTGCGGCCATGTACTGAGACGCCGTCGATTGCGACACCTTCGCCCTCGCTTGAATGTGCTTGAGGCACACTCCGACCTCCTCAGCAGGCTCGAGCTGAGGGGGAAAGCTCCCGGGGTCTTTCAACCACTGCAGGATTTGCACACGCATCGGGTTGGCCAGCGCCTTGAACGCCGTTTCCCACTCGGTTGTTGCGTCTTCCATGTTCGTGAGCATACCGCTAGATCGCGAAATGCCGATATGTGTGGTTCACTCCCTATATCGCAACATCGCGATATACCAATGGGAGGCTGAAATGGTGCAGCACGACAAAGTGGCACTCGTGGTCGGAGCCCGAGGCGTGATCGGTGGGAACTTGATCGATCACCTCGAGTCGACCGGAGAATGGAAGATCATCGGACTCTCGCGGCGAGGCGGTACGGACACCGACCGGGTCGAACACATCGCAGTCGACCTGCTCGATCCTTACCGGACTGCAGCGGCACTGAGCGGACTGGGCGACGTCACTCACGTCTTCTACGCCGCCTATCAAGACCGCGCGACATGGGCCGAGCTGGTTCCGCCCAACTTGGCGATGCTGGTCAACACTCTCGACGCCATCGAGCCCGTTGCGGGCGGACTCGAGCACGTCAGCCTGATGCAGGGCTACAAGGTTTACGGGGCACACCTCGGACCGTTCAAAACTCCGGCCCGCGAGAGCGATCCACCGCACATGCCACCCGAGTTCAACGTCGACCAACAGCAGTTCCTCGAACGCAGGCAGCTCGGCAAGTCGTGGACATGGTCGGCGATCAGACCCTCGGTCGTCTCCGGATTCGCACTGGGTAACCCGATGAACCTCGCGATGGTCATCGCCGTCTACGCGACCATCTCGAAGAAACTGGGTGTCCCACTCCGATTCCCCGGCAAACCCGGCGCGTACACCAGCTTGATCGAGATGACCGACGCCGGACTCCTGGCCGAAGCGACGGTCTGGGCCGCGACCAACCCCGAGTGCGCAAATCAGGCGTTCAACATCAACAACGGCGACCTGTTCCGCTGGCAGGAGATGTGGCCGAAGATCGCAGCCTTCTTCGACATGGACGTCGCACCTCCGCTCCCGATGTCCCTCGATGTCGCAATGGCGGACAAGGAGTCGGTGTGGGATGAACTCGTCGAGGAACACCAACTTGCTCGGACCCCGTATTCCGATGTCTCGTCCTGGGGGTTCGGTGACTTCGTATTCGGATGGGACTACGACTTTTTCGCTGACGGATCGAAAGCTCGGCGGTTCGGATTTCACCGCCACGTCGACACCGAAGCGATGTTCCTCGACATCTTCGCCAATCTGCAGGCTCGGAAGATAATCCCCTGACTGAAACACGGTCACCCGGATCCTACGAACACTGTCACTGTCGGACCCCACGACTAACGTCGTAGGCGGGGTTTGAAAAGCAGGGGTTTCGGCGAGTCGTCGGTAGGGCCCCATGCGCCCCCCGGACCAGAGGAGCGACGATGTCGGACAATACTTTCGATCTGGAAATCCTGAGTGCCTGGACTACTTTCGAGACTCATCTCGCTCGCTACATCTCCGTGATGGAGGACGACGACACCCTCGTGGTGGAGTCGCATTACGACAGCATGGACGAACTGGCCGACGCACCCGCGTGCATCCAGTTCTTCGCATGGAACCAGACCTCCGTGCGCTGTGAAGTTCCTTCCAACAGGTTTCTGCATCCACTGCGGATGCTCGAACCGGAAGACCATTCAGCGCTGCTCGACATGGGGTTCAACGCTCCCGATCTGTGCGAGCACGAACCCGAGGGCAATGGGTCCATGTCCTTCTACATCGACGTCGACCGCGCTCGTCCCGAGGAACTGGTGACAAAGGTGTTGCGCGTCTTCCGTGAAATGTGGAGCATTGCGCACCCGTCGTTCCTGCGTGCCAGCACCAGTGGGCGCGAGTCGACGCCGGCGTTCGCCACGACGCCGTCTCACGCTCCCTCGGGTTCGGGCGACATGCTGCGGATCCTGGTCGACGGGGCCGTCGAGCGCCTTCTCGGTCATCCGCCCAAGCGTGACGACGACGGCGACATCCCGCTGGTCCGCGGTGAGCAGGTCACCTATGTTCGTGTCCTCGAGGACGACGAGTACGTAGAGGTGTTCTCGCGGGTCGTGCATTCGGTGGAGAACCTCGAGAACGCTGCTGTAATTCTTGCTCAGCTCAATCGGCAATGGCCGACCATCAAGCTCATTCTCGTCGAGCAGAGTGTGCTGGGCGTGGTCCGCGTGGACGGCGCACCCTTCGTCGCCGAGCACCTGCTGCGGGCTCTGCGCTCGTTCGCCGAACTGGCCGAAGCATCTGACGAACTCGCCGAAGAACTGGGCGGGCAACCCATTCGCGCTACCGGAGACACCGCCTTCAACGACGGGATGGCCTCCGAGCACGAAGATCCCGGTGCCGAATACGAGTCACACGAGTGCCACGAATTTCCTCCGGCTCTCATGGCGCTCCTCGAACTCGACGCAGACGGAACGGGCGAGCTCAGCGCCGAAGAGGTTGCCGTGATCTGTGAGCACGACCGCGACACCATTCTCGACTACCTGCGGATCAGCCAGGAGCAGGAGACTGCCTGGCACGAGGCGTTGACCGAGTCCATCCGGCGCAATGACGACGACACCGACCTGTGTGCGGGCGAGAAGCGCGCGTGGACGCACGCGATCCGCAACCTCAGGCGCGGACTGCGCGTCGTCGTACTGCCCGCCAAGGATGCAGCGCCCACCCAACTCGGTCTCTTCGACGATCAGGCCTGAGAACCGGAAATCGGGCGCTGCTTGTCAGCCCGGTAGTGGGATGACGATGCCCGGCAGGATCTCGATCTGACGCGGCAACTGGGGGAGCGGCGGTACTTCGATCGGCGGTAGGCCGGGCACCTCGATGGGCGCCGGGGGAGCGACCGCGCCCGTCGTGGGCGTGCCCGTCCCGTCCCCCGAGGTCACGCCGGAGTTCGCGGGAACGCCGGCCTGCCCGCCGATGGGGTCCGGCCACGGAAAGCTCTCCCAGTCGGATCCCTTCAGCGCGCCGTCCATCGTGCTCTTCCAGATGTCCGCAGGCACTCCGGAGCCGTAGATCAAACCACCGTAGGAGTTGGTGATGGCCTGAGCGTCGGAAGTTCCGATCCACACCGCGGTGGACAGCGACGGCGTGTAACCGACCATCCACGCATCCTTGTTCTGGCCCGTGTCACCCAACTGCGCGGTACCGGTCTTGGCTGCAGACGGGCGTCCACCGGCAAGCGCGTGACCGTTCGAGTACGACGCGATCGGCAGCATCGCCTGCGTGACGTTGTCGGCAACGGCAGCATCGAGACGACGCTCACCGGGAGAGACCGGGCGATCGAGCAGGACTTCACCTTCGGCCGTCACGACCTTCTGGATGAAGTGCGGCTGCTGGTACACACCGGAATTGGCGAGCGTCGCGTAAGCGGACGCCATGTCGATAACGCGAGACTGATACTGGCCGAGCACGATTCCGTTCTCCGGCGGACCACCCTCCTGTGTGAGCGTCGGGTAGTCGAGTCCGGGAATGTGCTCGGGGATGCCGGCCAGGTGGGCGGCGTCGGCGATCTTCTGGGGACCGTTCTCCATCGAGAGCATCAACCGGTAGAAGCTGGTGTTCAGCGAACGCTTGAGTGCCTCGGCGATGGTGCATCGACCACAGGATTCGCCGCCGACGTTTCCGATGGTCACACCGTTGATCGTGAGCGGTGAACTGTCGAACCGTGCGGACAGCGGAATGTCTTCCATCAATGCTGCGACCAGGCCGAAGACCTTGAACGCTGAACCGGTCTGCAGCGGCGCCTGGGCGTAGTCGAAGCCTGCTCCGTCGTCACCGCCGTAATAGGCGTCGACGCCACCGGTCTTGGGGTCGATGGACACTACTGCGGTCCGCAGGTCTTCCGGCTCGCCCTCGAGATTCCGCCTGACGGCGTTCAGCGCAGCTTCCTGCGCAACCGGGTCGATGGTTGTCGTGATTTGCAGACCAGCGGTGTTCAGCGTCTGGTCGCTGATACCGGCCTCGGCCAGTTCCTTGAGTACCTGGGTCTTGATGTGGCCTTCGGGTCCTGGCGCCTGGTTCAGATCGGTCGGCCGATTGGCGGGGGCGACGACCGGGAACTGCATCGCGTCGCGATCCGTCTTGGTCAGGCTGCCCAGTTCCACCATGCCGTTGAGAACGTAGTCCCAGCGCGCTTGCAGCGCGGACAGATTGGTCTCGGGGTCCAGGAACGACGGGCTCTGGATGACGGACGCGAGAACTGCGCCTTCCTCGACACTCAGCTCACTGACCGGCTTGTCGAAGTACGCGTTCGACGCGGCGGCGATGCCGTACGCACCGCGACCGAAGTAGATGGTGTTGAGATACGCGGCAAGAATGTCGTCCTTGGACCATTCGCGCGCCATCTTGGCGGAGATGACGAGCTCACGCAGCTTCCTGTCGATACTGCGCTTGTCACCGACCAAGACGTTCTTCACGTATTGCTGAGTGATCGTCGAACCACCGCCGGCGCTTTCCTTGCCCATCACGTTGTCGCGGGCAGCGCGAGCAAATCCGGAGATCGAGAATCCGGGGTTGGTGTAGAAGTTACGATCCTCCGCCGAGAGCACCGAATCGCGGACGTGAATCGGGATGGCCGACAACGCGACCTCGGTGCGGTTTCCCTCCGCCGGCACTACCTTGCCGAGCACGGTCGTGCCGTCGGCCATGTAGATGGTGGACACCTGATTGGTCTGCATGTCAGAGGGGCGCGGGACGTCGGTCCGGCTGTACGCGACAGCAAAAACCGACGCGGGCACGATGACCATCAGGAGCACGAGCACGTAGATGGTCCGCCGGACGAACCGCCACTTCGAGCGCTGCTTTTTCGCGGGCTTGGCCGACTTGTTCGACCGGGGCGAATTAGCCGACTTGCCCGATCGAGCCGACGACTGATCGCCACCCGTCGCACTCGATCTGTTCGATGGACTCACTCAACACTCCCGGTCGTGGATCCGGACTTACCGGCACCATTCCACCAGGGTGATATCTCGATCAGATAACTCCCGGCAACTGCGATACCGAAATGTCACCCTACCGGGCTGGCTACTCGCGACGTTCTGCTCGGACCGCGTTCCGATATCCGCGGAACGCGAGCCCGAGAGCGACGACGCAACCGAGCAGCACCAAAGACGGCATCACGCCGGGGTCTCCCTTGACGATCGCGACCACAGCGCCGATCAACGCCATGAGGGCGAAGACCGAGATGAAGCCGGCAATCAGCTCCATACGCTGGGCGCGCGAAGCCCGCCTCATCGAAACCGTGCGCAAGCGCGCATCACGACTTGACGCCGCCTGCGGTCAGACCGGCGATGATGCGTCGCTGGAAGATGAGAACCATGATGACCAGCGGGACCATCACGAGGGTTCCGCCGGCCATGATCGAGGTGTACGGCGTGACGAATGGGTCCGTTCCGGAGAACTTGGCCATCGCCACGGTGACGGGTGCGGTCTTGTCACTCGAGAGTTGGAGCGAGAGCAGGTACTCGTTGACCGTTGCGATGAAGGCGAGGATCGCGGTGGTGAACAGGGCCGGCGCGGCGAGCGGAAGCATGATCAGACGGAAGGCCTGGCCACGGGTGGCGCCGTCAATACGCGCCGCCTCCTCGAGCTCCCACGGAAGCTCGGAGAAGAACGACGTCAGCGTGTAGACCGTCAGCGGCAGCACGAACGAGATATTCGGGATGATCAGCGCTTTGTAGCTGCCGATCCAGCCGATGTCGGTGAACAACTGGAACAGCGGGGTCACGAGGGCGACGACCGGAAACATGGACGCGCCGAGGATGATTCCGGTGACGAAGTATTTGCCACGGAAATCGAAACGCGAGAGCGCGTACGCCGTGAACACGCCGATGACCAAGGCGATCAGCGTGGTCGCGCCCGCGATGATGAGGCTGTTCATCAGTGCACGAGTGAAGTTCACCTTCGCGTCGGGATCGAGCGCCGCGGTGAAGTTGGACAGCGTGAGATTGGTGGGCCACAGCGACGTCGAGAACGTGTCCGCCGGGTCGCGCAGCGCCGTCACGATCATCCAGTAGCAGGGAGCGAGTCCCCACACGATGATCAGTACGACGCCGATGTAGGTGCCGATCTTGCCGCGTAGTGCCTTGTTCATACCGGCTCCCCCTTCCGCTGCTTTTCCTGCGTGCTGACCGCATTGGCTCCGAGGAATCGGACCAGGATGAAGGCCACAGCGAAGATGATGAGGAACGTGATGGTGGACAGTGCCGACGCCGAATTGGCGCCGACGCGCATCTGATCGACCACCAGAACCGAGATGGTGGAGGTGGCGGGATTGGATCCCATCATGATCGCGGGCAGGTCGTACATGCGCAGCGCGTCCATCGTGCGGAAGAGCACCGCCACCATGAGTGCGGGCTTGACCAGCGGAAGCGTGATCATGCGGAACCGCTGCCACGCCGTCGCACCGTCGACCTTGGCGGCCTCGTAGACGTCGGCGGGAATCATCTGAAGACCCGCGAGGATCAGCAACGCCATGAACGGCGCGGTCTTCCAGACGTCGGCGACGACGATCGCGAATCGCGCCGGCCAGGGGTCCGCCGTCCACAGGATGTTGGTGCCGAGGATCTTGTTGGCAATGCCGTCGTTGGCGAAGATGAAGAACCAGAGCTTCGCGGTGACGGCGGTGGGGATGGCCCAGGGAATCAGCACGGAAGCGCGGAGCAAACCGCGTCCGCGGAACGTCTTGGCCATGATCAACGCCATCGACAGACCGATCACCGTCTCGAGCAGGACGGTGACGACGGTGAAGCCGAACGTATTTCCGATCGACTGCCAGAACTGCGATCCGAGTGTGCCGGGCGGGCAGGGAATCGAGCCGTTGGCGGTGTTGCAGGACTGGGTGATCCAGTTCTTGTAGTTGTCGAACCACGTGAACTGACCGGTGACGAACATGCCGGTCTCGGGATCGAGCTTCTTGCCGTCGCTGTGCATCGACATCCAGATCGCTCGTCCGAGCGGATACAGAATGATGACGGCGAGAACGATCAGCGACGGTGCGACGAACGCCCACACCGGAACTCGTCGACGCTTCTTCGGCTTGTCGGCCGACGCAGGCGGGGGCGAGGTCGGCGGGGGTGGAGCAGCTGCAAGGTCAGGCAGAACCTTGGTCAGGGATGTCCCTGCTGCCTCGGATGCCGACGGCTCTTCTAGCGGTTCCGGTGCACGGTGTCTCCCACCAACGCCCGAACGGTCGGGACCGGTTGAACCGGCCCCGACCGTGGGGTTGGTAGGCACAGCCGCGGAAGGATCCTGCGGTTCTGCCATTGCTTATTGCTCCTGGTAGATCAGTTACCGGCGGTTTCGATGCCGGCCTTGGTGTCCGCCAAGGCTTGCTCGACGGTCTTCTCGCCGCGAATAGCAGCGTAGGTGTTGTCGGAGATCGACTTCGACACCTGCGTGTAGTACGGCGTGACGGGGCGCGGCTGAGCGGTGGCGAGTGCTTCCTTCAGGGTCGCGAAGTACGGGAACTGAGCGAGCACTGCCGGATCGTCGTAGACAGCCGAGAGGACGGGTGCGCCGCCGACCTCGGTGAAGTACGTCTGCGACTTCTTGGTCTGCATGAACTCGAGGAAGTCACGAGCCGTGGCGGGTGCGTCCGAGTACGCGCTGATGCCGACGTTGTAGCCGCCGACGGTCGAAGCGCCCGGTCCGTCGACACCCGGAAGAACGGTGTAGCCGTACTTGCCGGCAACCGAGGTCTTCTCACCGTCGACCGAGAAGCCGGACCACGTGCGCATGAAGAGTGCCTTGCCGTCGCCGAACGCGGTCTGCGACTCGCCCTCGGAGTAGGTCAGCGCTTCCTGCGGGATCGTGTTGTCGGCGAAGTTGTCGACGATCGACTGAACGCCTGCCTTCGTCTTGTCGTCGATGGCCGGGGTGAGTCCGTCCGGGCCGACCCACGGGCCGTCGAAGGCGTTGGTGATCTCGGTGGTGTTGACCGTCAGGCCCTCGTAGTTCTTGAACTGACCGATGTAGCAGGAGATGCCGGCTTCGACAGCCTTCGGGCAGTTTTCCTTGAGCTCGGCCCACGTGGTGGGGGCCTTCTCGACGAGGTCCTTGCGGTAGTACAGGAACGCTGCGTTGGTGTTCTTCGGCGCTGCGTAGAGCTTGCCGTTGTAGGTGCCCGAAGCGACGGTCGACGGCAGGAGGCCGGACTCGTCGATCGCGAGGTCACCCTCGAGCGGCAGCAGCCAACCGTTTGCGGCGAACTGGGCGGTGTTGACGACGTCGACGCCGATGAGGTCGTACTCGTCGCTCTTGGCCTGCATGCGCTGGGTGATGTCGTCGACCTGCGCGTTAGCTTCCTTCGCCAGCGGCTTGAGCGTGACCTTCTCGTCCGGATGCTCGGCATTCCAGTCGGAGATGATGTTTTCGAGCGCCTCGTTCAGGGCATCCTGCCCCTCGACGATCGTGATGGGTCCGCGGCCTTCGCTCGAGGACGATCCCCCGGATGCGGCCGTGGTGCTGGTTCCGCTGTCCTTGTCCGAATCGGACGAACAGCCTGCCAGTACCAGCATGGACGCTGCCGTGGCTGCAATTGCAGCGCGGCGCATCGCCTTCGAGTTCAGAACCATGGATTCGCTCCCCGTATGTGTATGACAAATAGACGGTCACCGAGAGCCTGCTCACGGCATGCGCCATGAGTGCCGGCTCCCGGCATCGGCCCCTACTGTGGCACGAGACACCCGTACTTGTGGGTATTACGCCGAACCTGAATCGGTCATGTGTCGTTTGACAGGTCGACCTAACCCAGGCGACGCCCGTCGGTGGTGGCAAAAATGTGCACCTTCTCGGGGTCGACGCGCAGGTTGACGCGCTCGCCCTTCTGCGGCGGATTGCGCCAGTCACCACGCGAGACGATCTGCTGCAACCGTCCGCCGATCGTGGTCCGGCCGTAGACGTAGGCGTCCGAGCCCAGTTCCTCGACGACGTCGACCTCCATCGGCAGGCCTTCGGCGGCGATCTCGAGGTGCTCGGGGCGAATACCCAGAACAACCTCGGTTTCGACGACGCCGTTCATCGTCTCGCGCGGAACCGGAACGATCCCGTCACCGAATGCGACGCCGCCGTCGACGACGGGGAGGGTGAAGAGGTTCATCGCGGGTGAACCCATGAAGCCGGCGACGAAGACGTTCTTCGGCTTGTTGTACAGCTCGCGCGGCGAGGCGCACTGCTGCAGGATTCCCTTTTCGAGGACGGCGACGCGGTCACCCATCGTCATGGCCTCGACCTGGTCGTGGGTCACGTAAACCATCGTCGTCGCGAGGCGTCGTTGCAGCTGAGCGATCTGCGTACGTGTCTGCACACGGAGTTTTGCGTCGAGGTTCGAGAGCGGCTCGTCCATCAGGAAGACCTGCGGCTGGCGAACGATGGCGCGGCCCATCGCCACTCGCTGACGCTGGCCACCGGACAGCGCCTTGGGCTTGCGATCGAGGTACGGCTCGAGATCGAGCATCTTCGCGACCTCTTCGACGCGGGCGCGGATCTCCGTCTTGTTGGTTCCGGCGAGCTTGAGCGCAAAACCCATGTTCTCGGCCACCGACATGTGCGGGTACAGCGCGTAGTTCTGGAAGACCATCGCGATGTCGCGCTCTTTCGGCTCCTGACCGGTGACGTCGCGGTCGCCGATGAGGATGCGTCCACTGTGGACGTCTTCGAGCCCGGCGAGCATGCGCAGGGTGGTCGACTTTCCGCAGCCGGAGGGTCCGACGAGGACGAGGAACTCGCCGTCCTCGATCTCGAGGTCGAGCTTGTCCACTGCCGGAGTGTTCGATCCGGGGAACAGGCAGGTGGTGCTCTCGAAAGTCACTGAAGCCATGACGGGGTTGATCCCTTCTACCGGCAGGAACGTGCCGGACGATCCAAGTCGAGGGTGAGCGTGTGCGCTAGCAGCATAAACGTCCGTGTCGGCGCGCGAGCGTAGTCTTTCACGGTGAGTTCGGAGAAGATGCTGACCCGCATCGGTGCGCTGCTTCGCCAAGCGGAGTCCACCGACAATCCACACGAAGGTGAAGCCTTCATGGCTGCCGCTCAGCGGTTGGCCACCAGTTCCGCGATCGACCTGGCGGTCGCGCGTGCGCACACCGCGTCTTCGGAAAAGCGTGCGACGCCCACTCAACGGCTCATCACCATCGGCGAACCGGGCAAGCGCGGACTGCGAACGTACGCCCAGTTGTTCATCGCCATCGCCGCTGCCAACGACGTGCAATGCGACATCGCGCAGACGTCGGCCGTAATCTACGCCTACGGCTTCGCCGGCGACATCGACGTGTGCGAGGCCCTGTATTCGAGCCTGCTCTTCCAGATGGTGCGCGACTCCGACGCGTACGTGCGTTCCGGGGCGTACCGCGGCGAAACGTCCGTGCGGACCGTCGTCGAAACTCGTGGACGACGACGCGTCAGCACGCAGGTCCGCAAGCCGGTGGCCGGAGTGACGGCACGCCTGAACTTCCAGATGGCGTACGCGTCCCGCATCGGCGCGCGGTTGGCCGAGACGAAGCAGGAGACGGAGAAGACCGCGATCGCAGAATCTGCCACGTCGTCTTCCGAAACCGCACTCGTGCTGCGTAACAAGGAAATCGAGCTGAAGGACTACTACTCGTCCAACTCCAAAGCGCGTGGGACGTGGCGGGGCGGCGGCCGCGCAAGCGCCGGGCATTCCTCACATGCTCGACGAGCGGGTGATCGGGCGGCGCGCTCCGCACGTCTGGGGAACCTTCCGGAGATCGGCGGGGTACGCGGGCAGCTGGACTCGTGAGGGATACGCAGCGGAGCGCCGTCTACGAGGCAGAGACGTTGGTGCGCACCATGTTCGATCGCGCCGACCAGCGTGGACTTCGGAGCGTCGAGGTCATGGGTTCCACCATCACCTTGCCGGTCGAGCGCAAATTCGGTTCCGTGGAGTCGGTCCAGGCGTACTGCGATCAGCTACTCGGGCTGAATTGGGTACGGGAGACCTGGACTCGCGCAACCATTCCGGTGTCCGTACGCTCCCGCGGCGGCAATGCCGCCGCTCACTACTCGAACGACGTCATCGCCGTCCCGGACGACCGTGACGGCCGGTGGGCGCTACGCGAATTCGTTGTCTTGCACGAACTGGCGCACCACCTCGGCGACCCCACTTCCGACGAGGCCTCCCACGGGCCCGAGTTCGTCGACCGCTACACCAGCCTTGTCGGCGAGATCATCGGGCCCGAGGCGGCCTTCGTTCTTCGAGCGATGTTCCTTGCCGGTGGTGTTCGAACGGACTAGATGTCAGCCCTCGGTGAACCGGGTGGTGTGCGAACCGGTCGGCTGGAATACTCGGCCTATGGATGCGCCGCGCAGACTGGTCCTGGTCAAGGGTGAGTCGGAACTCCCCGATCCGGCTGTCGCCGTGCGCAAACCCCCGCTGATTCGTGAAGCCTACGGACGAGTGCTGCGGGAGGTTCGACGCGATCAGGACCGAACTCTCGACGACGTAGCCGCAAAGGTCGGGATGTCGAAGCAGTACCTCTCCGAGATCGAACGGGGCAAGAAGGAACCGTCGTCGGAAATTCTGCGCGCCATCTGCGAAGCGCTCGGGATGCCGCTCGAGCACCTGCTGTTCCGAGCGGGCAACAGGATCGTTGCGCTCAACTCCCTCACCTTCGGACATTCTCCCGCCCCGATCTCCGGTCCCGTCCTGATGGCAGCCTGATCAGTTCCCTTCGATGAGGGTGTCAGCCAGTCCGTAGGAGATAGCGTCGTCGGCAGTGAAGATCCTGTCGCGATCGGTGTCCTTACGGAGCCGCTCGACGCTCTGACCGGTGTGCTTACTCAGAATCGCCTCGGTCTGCTCCCGGATTCTCAGGATCTCGGCTGCTTGAAGCGCGAGGTCCGAGATGGTGCCACTACCTTGCGTCGACGGTTGGTGCAGCAGCACCCGCGAATGGGCAAGAACATGCCGATGGCCTGGAGTGCCGGCGGCCAGAAGCACTGCAGCAGCCGAAGCCGCTTGACCCATGCAGTACGTCGAAATCGTCGGTTTCAAGAACTGCATGGTGTCGTAGATCGCGAGCATCGCCGTGGTGGAACCGCCGGGAGAGTTGATGTACAAACCGATTTCGCGATCCGGGTTGTCGGCTTGCAGATGCAGCATCTGAGCCATCACGACGTTGGCGACGCCGTCGTCGATCTCTGTGCCGAGAAAGACGATGCGCTCGTTGAGCAGCCTGCTGAAGATGTCGAAAGATCGCTCACCCGTTGGTGTTCGCTCGATGACACTGGGAATCGTGTACTGGGACATGACGTCACAATCCGATCTTGGGGAAGGTAGCTTGCGGTGCTATCTCGGCGAAGGACGTCACGACGCGGTCGACGATTCCGTACTCGCGCGCCTGCTCGGCGGTGAACCAGCGATCCCGATCGCTGTCGGTCTCGATCTCTTCGACGGTCCGGCCCGTTTCGGCGGCGAGGATTTCCTGCGATTGACGCTTCATCAGCTCGAGACTCTCGGCCTGGATCGCAATGTCCACCGCAGTGCCACCGATACCTGCCGAAGGTTGGTGCATCATGATGCGGCTGTGCGCCAGGCTGATTCGCTTGCCGTGGGTGCCGGAGCAGAGGAGCACCTGGCCCATGCTGGCCGCGAAGCCCATCGCGACCGTCACGACGTCATTGGGGATGAGCTTCATCGTGTCGTAGATGGCCAGGCCGGCAAACACCGATCCGCCAGGTGAATTGATGTAGAGCACGACGTCGCGCTTGGGGTCGGTGGTGGCGAGGAGCACCAGTTCCGAACACACACGTTCGGCCATGGCGTCGTTGACCTCGCCGGTGAGCAGAATGGTTCGCTGTCGGAAGAGCCTGTCTGTCAACAGGTCACGGTAGCCGGTATCGGTGGGAGCTTCAGTAGTCATGAATCCATTCCTACCGGCGCGGCAGTGCCGCGGCCCCGCCTGTCTGCTGTGGGCAGACCACCCCTATGGTTACCCGCCCCCCTGTTTTTACCCGCCCCCTTTGACTGCCCCCTGTTTGAGCGAACGGCACGTTCAGTCGATCTAAGGCGCCGAAAGTACCGTTCGCTCGAAAAGGGGTGGGCACAAGATCGGGCAAACCCGTCACCGACGGCGGCGGTAGCGGTACCGCGCACACCCGGCCATGATGGGAGAAGACAACCATTCCTCTCGTCAGGAGCGTGGCATGACTCGTCCGGTACGCATCGGTGTTCAACTCCAACCCCAGCACGCACCCGATTACGGGTTGATACGCGACGCCGTCTTGCGGTCCGAGGACGCCGGGGTGGACATCGTCTTCAACTGGGACCACTTCTACCCGTTGACCGGCGATCCCGACGGCGCACACTTCGAATGCTGGACCATGCTCGGCGCCTGGGCCGAGCAGACCGAACGCGTCGAGATCGGCGCCCTGGTCACCGGTGGTGGCTACCGCAATCCGGATCTGCTGGCCGACATGGCGCGAACCGTCGACCACATCAGCGGTGGGCGCCTGATCCTCGGTATCGGTGCCGGCTGGTTCGAGAAGGACTACGACCAGTTCGGATACGACTTCGGCACTCCCGGTTCACGGCTGAAACTGCTTGGCGAATACCTCCCCCACATCACGGGCCGCCTGGCGAAGGGCAACCCGCCGCCGTCGCGCAACATCCCGGTCCTCATCGGCGGTGGCGGCGAGAAGAAGACCCTGCGCTTGGTCGCCGAGTACGCCGACGTCTGGCACAGCTTCGGCGACCGTGAGACACACCTGCGCAAGTCAGACATCCTCTCCGACCACTGCGCCGACGTGGGCCGGAACCCGCTGGAAGTAGAGCACTCGGTTCCGTGGCCTGGGCTCGAAAATGCAGCCGACCTGGTCGCCGACGGTGTCTCACTCTTCACCGTCGGCGTCAGCGGACCGGACTACGACCTCACGACGCTTGCCGAGGCCATCGGTTGGCGCGACGACAACACGCCGCCTGCGTTGAGCGGGCTGGCCTGAGCGGTACCAAGGACTTCGTCGTTGTCGGCGCCGAGAACGGGCGGCGCCGACGTCAGACGTGGCCTCTGGCCGGAGAAGTTGACCGGAAAGGCCACTTGCTTCAACGGTCCGAGCGTCGGATGGTCGACGGTTCCGACCATGCCGAGCGCGGCGGTGTGGGGATCGGAGTAGATCTCGTCGAGATGCCGGATCGGTGAGACCGGTACGGCGCGTTCGGCGAGAAGAGCGCACCAGTGTTCGACGGTCTCCGATGCGAAGGCGCTGGTGAGTTCTCGTTCCAGACTCTCGCGGTTCTCCACCCTGTCGCGGTTGTGGGCAAAACGCGGATCGGTGACCAGTTCACTCCTTCCGATGGCCTCGCACAGCGACGCCCACATCGCGTCGTTGCCGACAGCGATGACGAAGTACCCGTCGCTGGCAGGAAATGCTTGATACGGAGCAAGGTTCGGATGACCGGAGCCCAACGCAGTCGGGCGCTCACCGGTGGCGAAGTAACTGGTCGCCCAGTTCACGTGCATCGCGAGTTGGCACTCGTACAGCGACGTGGTCACGTACTGTCCGCGCCCGGTCCGGCCTCGCTCGACCAATGCAGCCAGGACACCGACCAGTCCGAACAGCGCTGCGCCCAAGTCTCCCAACGCAAACCCGGATTTCATCGGAGCACCACCCGGTTCACCGGTGAGCGACATGAGCCCACCCGCGGCCTGCGCGATCATGTCGTACCCCGGTTCGTCGCGCAGCGGTCCTTCTTCACCGAAGGCAGAGATGTGCAGGGTGATCAGATGCGGGTATCGCTCGGACAGTGCCTGGTAGTCGAAGATCTTCTGTAATCCGCTGCCCGGCTTGAAGTTCTCCACGACCACATCGGTCTCTTCGAGCATGCGGTGGATGATCTCCTGTCCTTCGGTGGACTTGAGGTCGATCGTGACCGACTTCTTGCCGCGGTTGATCGCGAGGTAGTAGGCGGCATCTACGCCGACGAAGGGAGGCCCCCACGAACGCGTGGGGTCGCCGCCTTCAGGGTGTTCGATCTTGGTGACGTCGGCTCCGAGATCGGCAAGCGACATGGTTGCGTACGGCCCGGCAAGGATCTTCGACAGATCGAGCACGCGGACACCAGCCAAGGGTGTGGGGCCTGTTGGAGAATTCACTGGTGAACCCCTGCTACGGAGAGGAACTCGGCTACGACGTCACGTGCATCATCCAGCTCGACGTCACCGCCGTCGGTGATCACGTCGAGATTGCCGAGTGCAGCCGACGGCACCTTCCCCACAAGACCGGCCAGGTAGGAATTCGCCACCAGCAGTGACCGGTACCCATTACCGTGTCGGATGCCGTGGTCCGCAAGGTCGAAGAGCAGGGTCGCCATGACGGTACGAGCCAACTCGTCGGAGTACCTTGCACTCGCAGCCTGCGCGGCATCGTCAGATCCGGAGATCAGACGATCTCCTTCATCGACCAGTTCCTCCCAGCGCCGCAACAGAACTCCGGACCCGGCTTCGCAATCCGGTCCGACGGTGGACAGGATGTCCGTCATCGCTCCCGCGACAGTGCGGTGCGAGTTGAACTTACGTAGGCACCGAAGTACGTCCAGCGCAATGACATTGCTCGACCCTTCCCAGATCGATCCGAGGTGAGCGTCCCGGACGAGTCGCGCGTTGGCCCATTCCTCGATGTAGCCGTTTCCTCCGCGCACCTCCATGGCCTCGCCGGTGACCACCCGCGCGCGTTTGCAGACAAAGTGTTTGGCGATCGGTGTCAGTACCCTGATCAGTGCGCGCGCCTGTTCGTCGCCGCCGTCTGCTGCCTGAAGACACTGTGCGCTGTACGCGACCAGGGCCAGCGAAGCCTCGGCATCGAGTGCAAGGGGAAGAAGCGTCGCCCGCATCAGCGGCTGGTCGAAGAGCCTCTTACCGAACACGACTCGGCTCTTCGAATGCTCGACGGCTTCACGGACTGCTCGGCGCATGAGAGCGCTCGAACGCATCGCATTGGAGAGGCGAGATGTGTTGACCATTTCAGCCATCTGGCGGAACCCTCGATCGAGTTCACCGACCTGGAGTGCGTGCGCCCGGTTCAGCGTCACCTCGCCGCTCGGCATTGAACGCGTACCCAGCTTGTCCTTGAGACGATCGATCGTGAGGTTGTTGCGCTCGCCGGATCCCAAGGTCTTGGGCACCATGAACATTCCGACTCCACGCGTCGAACCATCCTGTCCGCCCGGGAATCTTGCGAGGGTGATGATCACATCGGCATCCGGGTTGGAGGCGAACCACTTCTTGCCCGTCAGAACCCATCCGTCACCGTCGCGCTCGGCGCGTGTTTCGGTGCAGGCGATGTCGGTGCCTGCCTGAATCTCGGTCATGAACATCGCACCCGTCTTCGCCTGCTCGGGGTCCGTCGACGTCAACGCGTCGATCCAGGGCGAGAACACGGCCGGATCACCGAACATACGCAGGGTCCGCGCAGCAGCATCTGTCATCGACACCGGGCAGGCCAGCCCGAACTCTGCCTGCACGAAGATGTACGACGCGAGGTACTTCGCGAGTGGCGGATGCACGGAGTCCCATCCGTGCAACCCTTTTCGGTGCGACATGGCGGACAGGCCGTACTCGTTGTACGCCGCCCGGCACAGTTCCAGGTAGGCCGGGTGATAGGAAATCCGGTCGACGCGGTCACCGGCCTTGTCGAATTGCTGCAGCACCGGCGGGTTCTTGTCTGCGATGTCGGCAAGCTCGGACAAACGGCCGGCGGCATCTCGGCCCAGTCGGTCGAGCAATCCGTTCAACGTCTCTCGGTCCGCCCCGGCGGTCCATCTGTCCACTACCGCTGTCAGAGCGGGGTCGGTGTGTGCAAAGTTCATCAGTGGTCAACGCCTTTCAGGGTGGAAGCATCGGTCATGTTCGAGGAGCTCGTCGACTCCAGCCCTTGCCCGTGCAGCGCACTCCTGCGCAACAATGCAGTCATACAGACAAGGGAGAGAACGACATACACGAGCCCTAGAGCTACGACCGGCCAGATCGAGTTGGTTCGCGTCAGCAGATACTGGCTGACCATCGGGGCCGTTCCGGCAAAAATGGCGGTCGACAATTGGTACGACAGAGAGATGCCGGTATACCGAACATTGGTGGGGAAAACCTGCGCCAGAATGCCGGCCAACGCGGCGTAATACATTGCGTGAGGCGCCGTCGCGAGGACCATACCCAGAATCGCCAAGGGCACGGAGCCCGTCTGAACCAGCACGAACATCAGTGGTAGGAGCACGATCTCCGGAAGCAGCATCCAACGGACCGCTTTCGACGGATCGATCCGCGTGGCCAGCACAGCGCCGAAAGGCTGTACGAGCGCCTGGGCTACCAGTGCCACGGTGATCACGAGGAGGAAGTCACTACGCTCGAAGCCGAGATCCGTTGTCGCCCAAGAGAGCGCAAAGGTTGTCTTGACGTACGTGATGGCAACACCGGCAACCACAGCGCCGACTCCGAGGGCAAGTTCGACGGGATGCAACCGCAACACTTCGACCAGCGGCATCCGTGTACGCTCCTGTGCCGCAACAGCCTTCTTCATCTCGGGTGTCTCGGAGATGTGCAGACGGATGTAGAGAGCGACGATCACCAAAGCTGCGGATCCGAGGAACGGCAGACGCCAACCCCACGACTCGAACACGGAATCCGACATCAACGTCAGGCCGAGGAAGGCCAGCGTCGCGAGCAGGTTGCCGACCGGTGAACCCTGCTGCGCAAACGCGCCGTAGAGCACCTTTTTCTTCGGGGGAGCGAACTCGGTGGCGATCAATACGGCGCCACCCCATTCGCCGCCCATGGCGATGCCCTGGAGAACACGCAGTGCCACAAGCAGTATCGGCGCCCAGATCCCGATCTGGGAGTACGTAGGGAGGAGGCCGACACCGACAGTTCCCAACCCCATGAGGGCGAGGGTGATGATCACGGCGTTCTTGCGACCGAACTTGTCTCCGAAATGACCGAACACCACTCCGCCGACCGGACGAGCCACGAATCCCACGGCAAAAGTCGCGAAGGCTGCGAGTGTCCCCACCGCCGGCGACGCATCCGGGAAGAACAGCGGGCCGAGCACCAAGGCGGATGCGGTTCCGTAGATGTAGAAGTCGAACCATTCGATGGTCGTTCCGACAAATGCCGTGATTCCGGCCTTGCGTGCCTGTTTGGTGTTGTATTCAGGCGGATTGGTGTCTTGACCTGGGTGTTGATCCACGGTTCTCCCTGATTCTCGCGTCGGGCATCACCAAAGGATGCAATGTGAGGCGTGAATCACTATCGTCCGAAATCCATGTAGAGTCCAAGACTTAGTTCGACTGATTTATGTGGGAGAACCACATAATGAAGACCGGGAGGAGCGACATGGAATTGCGTCAGCTGCGCGCGTTTCTCGCAGTCGCCGACGAACTTCATTTCGGCCGGGCCGCCGAGCGACTCCACATCGGGCAGTCCCCGCTCAGCCAGACCATTCGGGCGCTCGAGCGCGAACTGGGCACCGACCTGTTCGTCCGGACCACCAGATCAGTGCAACTGACCGCAGCCGGCGAAGCCTTGGTCACGCCCGCACGAATCATCGAAGCGCAGATCGCCGTGGTACGAGAAATCGCATCGGCCGCGTCGACTGGCGAGACGGGCTGTGTCACAGTGGGTTTCGGTGGAACAGGCGGCTACACCGTCCTGTCGGCCCTCACACGGTCCTTGGCCGACTCCCATCCGGGAATCGAACTGGAACTACGGCCGCAGATGTACTCGGGTGAGGTGCTCGACGCTCTCCGACGCGGAGCACTGGACATGGGCATAGTCGGCCTGCCCATTCCGCGCGGATTCGAAACACACACTGTGCGGGAGGAAACCTTGATGGTCGCGGTTCCGGCCAGGCATCACCTCGGTGCGCATGACTCGGTGTCACCGGAAGACCTGGCAACCGAGCGATTCGTGATGTATCCCGCCGAGCACGGCTCGGTGGTGCGCGATGCAACATTGTCCGTTTGCGCTACAGCAGGTTTCACGCCCACCGTCGCGCACGAAGCCCCCGATCCGTACAGCCTGTTGGCCATGGTCGGAGCGGGGGTCGGGATTGCCGTCGTCGTGGAGTCGACGGCGCATCTGTCCATGGACGGGGTCGTGTACCTGCCGATCGCCGGGGCCACGCCCACGCTGAAAATCGCGATGGCATGGCGACCCAACAATCCGACGCCGGCAGTACACACCGTCACCAGGGTACTGAGGGAGCAGCCTTAGGCTCTCGCGAGAATTCCCGCGAAATCTGTTCCCACAGGCAGAGTTCCGTACTCGTGACCACGGTCGGCGCCGAGGCGAGCGGCAATGAACGCATTGGACGAGGCGGCCGGGGAGTGGCGCACCATGAGCGAAGCCTGCAGCGCCAACGCCATAGCCTCGACGACGGTCCGAGCGCGGAGCTGGGCGTCGGCGGGTGCCATCGTGGCGAGCTCACCGAGTTGGCGTCGTACCCGATCGAGGTGCTGATCGAGGACCGGGTTGTTGCCGCGGGCGAGGTTGATCTCGTGGTCGAAGGCGGCAACGGAGTCGGGTTCACGGGTCATCGCGCGCAGGACGTCGAGCGCGATGACGTTGCCCGACCCCTCCCACACGGCCATGACGGGCTGCTCACGGTAGCGACGGGCAAGCGGGAAGTCCTCGGTGTAACCGTTGCCGCCCAGGCACTCGAGGGCTTCGTAGGAGTGGTGCGGGCCGCGCTTGCAGATCCAGTACTTCGCAACAGCCGTCGCGAGTCGGCGGAACGCCTTTTCCTGCTCATTCGCGTCCTCGTCCTGCGCACGAGCCAATCGCAGTGCGGTGATGGTCGCGGCTTCGGATTCGAGAGCCAGATCGGCAAGCACCGAGGTCATCGCCGGCTGATCTGCCAGGACGGCACCGAAAGCGCTGCGGTGCCGTGCGTGCCACACCGCTTCGGCGACCGACTGACGCATACCTGCCGTGCTGCCGAGGATGCAGTCGAGTCGCGTCTGGGACACCATTTCGATGATGGTCCGCACGCCACGTCCCGGTTCGCCGATCATGGTGCCGACGGTGCCGTCGAGCTCGATCTCGGACGACGCGTTGGACTTGTTGCCCAGCTTGTTCTTCAGACGCTGGATGCGGAAGACGTTGCGTGTGCCGTCGGGCAGGATGCGGGGGAGAAGGAAGCAGGAAAGTCCCTCGCCGGCAGCACCTTCGGCCTGAGCGAGAACCAGGAAGGCGTCGGACATCGGCGCGGAGCAGAACCACTTGTGTCCGGTGAGGAGGTAGTCCGCACCCGGGCCGCCACGTCCGGCAGGCTTGGCGATGGTCGTGTTGGCTCGCACGTCGGAGCCACCCTGCTTCTCCGTCATCGACATTCCGAAGATCGCGGATGCCTTTCCGGGAGCGTCCAACTCGGGGGTGTAGCTGCGAGAAAGGGCTCGCGGCGTCCAGAGAGCGGCCACGTCCGGTTGCAGCTCGAGCGAGGGGATCACAGCGTGCGTCATGGAGATCGGGCACGCGTGGCCCGGTTCGACCTGGGAGAAGAGCATGAATGCCGCGGCCCGAGCCACGTTGGCACCCGGCTTGGGGTCAGCCCAGGCAGAGGTGTGAGCACCGTGCGCAACGGCGGCAGAGATGATCCGGTGATACGACGGATGGTATTCGACCTCGTCGATGCGGTTTCCCCAGCGATCGAAGGTCTTCAATTCGGGGATCACCGTGTTGGCCAGCTCGGCGTCGTGCTGGAACCCGGCACTGCCGACCAGTTCACCGATATCGGTGAGTTCACTGGTGGCCCAATCGGCGTCGTGACGCGCGACGCCTTCGGCCAGGACCGTATCGAGCAGGAACTCGTTGACGTCCGTGCGCGGTACCGACTGGTTGAGCACTGCATGGGTGCGATGCGGAGCCGGGTGGGTGACGGTCTTCTCGGAAATATCAGTCATGACAGGCCTTTCAGCTCGCTGCGCGGATGAGGTGCTTCTGGATCTTGCCGGTCGGTGTACGCGGAAGAATCGTCGCGAACACCACTTCACGCGGAATCTTGTAGCGCGCCAACTTGTCCGAGAGGTAGTCCTTGATGTCGTCGGCGCTGATGACATCCGGTTCACGCCAGACGACGTGCGCGACGACGGTCTCGCCCCATTCTTCGTTGGGTTTTCCGACAACGGCGACGTCGACGACGTCCGGGTGGCCGGAGATCACGTCCTCGACCTCCTTGGAGTAGACGTTCTCGCCGCCCGTGATGATCATGTCCTTCGCGCGGTCGACGATGAAGAGGTAACCGTCCGCATCCTTGCGCGCCAGATCGCCGGTGCGATACCAACCGCCGTCGGCAAAAGCAGCCTTCGTGGCAGCGGGGTCGTCGAGGTACCCCTGCATGACGGTGTCGGCGCGCAGCCAGATCTCACCGATCTGATCGGGCTCCGCGTCGGTGCCGTCATCGGCAACCAGGCGCAGGTCGACGCCGGCCAGCGCGACGCGGCCGATCGAGCCCGCCTTGCTCAACTGCTCTTCGGGGTACAGCACGGTGCCCACTGGCCCGGTCTCGGTCATGCCGTAGACCTGCCGGAATTCGGTGGTGCCGTACGACTCCACCAGTCGCCGAGCGACATCCGCGCCGATCGGTCCCCCGCCGTACAACCACGCACGAACGCTTCCGAGGTTGTAGTCGGCAAAGTTCGGCACGAGGTTGAGTGCGGTGGTATAGATGACCGGCGGGCCGAAGCAGAGGGTAATGCGTTGTTCCTGAACTGTTTCCAGAAATTTGACGGGATGGTACTCGCGCAGCAGCACGACGGTTCCGCCCATGTAGAGCGTGGACATGAACCAGTTGTTGAGCGGGGAAGCGTGCCAGATCGGGACGGCCATGAGCAGTCGCTCGTCCCGAGTCGTCGACACGGCGAGGGCCGCGGTGACGGCAACACCGACGACGTTGCGGTGGCTGTGGACGCAGCCCTTGGGCGAGCCGGTAGTCCCCGAGGTGTAGAGGATTTCGGCCGGATCGTTCTCGTCGATGTCGATACCGTCAACGCCGTCCTGGCGGGTGATGGCGTCGTCGAAGAAGTCGAAACCGTCTGCGACAGAGTCCGTGCTGATCAGCTTGGCCGTTGTCTCCAGTCGACCGACAACCGGCGCCAACTCACCGTCGAAGACGCACACCGACACCTTCGCGTGTCCCAGCACGTAGGCAACTTCCGGAGTCTGCATCTTGTGGTTGATGGGGACCACGACGGCGCCCAAGCGCCAGGCACCGAGCATCGCGTACACGAATCCCGGAGTGTTGTAACACATCAGCGCGACGCGGTCGCCCGGCTGCACGCCCAGCGACTGCAAATAGCCTGCGGCGCGTCGACTTCCGTCCTGAACCTGGGAGTACGTGTGATCGTGACCGTCGAATATCAGGAAGGGTTTGTCCGGGGTCTTGGTGACGTTGCTGTCGAATACGCGAACGATATTCATCGAAGTCCTTGTCGGAGAATCACGCTCGAAGAGAGTTCATTCCATCGAGCTGTTGAGTACGGCGTCGGGTATCTGGAGGGTGGCGAAGATGACGGCAACCGCCTCCTCGAGGGAGTAGCCGAAGCTCTCGCCGGTGGCAGTCTTCTGGATGACGAGGCCGAAGATCGCAGACCAGAAGGCCTTGGACTCGACGTCGATGCCCGCGCGCAGCTGCCAGCCGGTGCGGATCAAGGTACGGAGGAGGGCGGTTTCGCCCGAGGAGTGCAGAGTGCGAAGCGTTTCGGAGATCAGGTCGCGGAGTTCACCACGACGACCCGTCATCATCATCGCTTCCACGAAGAGTTCGACGCTGGGAGCGCCCGAGCCCAGGAGGGATCCGACCAGCTTCTCGGTGTAATCGCCGACCGTGTCGGCGTCGGCGGCATCGACCTCGGCACGCTTGCCTGCGCGCAGAACGGCCGCGCACGCCACCTCGACGAAGAGCTTTTCTTTGGAGCCGTAGTAGTAGGTCACCTGGTTGGGATGGGCGCCGGCGGCGGTGCAGATCTGCGCGATGGACACGCTGTCGCCATGTTCGAGGAAGAGCTCGGTTGCAGCGTTGAACAGTGCCATGCGCGTCTGCTTGCCCGACTCACGCGTCGCGCGCGCTGCGGGAACTGCCTCGGTGGCCATCACGAACTCCTACTTGTTTGTACGACAAACAATAACTCGGCGTTGTTTGTATGGCAAACAATTTCTCCCGACGTGATGACATGTCGACTCCTATCGACATGTCCGATGTGCGGGATTACTCTCTGAACATCGAGCACCCGAGAACTTCGGCTTTTCTGCGAGGAGGCGCCCTGCAATGCTCGCGCGATCCGGCTTCTCCCTGCCCACACGCACGACTCTCACGGGCGACTGGGCAGATTTATTGCGTGAGCATTTTGTCGCGCTCGACGTATCCGATATCGAAGACGGCGATCGATTCAGCGGGGCCGTGCACTCGGCCCAACTCGCACACGTTCGGGTGTCCGCAGTTCAATCGATGGAACAACGAATAGTCCGTAGCAGCAGCCTGATCAAGAGCGACGGTGCGGACTATCTGCAAATCGGGATGATCCGCCGCGGTAGCGCGGTAGTGCGGCAAGACGACCGCGAATGCGTCCTGCGACGTGGCGACTACGTCCTGTACGACACCACGCGCCCCTTCGATTGGCAGATCGAGGGACACGCACACGACGGCATCTGGGGACTCGAGGTGTTCACCTGGCCACGGTCATACCTGTCACTCAGCGACGCGGAGGTCACGAGTTTGACGGCCATTGCCTTCGACGGACACGCGGGCCTGAGTGGCCTGCTCGGTCGCTTTCTTCACGATCTTGCCTCCGTCCGCATGACGTCCGACGCGAGCGGAGACGAAGAGGAAGTCGTCAACGAGATCGGCAACCTGGTCAAGTCCGTTCTTCACACAACTGCGCGACCGATCACCTCGCGGCGAACCAGCCTCTACGAATCCGCCCTGTCGGTCATAGACGCCCGCATCGCAGACCCGGCCCTGTCTCCGGTGGACATCGCGGGATCGGTCAAAGTCTCCATTCGCCAGTTGCACCGAGCCTTCGCCGAACACGGCACGACGGTGTCACGGTCGATTCGCAGCCGTCGACTCGACGGTTGCCGTCGTGAGATCGTGCAACGACACGGAGTAGAGCGGTCGCTGACCCAGATTTCTCACCGCTGGGGATTCACCGACCTGGCCGCCTTCAGTCGAGCCTTCAAGGCGGAATTCGGGATCAGCCCGCGGCGGTACCGGTCGCAAGCAGCGGCCCCCACAAGTACTACCCGCTGATCTGTAACATCTTCGGACACTTACCCATTGAACATGGTGTTCAAAATTTTCTGTCGCCGAAGCGTATCCACAATTCTTGGCACGGTAGGCCAAGCATCGGGCGCTGACGGCCAAGTTTGCTCGGCTGAGCGGGCGTAGATTTTCGGCACGGCGTTGCCAAGTGCCAGGCACCCGATTCGACCACCTACATCACAGGGAGCACTCATGGAATCTGCAATCGGCGAACACCTTCAATGCCCGCGCACTCTGACCAGGCGGGTCCCGGATACCTATACGCCACCGTTTCCCATGTGGGTCGGGCGCGCAGACGACACATTGCACCAGGTCGTGATGGGCTATCTCGGCGTGCAGTTCCGCGGCGAGGATCAGCGCCCGGCAGCACTGCGGGCGATGCGGGATATCGTCGCCGGCTTCGACTTGCCGGACGGACCGGCACACCACGATCTCACCCATCACATCGACAACCAGGGCTACGAGAACCTGATCGTGGTCGGTTACTGGAAAGATGTTTCTTCCCAACATCGTTGGAGCACATCACCTCCAGTGTCCTCCTGGTGGGAGTCCGAAGACCGCCTGTCGGACGGATTGGGGTTCTTCCGCGAGATCGTGGCACCGAGAGCCGAACAATTCGAAACGCTCTACGCGTTCCAAGACGACCTCCCCGGGGTGGGAGCTGTCATGGACGGTGTCAGCGGCGAAATCAACGAGCACGGCTACTGGGGTTCGATGCGCGAGCGGTTTCCGATCTCCCAAACCGACTGGATGCAGGCCTCGGGCGAACTGCGGGTCGTCGCCGGTGACCCCGCCGTAGGTGGACGCGTAGTAGTGCGGGGACACGACAACATCGCACTGATCAGGTCCGGGCAGGACTGGGCCGACGCGGAAGCAGACGAGCGCAGCCTCTACCTGGACGAAATCCTGCCCACTCTTCAATCGGGCATGGACTTCCTCCGCGACAACGGCTCGGCCGTCGGGTGCTACAGCAACCGATTCGTACGCAATATCGACATCGACGGAAACTTCCTCGACTTGAGCTACAACATCGGCCACTGGGCCTCCCTCGACCAACTCGAACGGTGGTCGGAATCCCACCCGACCCATCTACGGATCTTCACGACGTTCTTCCGGGTGGCCGAGGGCCTGTCGAAATTGCGTCTCTACCATGAGGTCTCGGTATTCGATGCCGCCGATCAGCTCTACGAGTACATCAATTGCCATCCCGGGACCGGAATGCTGCGCGACGCGGTGATCACCGCCGAGCACTGACCGAAGTCGCCGGCAATCTTCGGCCACATTCTTTCCCTCGGAGGCAACTCGAGATATGTTGACGGGTGTCGACATATCTCAGTAGAGACCATCGAGGAAGCGCGGACAGCAGACAGTGACTACTCAACGAAACGAAGAGTTGGCGTTTGCTGTGCTGGCCGACCAAGTGCGTCGACAGATTCTCGACACGCTGGCTACCCACGGCGAGTGCAACGCGGGCTTCATCAGCGATCAAATTTCGACGGTCGGTCGCACCACGGTATCCACACATCTCAAGGCGCTGCGGTTGTCCGGCGTGATCGTCGAACGGCGTCAAGGACGTCATCGCCTGTTCTCGATAGATCCATCGGGGCCCGCCAACGATGCACTCCAGTTCCTGCGCGACGTCCTCGGGCGAGCGCTGGAAGCAGGTTCGAACGCCTCCGAGTTGCCGGCCACTGCGACTGAGGATTCAGACGTCGCATCGGTGCGTCGCCGAGCGTGAGGCCCTGTTGAGCCCCAGCACCTATTTCAGGCAGGAAGTAGAACGTGCCAGGTCTCTCCGTAACGGCACAGATCGTGACGACCGACCCACCAGGGTCAGCCTTCGAGCGCCTCGAAACGGGGCAACTGCTCGAACTCGAATGTGAGCAACTGACGGTCGGGGCCGCTGCCGCCATCTCCCTTCCCGTCGGCGACGGCGCACGCGCAGATCCAGTCGGAATGCCGATCACGCTGTTGGGATACGTCGCCGGCGTGAAGCGGGGCCGATCGGTCGTGATCGTGCACCACCAACCGTGGCGCGGCCGCCTGACGATCCGGTTCTTTCCCGACGGCGCCGGGACCCGGATCGTTCTCGAGTCCAGCCTCGATCAGGACGGCATTTCCTGGCTTGCCAACAAGCGCGGATTCGCTCCACCCGAACCTCCGCGTTCCGACCGACATCGGATCGGGCTGCTGGTCAGCAAATCCGGCCCGGCAGCTGTATTCGCCCAGGCGACAGAAACACTCGCAGCACTGGCCGTGGAAGAAATCAACGCCGACGGCGGCATCGGCGGCGTTCTCGTCGACTTGGTGATCGGCGATGACGCTTCCGACTCGGCGGCCGGAGCGGCGACCGCACTGCGATTGGTGAAAAGCGGATGTCGCGCCGTTTTCGCGTGCGTGACATCGTCGACCTTCAATGCCGCTGCATCTGCATTGCAGAACACCGGTGTGCTGTTGGTGCACACAGTTCTCAACGAGGGAGGTCGATCGCGTCCGGGAGTCCTTCGATTGGGTGAGCGCCCACTCGACCAGACGCGAGCGGGTATACCCGCAATGATGTCCGAGACCGGTTCTCGCACTTGGTTCCTGGTCGGCCAGCAGTATTCGTGGTCGTTCGGTGCGCATTGGGCGGCCCGGCGTGTGATCGCCGAATCCACAGGTTCGGTGGCCGGCGAAGTCTACGTACCGTTGGGGACAACCGACTTCTCACGCATCATCGAGTCGATAGCCAACTCCGGGGCCGAACTGATTCTTTCCACCCTGGTGGGCCATGACGAGGTCTTCTTCGAACGACAATGCGCCCAGCACGGACTGCGGGCCACCACGCGGACGTTTGCATTGGTCCTCGACGAGGCCACTCAGCAGCTCATCGGCAATTCCGATGCCGACGGAGTCTGGGCGGCATTCGGCTACTTTCAATCCGCAGCCGGCGATCACGACCTCGAAAAGCGATACAGCGCGAGCTCGAACGAACTCCTGCCTCCGCTCAGTTCCCTGTCGGAGACAACATACGAAGCGATCGTCGCTTACGCACGCGCAGTCGAACGAACGTCGGCAGGCGATCCGGAAACAGTACTTCGGCAGCTTGTCACGACATCGAAAAGCTCTACGAACAACGGCGTTCCACTGCATCGACCGATTCTGCTCGCTGAATCACGCCGTGGGCGCCTGTACCCCCGCTCTCTCTGAGCGCGCGTAACCCGAACTTAACGAGTCAATATGTCGATACCTATTGACGCAATTATGGATCCGGCCCTAGGCTGAAAGACAAGTGAAGCCGATCACATCAGGAGCACACTTCTCATGGCGACAATCCGACCTGACGACAATGCAATAGACACCGCCGCAAGGCATTACGGCATCACTCTCGACCAATCAGCCCGGCTCGAGTGGCCGGCACTGATCGACGGAGCACTGGGCTCCTACGACGTCGTCGACCAGTTGTACGCCGACGAGGCAACCCCGCCGACCACGTCACGTGAGCACACGGTGCCAACAGCGAGCGAAAATCCTTTGAGCGCTTGGTATGTGACCACAAGCATCCCGCCGACGTCGGACGGCGTCCTGACCGGCCGACGCGTGGCGATCAAGGACAACGTGACCGTGGCCGGAGTTCCGATGATGAACGGGTCTCGGACAGTAGAGGGGTTCACTCCGTCTCGCGACGCGACTGTGGTCACTCGACTACTGGCGGCCGGTGCAACCGTCGCGGGCAAAGCTGTGTGTGAGGACCTGTGTTTCTCCGGTTCGAGCTTCACACCGGCAAGCGGACCGGTCCGTAATCCGTGGGACCCACAGCGTGAAGCAGGTGGATCATCCGGTGGCAGTGCGGCTCTCGTCGCAAACGGTGACGTCGATTTTGCCATCGGCGGGGATCAGGGCGGGTCGATCCGGATCCCGGCGGCATTCTGCGGCGTCGTCGGACACAAGCCGACGTTCGGGCTCGTCCCGTATACCGGGGCATTTCCCATCGAGCGAACAATCGACCATCTCGGCCCGATCACACGCACGGTCCACGATGCCGCACTGATGCTCTCGGTCATCGCCGGTCGCGACGGTAACGACCCACGCCAAGCCGACAGCGTCGAAGCAGGTGACTATCTGTCCACCCTCGACTCCGATGTGGATGGTCTGCGAATCGGGATCGTTCGAGAAGGTTTCGGGCACGCGGTCTCACAGCCCGAGGTCGACGACGCAGTCCGCGCAGCGGCACACAGTCTGGCCGAAATCGGTTGCACGGTAGAGGAAGTAAACATCCCGTGGCACCTACATGCTTTCCACATCTGGAACGTGATCGCCACGGACGGTGGTGCCTACCAGATGTTGGACGGCAACGGATACGGCATGAACGCCGAAGGTTTGTACGATCCGGAACTGATGGCACACTTTGCTTCTCGACGCCTTCAGCACGCCGACGCTCTGTCCGAAACCGTCAAACTGGTGGCTCTGACCGGCCACCACGGCATCACCACCCTCGGCGGCGCGAGCTACGGCAAAGCCCGGAACCTCGTACCGCTCGCCCGCGCCGCCTACGACACTGCCTTGAGACAATTCGACGTCCTGGTGATGCCCACACTGCCCTACGTCGCATCCGAACTACCGGCGAAGGACGTGGATCGTGCAACCTTCATCACGAAGGCTCTCGGGATGATCGCCAACACAGCACCGTTCGACGTGACCGGACATCCGTCCCTGTCCGTTCCCGCCGGCCTGGTGAACGGGCTTCCGGTCGGAATGATGATCACCGGCAAGACCTTCGACGATGCGACGGTCCTCCGGGTCGGGCGCGCATTCGAAAAGCTTCGCGGCGCGTTTCCGACGCCTGCCGACCACATCTCCGACTCTGCACCACAACTCAGCCTCACCTAGTTCTGTATCCGCACTTGCACAACAAATTCCACCGATTCACACATGATCAGCCCGCACAGAAAAGGTGAACCAGATGTCAGTAACGATCGACCACACAACGGAGAACGCCGCACCGGCCCAGGCGCCGGTCTCCGATCGCGCGTGGGCCCTGTTCCGCGCACTCGACGGTAAGGGATTGGTACCCGACGGTTACGTCGAAGGATGGAAGAAAACCTTCGAGGAGGACTTCAGTCCAAGGCGCGGAGCGGAATTGGTCGCGCGGGCTTGGACCGACCCCGATTTCCGGCAACTGCTTCTCACCGACGGTACCGCCGCGGTTGCCCAGTACGGATACCTGGGCCCCCAGGGCGAGTACATCGTGGCAGTCGAAGACACCCCGACCCTCAAGAACGTGATCGTGTGCTCGCTGTGTTCATGCACCGCGTGGCCCATTCTCGGCCTGCCCCCTACCTGGTACAAGAGTTTCGAATACCGTGCGCGAGTGGTGCGTGAGCCACGGAAGGTTCTCTCCGAGATGGGAACCGAGATCGCGTCGGACGTCGAGATCCGCGTCTACGACACCACCGCCGAAACTCGCTACATGGTTCTCCCGCAACGTCCCGCAGGCACCGAAGGCTGGAGCCAGGAACAACTGCAGGAAATCGTCACCAAGGACTGCCTGATCGGCGTCGCAGTCCCGCAGGTCCCCACCGTCTGATCACCCCGACAAGAAAGAAGCACACCATGGATGGAGTACACGATCTTGCCGGAGTTCAAGGCTTCGGCAAAGTCCCGCATACCGTCAACGCCGACATCGGCCCCACCTTCCACGCCGAGTGGGAACACCTGCCGTACAGCCTGATGTTCGCCGGTGTCGCCGAACTCGGGGCATTCAGCGTCGACGAAGTTCGATACGTCGTCGAGCGGATGGAACCACGCCACTACATGATGACCCCGTACTACGAGAGGTACGTCATCGGCGTCGCGACACTGATGGTCGAAAAGGGAATCCTGACGCAGGATGAACTCGAAAGCCTTGCAGGGGGACCGTTCCCACTGTCGCGGCCCAGCGAATCCGAAGGGCGTCCGGCACCCGTCGAGACGACCACCTTCGAAATCGGTCAGCGAGTACGCGTGCGCGACGAGTACGTTCCGGGGCATATTCGAATGCCTGCGTACTGCCGCGGACGAGTGGGAACCATCTCTCATCGGACTACCGAGAAGTGGCCATTTCCCGACGCAATCGGCCACGGGCGCAACGACGCCGGCGAAGAACCGACGTACCACGTGAAGTTCGCCGCCGAGGAATTGTTCGGTAGCGACACCGACGGCGGCAGCGTCGTAGTCGACCTTTTCGAGGGTTACCTCGAGCCTGCGGCCTGATCGTCCAACATTCCGGGCGGCGGTCACGCGATCACAGCGTTTCGCGTGACCGCCGCCTGATCACAGCAATTCTCTCATTCGGAAGGACACTGGAAATCATGGTCGACACACGACTTCCGGTCACGGTGCTGTCAGGTTTCCTGGGCGCCGGGAAGACGACACTACTCAACGAGATCCTGCGAAATCGAGAGGGTCGGCGGGTCGCGGTGATCGTCAACGACATGAGCGAAATCAACATCGACAGTGCAGAAGTCGAGCGTGAGATCTCGCTCAGTCGCTCCGAGGAGAAACTGGTCGAGATGACGAACGGCTGCATCTGCTGCACTCTGCGAGAGGATCTTCTCTCCGAGATCAGTGCCTTGGCCGCCGATGGCCGATTCGACTACCTACTCATCGAATCTTCCGGCATCTCCGAACCGCTTCCCGTCGCAGAGACGTTCACATTCATCGATACCGACGGCCACGCCCTCGCCGACGTCGCCCGACTCGACACCATGGTCACCGTCGTCGACGGCCACAGTTTTCTGCGCGACTACACGGCTGGGGGCCGCGTCGAAGCCGATGCCCCGGAAGACGAACGAGACATCGCGGATCTGCTTGTCGATCAGATCGAATTTGCCGACGTCATCCTGGTGAGCAAGGCAGATCTCGTCTCGCACCAGCACCTGGTCGAATTGACCGCAGTCCTGCGCTCTTTGAACGCATCCGCTGCGATAGTTCCGATGACGCTCGGTCGCATCCCACTCGACACGATTCTCGACACCGGTTTGTTCTCACTCGAAAAGGCTGCACAGGCCCCCGGATGGTTACAAGAACTCCAAGGTGAACACATCCCCGAAACCGAAGAGTACGGAATCAGTTCGGTGGTGTACCGCGAGCGCGCACCCTTCCACCCCCAACGGCTGCATGATTTCCTCAGCAGCGAGTGGACCAACGGAAAGTTACTTCGGGCCAAGGGCTACTACTGGAATGCCGGCCGGTTCACCGAGATCGGGAGTATTTCTCAGGCCGGTCATCTCATTCGCCACGGATACGTCGGCCGTTGGTGGAAGTTTCTACCCCGTGACGAGTGGCCGGCCGACGATTACCGTCGTGACGGAATCCTCGACAAGTGGGAAGAACCCGTCGGAGACTGCCGACAAGAACTCGTCTTCATCGGCCAATCCATCGACCCGTCTCGACTGCACCGAGAACTCGACGCGTGTCTACTCACCACAGCCGAGATCGAACTCGGGCCAGACGTGTGGACCACCTGGAGCGACCCCCTGGGCGTCGGCTATACCGACCAGACCGTTTGATATTGGTCCGGTTTGCCGTAAGTTGTGCGCAATGGGGTTATCACGCAACCGAACTCGGGCGTTGTTGATCGTCGCGGCAATCGCAGCCGGGACCGCTGCCGCGGCGACGCCGGCGAAGGCCACCTGGACAACCGCGCCGATCTGCGGCGATTGGCAGGTCGAGACCGTAGCCCAAGGGTTGGAACAGCTCGAAAACCTCGAGCCCGATGACGACGGCGGGTTCTACCTCTCCGGCGAGTCGAAGATCTATCACGTCGACGCCGCAGGACAGGTACGAACTGTCCTCGACGACATGGCTGCCCCTGGCGGTTTGCAACTCGACGGTTCGAGGCTGTCCTTCCTCACCAGACAGGACGGCAAGCTGTGGCACCTGGACACCTCGACGGATCAGCTGTCCGCACCCGTCGACTTCGCGGGCAACGGCCTGCTCCGGCTTCCCGACGGCGATCTGCTGACCACGTGGGTCGGAACAGAAGGAGGTCCGCCAAAGGGCGTCTCGCGCTATCTGCACGACTCCGGAGCCGTCGTTCCCAATTGGTCGACAGTGCCGCGTTCGGAGGGACTCGCGCTCAGTCCGGATCATCGAGCCGTGTACACCGATGACCTGTTCACCGGTCAGATCATTCGAGTGCCCTTGGATACCCCTGACGCGTGGACAGTTGTAGCGACGGTCCCGAGCCTGATACCCGGCCTCGACGATCTGACCATGTCGCAGGATGGAATGCTCTACGCCGCTGCTCACGTCGAAGGCTCGATCTATCGCGTACACCCTGAAACCGGCACTTCCTGCGTCGTCGCTTCGGGTCTGTCGAGTGGGTGGAACGGGCCGAGTTCAGTGCGTATAGGACAGGACGGCGACGGCTGGGCGCTCTACGTCACCGGCTTCGACGGAACGCTGCGCCGCCTGGTACCTCCGTCGGGCGTCGAACTCGCACCCGTCCGCTGACGCCGATCTCTACGGCACGAGATTCCCCGACCTGGCGATACTTAAAATCACGCTGATTTGAAGGCATGCCCGCAGCGCAACGGCCCCTTGTCCGAAAACTGTCAACAGTTCTACACGGAGAAATGGCTACCCTTAGGATTACGCTGCACGCATGTTTTCTTCCGTCGCAGCGAAGATCCGCCTGGTGGTGGCACTGCTCCTCACTGCCCTCCTGGCGCTGACTCTGTCATCGTGCTCGAGTGGCTCGGATTCGTCGGCAGCCCCCACAGACCTGTGTGCACCTCCAGGAGTGGGAGCTGCAACCGCGGCGCCCACCAATCTGGACGCGGCAGCGGGTGCGGGCGCCGAAGACCGCTACACCACGGCCACCGTCACCCCGGTCGATCAGATCGACACCTCGAAGCTGAATCTGATCAAACCCGGGGTCATCACGGTCGGCACGCTCGGTGACGCGCCCCCGAGCATCTGCGTCAACTCCGAGAATCAGTACACCGGATACGACAACGAGCTGCTGAAGGCCGTCGCGGACAAGCTGGGCCTGAAGGTCGAGTTCGTCGGCACCGAGTTCGCCGGGCTTCTCGCCCAGGTTGCCGGTCGACGCTTCGACGTCGGCTCGTCGTCCATCACCACCACGGACGACCGTCGCAACACCGTCGGCTTCACCAACGGTTACGACTTCGGATACTTCTCCCTCGTCGTGCCTAACGGCAGCCCGATCACCGGCTTCGGAGACCTGGATGCCTCCAAGCGCATCGGCGTCGTGCAGGGAACCGTGCAGGACGACTACGTCGTGAACACGCTCAAGCTCGATCCCGTGAAGTTTCCCGACTACGCCACGGCGTACGCGAACCTCAAGTCCGGACAGATCGACGCCTGGGTAGCTCCGTCTCAGCAGGCCGAAGGTGCAATCGCTCCCGGTGACCCGACCTCGATCATCCAGAACACCTTCTCGGTCAACAACTTCGTCGGCTGGGCGGTGAACAAGGAAAACCAGCCGCTGATCGACGCCCTCAACTCCGGCCTCGACGCAGTCATCGACGACGGAACCTGGTCTCAGCTGTACGCCGACTGGGTACCGCGCCAACTCCCTGAAGGCTGGAAGCCCGGATCCAAGGCCGCGGCCACTCCGGAACTGCCCGACTTCGCAGCCATTGCCGCGGAAAACGCAGCAAACGGCGACGGTGGCGATACCGCGTCGTACCAACCGAAGTCGACGCTCGAACAGCTCAAGGACACGTTCTTCGACTGGGATCTGTACAAGAAGGCATTCCCCGATCTCCTCAAGACCGGTCTTCCCAACACCCTGATCCTTGCGCTCGCGTCCGGCATCATCGGCACGATCCTCGGCATGCTGCTCGCTGTCGCCGGTATCTCGCGCACCCGTTGGCTGCGCTGGCCGGCCCGCGTCTACACCGATATCTTCCGTGGCCTGCCCGCAGTCGTCATCATCTTGATCATCGGGCTCGGCGTCGGACCGATCGTCAAGGGAATCACCGGTAGCAATCCGTACTGGCTCGGTGTCGCGGCGCTGTCACTGCTCGCGTCGGCATACATCGGTGAGATCTTCAGATCCGGAATCCAGAGCGTCGAGTCCGGGCAGCTCGAGGCTTCACGTGCCCTCGGTTTCAGCTACCGAAAGTCCATGTCGCTGGTCGTCATCCCGCAGGGTGTACGACGCGTTCTGCCGGCGTTGATGAACCAGTTCATCTCGCTGATCAAGGACTCGTCGCTGATCTACTTCCTCGGTCTGCTCGTCACCCAGCGGGAACTCTTTGCCGTCGGACGTGATCTCAACGCCCAGACCGGCAGCCTGTCCCCGCTCGTTGCGGCAGGCTTGTTCTACCTTGCTCTGACCATCCCGCTGACGCACCTCGTCAACTACATCGACAACCGACTCCGGACCGGACGCGCCGACACTTCAGGCACGTTGGATCCGCTCGAGCAGGCCATCGTCGTGGAAAGGGGCTGAGGACATGACTACCAGCTCTGAACTGAAGTCCGTATCGCTCACCGGCAAGGACCTGCATCTGTCCTTCGGCACCAACAAGGTGCTTCGCGGCGTCAACCTGCACGTCGACGCCGGAAACACCGTCACCGTCATCGGGCCCTCCGGTTCGGGCAAGTCGACGCTCCTGCGCGTGCTGAACCGTCTGCACGAGCCCGAGCAGGGTGACGTGCTGCTCGACGGGAAGTCCGTCCTGAAGGACAACCCCGACGAGCTACGCCAGCGGATCGGCATGGTGTTCCAGCACTTCAACCTGTTCCCACACAAGACCGTCGCCGAGAACATCGCACTCGGGCCGAACAAGCTCAAGGGTTTGTCGAAGGAGCAAGCTCGGGCGCTCGCGCTCGAGCAGCTGGATCTGGTGGGGCTCAGGGAGAAGGCCGACTCGCGGCCCGGCAACCTTTCGGGTGGTCAGCAGCAGCGCGTCGCCATTGCCCGCGCCCTGGCGATGAAGCCCGAGGTCATGTTCTTCGACGAGGCGACGTCAGCTCTCGACCCCGAACTGGTCAAGGGTGTTCTGGCATTGATGGCCGATCTCGCGAAGTCCGGCATGACTATGGTCGTCGTGACGCACGAAATGGGTTTCGCGCGTTCCGTTTCCGACAAGGTGCTGTTCATGGATCGCGGTGCCGTTGTCGAAACCGGTACTCCGGAACAGCTTTTCGACGATCCCGAAACAGATCGACTGCAAGCGTTCCTCTCACAGGTTCTCTGACTCAGGGGCGCTTGCAGGAGATCGACGGGCGTTGATCCTGGACGCCTGAAGCATCAGATGGTCGCGTTCGGCGAGGTTGGATGCCTTGTGCGCTGCATCGGCATACAACCTCGCCGCCGACTCGAGGTCTCCGTCGCGTTCACGCAGATAGGCCTCGACTGCGGCATGGCGTGGAAGTGAATCGTCCAGCGCTGCAAGAGCTGCCAATCCGGCGCGTGGTCCGTCTGCCTCGCCGACGGCCACCGCTCGGTTGAGCCGGACGATCGGGCTGTCGGTCAAGGCTGCGAGTTCGTCGTACCACTCCACGATCTGCACCCAGTCGGTCTCGTCTGCTGTGAAAGCGTCGGCATGGAGTGCGGCAATGGCGGCCTGGGCCTGGAACTCACCGAGCCGGTCGCGGGCGAGAGCTGACTGGAGGATTGCGACTCCTTCGGCAATCGAATCGGTGTCCCACCGGCTGCGATCCTGCTCGGCTAGCGGAACCAGACTGCCGCCCGCGGCAGTTCGCGCGGCTCGACGAGCGTGATGGAGCAGCATCAGTGCGAGCAACCCTGCGACTTCGGGGTGATCGATCGCGGCCGCCAACTGCCGGGTGAGCCGGATGGCCTCGGCAGCCAGGTCGACGTCGCCGGAGTACCCCTCGTTGAAGACCAGATAAAGGACACGCAGGACGGTGGCGACATCGCCGGGTTGCTCGAACCGGACGCCGGAGACCGTGCGCTTGGCTCGGCTGACGCGCTGAGCCATAGTCGCCTCGGGCACCAGGTAGGCCTGCGCAATCTGGCGGGTGGTCAGCCCGCCGACAGCGCGCAGCGTGAGTGCGACGGCGGACGACGGCGTCAACGACGGGTGCGCGCACAAAAAGTAGAGCTGGAGTGTGTCGTCCACGCCCGGCACCGACCCGCTGACCGGCCGCTCGCCTGGCTGCTCGTCAGCCAGAAACTCCCGCTTACGGCGAGCCGCATCCGACCGGATCCCGTCGAGGAACCGCCGCCAGGCCACCGTGACCAGCCAGCCCTTCGGGTCCCGCGGCGGGTTGTCCGGCCAGACCCTGACCGCCTCGAGCAGAGCGTCCTGCACGGCGTCCTCGGCCGACGCGAAATCTGCTCCGCGGCGGACGAGGATGCCGAGCACACTCGGAGTCAGACTCCGAAGCAGGGCGTCGTCCATGACAGGTTTCAGTCCGTGATGGTCGGCGGCTCGGTGAGGAACGGGCGCAGTTCGAGCCATTCGTGAATCGGCTTCCCGCCTGCGCCGGGCGCGGCCGAGAGCTCGCCGGCCAATTGGACGGCACGGTCGTAGTTGTCGACGTCGATCACCATCCAGCCGGCAATGAGGTCCTTGGTTTCCGCGAACGGACCGTCGGTGACCGGCGGGCGACCCTCACCGTCGTACCGGACAAAAGTGCCCTCAGGAGCGAGAGCCTGACCGTCGACGAACTCGCCCGCCTTCTCGAGCCGATCCGCGAAGTCCTGCATGTACTTCACGTGGGCCGTGATCTCGTCCGGCGTCCACTGGTCCATCGGCACGTCGTTGACTGCCGCCGGAGCGCCGCGGTAGTGCTTGAGCAGCAAGTACTTGGCCATCGTGAATCTCCTCTGTGTCGGTGCCACCCATTCTGGTCGCACTTCACTACAGGGACGAAGCAAGTCGGGGATTCTCGACATTGCGGGGCCTTCGGCCCTGTGCGCCTTTTTGGTAGTGCCCGCAACCAGAAAGGCGCACGGGGCCGAAGGCCCTAAATCCACCCCTGCCGGCGGGCGATCACTGCAGCTTCGTGCCGATTGGCTGCACCGAGTTTGGTGACAGCTGACGACAAATAGTTCCGGGTGGTTCCTGCCGAGAGGTGTGCCCGGGAAGCGATCTGCTCGATGGATGCTCCGTCGGCCGCGTACTCGAGTACGTCCGCTTCGCGCGGAGTAAGCGGTGAGTCGCCGGCGCCGATTGCCTCGGCAGCCAACGACGGATCGACGTACCTCCCGCCCGCGTGGACGCTGCGGACCACCTCGGCGAGCGTCGCCGCAGGCGTCGTCTTCGGCAGAAATCCTCGGACGCCTGCTGACAGTGCCTTCTTCAGATACCCGGGACGCCCGTGGCTCGTCACGATGATCGAGACGCACCCCGAGACCGTCTGCGCAATCTGTTGCGCCGTCTCGATGCCGTCGATACCTGCCATTTGAAGGTCGAGCACGGCTACGTCAGGTTGATGTTTTGCAGCAGCGACCACGGCATCCTCGCCCGATTCGGCTTCCGCGACGACAACTATGTCGTCCTCGAGCGACAACATCATGGCCAGAGCCGAGCGGATCAGGTTCTCGTCGTCGGCCAGCAGTACCTTGATCGGCTCGGTCACCGAGACTCCTTCGTTCGGGACGGAAAGTGGGCGGTGAGGGTGAAGCGATCTTCATCCTGCACGGTTTCGACAATTCCTCCGACGGCGCCGACGCGCTCGCGCAATCCGTTCAGGCCGGTTCCGTTGTTCGGCTCTGCGATCCGTGCGCCGTCGTTGGCGATCACGACGCCGTCCGCGAACACTTCGATGCTGCAATTCTCGGCACTGGAGTGCCGGAGAATGTTGGTGACGCCTTCACGGACGACCCAGGCGGCAGCTTCGGCCAGTTCCACCGGCAGCTGATCTGCCGATCCACGTATCGCAGTGGAGATTCCGGCGGCCTCGAGCAGAGACTGCGCACCGGCCAGCTCGGACGCCAAGGCGATGGACCGGTATCCCCGAACCAACTCGCGCGCTTCGTCGAGTGAATCTTGCGCAAGTTCGCGTACTTCGTCCATCTGCGCGGCGGCACGATCGTCGCCGCGTCGTGAAAGAGTAGCTGCAAGTTCACTTTTCACCGCAATTGCAGACAGTGCCCGCCCGACGACGTCATGGAGATCGCGTGAAAATCGCAACCGTTCCTCGGCGACGGACAGAGCGGCAGCGGCTCCGCGTGCCTCGTCCAATTCGGTGACCATCCGCAGCAGCCACACCGACATGTAGACGGTCAGCCCCATGAAGGCGGCGACGATTCCGACGGACACGCCGCTTTCCGGACCCGCAAGCAGTCCCAGTACAACCCCGGCGGCCACCGAGCCCACGATCAGCCAGCGCAACGACGTCAACCCCGCAAGGGGCACGACAAGGATTGCCGCCAGCCAGAAGTACGGGCCGTTCTCGCCATTGCTTCCCAAGGCAATTCCCGCCGAGCAGAACGCCGACAACGTCATCACGGCAAGAGGAATCTGGACGGGCTTGGCCACGACTCCGCCCAGATCAGGCATCCGAGACACGGCGATGACGCACGCAACGGCACTGATTCCGAGGAAGACACCCGACAGGTACCGATCCGCAACTATCTCGGTGACCGCACCGAAGCCACCGAAAACCACTGCGACCATGATGAACGATTGCCGCGTGTAGAGGCGAACCTTGTCGACGTTCGACGCGGTTCGCCACGTCCGTCTCGGATTCCAGCGTCCGAAGTTCTGCGCGATCATGCCCACTACCTTCTCAGAGTTCTACGAACGCGGTTCCCAGCGGAAGTGGACGTTCGCGATCAGAACCGAACCGACGATCCACGCCAGCATGACCAACAGCGGTTGCGCAGCCGAACCGAAGGTGTCGACAAATCCCGCTGCCGCACCGGGCGCATCGCCCAGATCAGCCAGTTCGCCAGTGGTCCGCCCCAGCCATCCGAGATTGAGAAGGTCCACTACTGCGGCCAGCGGGGTGAAATCGAGAATGCGAGCAACGTTGTCCGGCAGGACATTCCTGATCGAGGACATACCTGCCGTCGCCAGAATCAGAATCGGCATGCAGGTGATCTGCGCCGCCTCTGCATTTCGCGTGACAGCCGAAGTGATCAACGCCAGCGCCGTGAAGAGCGCGGCGCCGCCGATCACCGCGACCAGCACCAGGACCGGATTGACCGGAGCACTACCGCCCAGAACCATCACGGCGATTCCGATCACCACCGTCAACAGGCCGGTGAGAACCCACGACGGCACTGCCGGGCCCGCGAGGATCTCGGCGTCGCTGCATTCCCCTGTCCGTAGTCGCTTGAGAACCAACTCGTCACGACGCGTCGCGTACACCGACAGGAGGTTGTAGAAGACCACGAACACGAGCAGGAAGAGTGCAAACACCTCGAGGCCTGCCGACACCGACTTGTCGGACAACCCGCCATCGCGCGACAGGTACAGCATTCCCACGGGAAAGATCAACGGGAGGACGATTGCGTTGAAGAGCAACAGTCGATTTCGTCCCAGGAGCGTGAACTCCGAACGAGACAGGGTTGCTATGCGGTTCATGCCGACGCTCCTTCGAGAGCTGCGTGATGATCGAATTGGTCTGCAATGGAGAGGAATACGGTCTCCAGGGATGCCGCGCGGGCATCCAGGCCGGTCAGCAGGATGTTGTTGTGCTGTGCCCACAGCAGCAGTTCCGTCAGCGTCTCCTGCACTGTGCGAGTGGTGATCACCACCAGATCGTTTTCGACGCGTACCTCGGCGCCGGCCAGGGCCGGGAGCGGAAGACCGGGACGGTGCAGTTTGATCTGGGCAGGATGATCCGCGACGACGTCCGCCACGGTTCCGCTGCGCACCACCGATCCTCGGTGCATGATCGCCAACTGGTCGCACAGGGACTCGGCTTCGTCCAGGTAATGCGTCGTCAACATGATGGTGACGCCCGACGCTTTCAAGTCAGCGATCAATTGCCAAGTGTTACGTCGACTTTCGGGATCCAAACCAGTAGTCGGCTCGTCGAGAAACAGGACGAGTGGCCGGCCGATGATCGCGCACGCCAGATCCAGTCGCCGCGCCTCACCTCCCGAGAGGAACTTCACGCGGGTATCACGACGGTCACGCATGTCCACGCGCTCGAGCACCTCGTCCACGGGCAGCGGATTCGAGCAGGTTCCGGCCCACATCGCCAAACTCTCACGAGCAGTCAGGTCTTGGGGCAAGCCACCCTTCTGGAGCATGATGCCAAGCGACGGGCGAATCTGCTTGCGGTTGCGCACCGGATCCATGCCCAGAACGCGCACCGTTCCGGCACTGGCTCGTGAAAGACCCTGAATCACTTCGAGGGTGGATGTCTTGCCGGCACCATTGGTTCCGAGGAGGCCGAACAGCTCGCCTTCCTGAACACTCAGATCCAGATTGCGAACAGCATCGAACGCCTCCTTACCGGAGCCGTAACGCCGCGACATTCCGACTACGTCGATCACGGGATCGCCCTTCATCGCTGCGCCTCCGCTCGGTTCCAGCCGCGCAGTCCGATCGCGAATCGAATACCCGCATAGACAGCGAGAGCGGCAACAAGGATCCAGAACACCGGATTGGAGCCGATGATCGCGAACACCACTCCGACGATCGCGATGTTCACCACGATCACTACAAGTTCGCGGCCCATCGTGGGTGCGGGTCCGATGTCCATCAGGTCCGTCAGGAGGCTTCCCTCATGTGGTTCTCTCATGCATCCAAGCTTCGCGGGAAGTCAGAGCCGAAAACAGTGCACAGCGTCATCACCTGCGGTGACACCGTCACGGATCAGCGATGACAAATGTCATGCGACGTCCCCGCGGGGACGCGTCGTAAACCGCGGGTAAGGGTCACCTCGTTGTTTTGCCGTTCATTTTTACGTTCCTTTACCCTTGCTTCGAGCTTCTACGGTTCCCGAAGTCCGTACATCGAATCTCGGGAGTTCACGGTGGCTATCAAGCCTTTGGCCTTGTTCGTCAAACACGACGGCGTGTCTGCACGCGCGTCGATCACCTGCCAGTACAAGTGCGGAAACGCGTGCTCTCACGAGGTCCCCAACACCTCGGGCGGCGAGTACTTCCGCGACATCGCACGCACAGCGCTGAGTCGTCGCGGCTTGCTCCGGGGCAGCGGCATGGCAGTGCTCGCGGTGGGAGCGGGCAGCGCCCTCGTTGCCTGTTCGGACGAATCCGCAAGTGCCGAACCGGGAACCGGATCGACGAGCGGCAGCAGCAGCGGATCAACACCAGCGGGGACGAACTTCGGCGCCGTCGCGCCCAACAAGGAAGACAAGGTCACCGTCCCTGACGGATACGATCAAGCCGTCGTGATTCGCTGGGGTGACGCCGTTCTCGCCGGCGCCCCGGCTTTCGACTTCGACAAGCAGACTGCTGCAGCGCAGGAACTGCAGTTCGGATTCAACAACGACTTCGCCGGATTGCTCCCGGTCGACGGGCAGCCCAACACCTACCTACTCGTGGTCAATCACGAATACTCCACCGAGCCGGCGATGTTCCGCGGCTACGATGCGGAGAACCCGACCGAGGAGCAGTTCAAGATCGGCCTCGCCAGCCACGGACTGTCGGTCGTCCAGGTCAAGGGCGAATCCGACAACGGCAAGCTCGTACCGGAGATCGGATCGAACAACCGCCGCATCACCGGAACCACGGAATTTGTCGTGACCGGCCCCGCTGCAGGTAGCGACTTCCTCAAGACGAGTGCCGATCCCACGGGAACCAAAGTGCTCGGCACCCTCAACAATTGCGCCGGCGGCGTCACCCCCTGGGGCACAGTGCTTTCCGGCGAAGAGAACTTCAACCAGTACTTCGCGAACGCCGAGGGTGTCACCGATCCCACGGTCGCAGCGCGACTGAAGCGCTACGGTCTTGCCGGCGCCGCTTCCGAGCGCAAGTGGGAACGCTTCGACAAGCGGTTCGATCTGGTCGCAGAACCCAACGAGGTCAACCGATTCGGATACGTCGTCGAGATCGATCCCTGGGATCCGTCGTCGACTCCGATCAAGCACACAGCGCTCGGACGTTTCAAGCACGAAGCCGCCACCATTTACATCACGGCGGACGGCACCGTCGTCGCCTACAGCGGCGACGACGAGCGCTTCGACTACATGTACAAGTTCGTCTCCAGCCGAAAGATGCAGGACGGCAAGAGTCAAGCAGCCATGCGCCACAACATGACTCTGCTCGACGCCGGAACACTGTACGTCGCAAAGCTCAGCGGAAACTCCGCCGGCGAGATCGACGGCAGCGGCAAACTTCCGTCGGACGGCAAGTTCGACGGAACCGGCGAGTGGGTAGCCATCCTGCGCACCGGCGAAGACGGCAAGGGCGAATCGCTGGTAGACGGTATGAGCGCCGAAGAGGTCGCCGTCTTCACCCGCCAGGCCGGTGACAAGGTCGGGGCAACGAAGATGGACCGCCCCGAGGACTTCGAGGCAAACCCGAAGAGCGGCAAGGTTTACGTCGCACTGACCAACAACACCAAGCGCGGAGTCGACGGTGGCGCCGCGGCCGACGAGGCGAACCCGAGGAACAACAACAAGAACGGCCAGGTCCTCGAAATCACCGACGACCACGCCGGCACCACCTTCGGCTGGAATCTTCTTCTCGTCTGCGGAGATCCGGCCACAGCCGATACTTACTTCGGCGGGTTCGACAAGAGCAAGGTCAGCCCCATCTCATGCCCGGACAACCTTGCCTTCGACCCGCACGGCAATCTGTGGATCTCCACCGACGGCAACGCACTCAAGTCCAACGACGGGCTGTTCAGCGTTGTCCTCGAAGGCGAAAACCGCGGTGAGACAAAGCAGTTCCTCACCGTTCCCGTCGGCGCCGAAACCTGCGGCCCCATCGTGGACGAGAAGCGCGTCATCGTCTGCGTCCAGCACCCCGGCGAGACCGACGACGCCAGCATAGAAAGCCCCGCATCCCATTGGCCCGACGGTGGTTCCGCCCAGCCTCGCCCGTCGGTAGTTGCAGCCTGGAAGAAGGACGGATCTCGGCTCGGCTCGTAACACACACGAAAACGACTGTGGGGCAGATCGCATACTCTGCGATCTGCCCCACGTCGTTTGCCTCAGATTCTCAAGAGAATCAGTTGTCACCGTCCTCGCGACGCTTACGCGTCAGGAGAACAACACCCGTTCCCAGCGCCAGCAGCAGAACCAATCCACCTGCTGCGAGCAACCCGGTGTTCACGCCACTCTCACCAGCGCCACCACCCGAGTTGATCGTCCCGCCCTGAGGAGCAGACGGCTTCGGCTGACCCGGCTGACCCGGGTTTGCTGTCGGCGGCTTCGGCTGTCCCGGAACCGTGCTCGGAACCGGCTGACCCGGAACCGTCGGCGGTACGACGATCGGAGGCACAACGACGATCGGGGGAATGATGATCGTCGGTGTAACCGGCACCGTCGTGTTCGGAACCGTCGTGGTCGGCGGAACTGTCGTGACCGGCGGCGTTGTCGTCGGCGGCGTCGTTGTCGTCACGCCACACGGATCCACAATCTCCTCCGCGACAACTTCTTCTGTCGTGGTCTCCTCTGTGGTGGTCTCCTCCGCGGTGGTGGATTCCTCCGTACCGGTCACATCAGCGTCACCGGCAGTGATCGCGCTAGCCGTCGTCGTCGCAACCGTTGTCGTCGGAACCATCCGCGTGGTCGTCGTCGGAGGAACACAGGGCTCCGTCGTGACCGGCGGCGTCGTGGTGGTCGTCGGCGGCACCGTAGTGGTGGTCTCCGGCGGGTCTATCGGGTGTTCGGTGCAGAGAGCGTCGCCCGGGACACAGTCCACTGGCGGGTTCTCGCCACCAACCACCAGGTAGTTGTTCAGGACACCCGGAGTGAATCCGGGACCTGACAACGTTCCGATCTCAGGATTGACCTTGACGGTGTACGTCACGGTCGCGCTCTCACCCTTGGCCAGCTTGCCGGTGACCGTGAAGACGTTGTCGACGACACCCGAAACAACCAGCGTGGAAGTGGTAGCCGGATCCTTCGTCATTACTGCATCGTCGAGAACATCGGTCAGATCGTCGTAGAAACTGATCTCACCATCCGCGGTGCCCACATTCTTGAACGTGAGCGTGTACGTGATCTCCTGGCCGCCAACCACACGGTTCGTGGTGGACGGAACAGAGGACTTCAGTACCTCGATCGCGGGTGTGCCATCCACCGGATGCTCGGTCGTCACCGGCGGAGGAGTGATCTCCGGACCGGTCGGCGGCTTCGCAGTACCGGTGACCTTGTTGTTGATCAACGTGCCACCGGCAACACCGGCATTGATCTTCACCTGATAGGTCAGAACAACCGACTTACCAGCTTCCAATCCACCGGTCCAGGTGAGCGTGGTGCCCGACAGGGTCGGAGCAGCACCGTCGACACCGTCGACAGTCGCCTTCAGCGAACCGTCCACCAACGTCGCGTTGTCGAGAACCTTCGATAAATCATCAGTCAACACAACAGGATTGAGCGTCGTCTTACCGGTGTTCGTACCGGTCACCGTATACGTGATCGTCTGACCAGCATTGACGCCGGTACCCGATGCCGGATCCGCAGTCTTCGCGACAGTGAAACCGGGAACCGAGTGATTCGTCTCAACCGGCGGCGGAGTGATGTCCGGACCGGTCGGCGGCTTCGCAGTACCCGTGACCTTGTTGTTCAGGACCGTACCCGCAGCGACACCGTCGTTGACCTTCACCTCGTAGGTCAGGACAACCGACTTGCCGGCTTCGAGAACGCCAGTCCACGAGAGCGTCGTACCCGACAAAGTCGGAACAGCCACGGAAGCTCCGTCAATGGTCGCCTTCAGCGAACCAGGAACGACAGCAGCATTATTGAGGACCGCACCCAGATCGTCATTGATCTGTACCGGATCAAGCTTCGTCTTGCCGGTGTTGGTGCCGGTGACGGTGTACTTGATCGACTCGCCGGCCTGAACCGTCGAACCGGAGATCGGATCGGCAGTCTTCGCCAGCGTAAAACCTGGAACCGAGTGATTCGTTTCCACCGGAGGAGGAGTGATGTCCGGACCGGTCGGCGGCTTCGCAGTACCGGTGACTTTGTTGTTCAGAACCGTTCCCGCGGCAACGCCGGCATTGACCTTCACCTGGTATGTCAGAACAACAGACTTACCGGCCGGGAGATTCGCGGACCACGACAAAGTGCTGCCCGAAAGAGTCGGAGCAGCAACAGGAGCACCGTCGATGGTCGCCTTCAGCGAGCCCGGAACGACAGCAGCATTGTTGAGAACCGCACTCAGATCATCGGTGATCGTCGCGGGAGTCAGGGCCGTCCTGCCGGTGTTGGCACCGGTGACGGTGTACTTGATCGACTCGCCGGCCTGAACCGTCGAACCGGAAACCGGATCAGCCGTCTTGGTCAGCGTGAAACCAGGCATGGGATGCGTCGTGCAGAGATTGGTTGCAGGATCACATGTTGTGGGGGGAGTTGTAGTCCCCGGAACCAGATAGTTGTTCAGAACTTTGTTGCCGCCGTCTTTGACAGTGACGGTGTATGTGACTGTCCCCTTGCCGCCGGCCGGCAACGTGCCGCCGACCTTGATCTTGTCGGCGCCGTTCAATGCGGCGGTGAGTCCGCCGGTTGCAGCACCGACCGCAACCGTTCCGTCATCAATGACGTCGGCGAGGTAGTCCGTGTAGTCGATCGTTGCCGGCGCAGTGCCCGGATTCTCGAAATTCAGAGTGTAGGTGATTGATTGGCCGATATTGACCGTCTCACCGGTAGGTGGTGACGACGACTTCTTCACGAGAACCGGGGTGTTCTTGACCTTGCAATACACGTTGTCACCCGGTGTAAGTGCTGCCTGCGCAACGTCACCGACCCTGAGGGCCTGGGTCACGCCGTTTACCTGGCAATCCCACGATGTCGCATAGTTCGCGGTCTTGGTCGCCGAGGTAGTTGGCTTCTCCCAGAACGTGACAGGGGTGGGCGTGGTATCTGCGAGGAGCGTCCGCCAGCCAGTCGATGCCGTCGTATCAGTCGCACCGGTCGTGGTGCTCTTGATCTCGGTTGCTGCAGCGGCGCCTGCATCAGCGTGGTGTCCGGTGCTCATGCCGATAGTGAAATCGTCACCGGGGGTGACGCGCGTGAGGTCCTTGTCGATCTTGACCTTCGACAGCAAAACACCGAACGCCAGACCCTGACGAGAGGTGTCCAGAACAGTATTTCCGAACGTCGCCGCGAAGTTGGTCGGAGCGGTCGATGCCACAACCAAAGTGCCTGGCGAATACTCCTTGTTGTTGACCAGGTTCCACGAATCGCATCGGACGGTGGTGGCGGGCATAGCCGTCAGCCCACCGTCACAAGCCCGAATTCCGGGGTAGCCGGGCGCATCCGCACCAACCGTGCGTGCGATCTGGCGGAGAGGCTTGTCAGAATTGAAGGTCAGGAACTCTTTGTCGGTCGACGTGTTGGCGTCAGTCGACTCGGCGTCAGCAGCGACGAGGCCGTAGTTGTAAATCGGGCCGTTCGGCCCGGTCATCACGATGTTCTTCAGCGACACCGTTCCGCCGGATTGACCATTGTCAGCGGACTTCTGATAGATCGCAGGCTTGATCGTCGACGGCACACCCGTGTACGCAGACGAGCCAAGAGCTGCGTAGTGCAGGGTGGGAAGTTCCCTGGTTTCGATCCCCTGGTGTGTCTTTCCCGCTACCGAGTCGGTGAGGAAAGCCTTGAAGTTGATCTTGTAACCGTCGGTGAGCTGGATTTCCATCGACTGCCCTGCCGCAGAAGCAGCCGTTGCCGCATCGAGCGTCGACATATCGATCCAGCAGATGTTCTGCGAGAACGGACCGGTGCCGGGGGCGCTGAATGCGCAGCCTTTTGCAGGCTGTTCATCCGGAAGAACAGCGGCGCGAGCCGGCGCCTGAGCCTGAACGGGGCCGCCGAGCGTCGCGGCCGGCTGCGCTGACGCAACCACTGCCGTCGCGCCGGAGATACCGAGAATCATCGCGATGGCGGTCCACACCACCGTCCACGCTCGCACCCAGGGCGGGAGCCCTGCGGTGAATATGGCCGACCTTGTCGGCGGTATGTCGTTAGGCATTTCTTACTCCCCAGGATGTGCCTGATCGATGTTCGATGGACGGAGATGCGAGAGCGCTGGCGCGAACTCCCGGTTGATCGGTTGGTTCGGGTCGATGCGCCTGTTTTCGGCTGATCGACCTCACACCGGACGCTGTTGCCGGTCCTGTCATTCGAGCTCCTCTTCGGAAACACCTGCGTGTTGGAAGAGCCGCCCTGAACAGGACCTTGGCCCTCGAAATCCGCGCAAATCGAGAGCAACCTTCCAGTTATCAGGAACAAGATAACAGATAACCGGGAGCTTGCCCATCGAAAGTCGGACAAAGCAGACCGATCGACGTTTTTGTTCGTAGATCGGACAAGCTTCGAGGAGCAGTGTTGTCCGAGCGGACAATTCAGCCCTCGGAGTGCGGCACCGCGGCGAACGCGATGACATTCAACGTTTCCGCTGACCAGATCGGGTGACGACCAACCTCGAGGAAGATATGGAATCTGGACAAATGCCCAATATGGATAAGGCCTGTTGGATGCGCCACAGACCCTCGAACGACGTTCGGAAACCCCGTCCTGCATGGAGTCCGATCACGCGTGCGAGCCCGTCGAAATTGATCGAATTGATCCAGACCACACTCAGCGACGGCTGCCGGTAACGAAGCATCCCGAGGCTCCGATAATTGGATTGCGAGGCACCAACTTCGCCTGAAACCGGGCGGCCGCCTTCGATTCAAACCCAACTTCAAGTCCGTTTTGTAGCTTTTCAGGCAGAGCAGTTCTGCTCATTTTCTGCCGTAGCTATTTTCCGATCCTGCTCAGCTAGTCGAAAGTTCAGCGACCGTGGCTACCGCCCGGCAGAATTCTCGTAACTGTCGAGCAACAACCGGACTAACCAGCCAAGCGAGGCAAAGGCGTCGAAAAGGGCCCTTCCACATGCCTCGCGACAAATGCCTCGAGGGGGAAAGGGCCCGAAACGGGAAACGGGCGCCACGGAGCCAAAGGCCCCGCCGCAACCTAGCTGCTGCCGAACCCCACACTGTTGGCGTAGCGATCGAAATCGCCCTGGGCTCCGCTGTAGACGTTGATATCTGTGTTTCCGGTGATTCCGGGGATGCGTCCGGTGCTGGTGTACTGCCAGAAAGTCCAGTTGGACCAACCGCCGGGTAGCGGCCCCGGTGCGTTCTGCCCGTTGTAATCGGCGATCCACAGCGGGTAGTGGTTGAACTCGGTGGTGTTGGCCATCTGAGTACGCCAGAAGTTGGGATACGTGTAAATGATGGGCTGCCGCCCGGTGAGTGTCTGGACTGTATTCAAGTAGCGATGAGTCCAGTCGATGACCTGCCCGGCGGGCAGTCCCTTCGCGTCCTCGAGATCCAGAACGGGCGGGAGGTCACCAGGTCCGTTGATACCCAGGACGATCGCCGAATAGAAGGCGGCCTGGGCTTCGGGGGACTGGCGAACGTCTGCGTAGTGGTAGGCCCCGCGCGAGACGCCGGCAGCACGCATGACCAGGCAATCCTGGATGAAGTACGGATTGACGTAGTTGAGCGACTCGGTGGCCTTGACCATCGCGAACTCGTGCCCTGACGCCTTGACCCGGAACCAGTCGATTCCGGTTCCGTCCACGTGTTGCCACGAAGAGACGTCCGGGCCACGGGGAGCGTCGGCAGCGGCGAGGCCAGGTGCCGTGATCGCGATGGCAGCTGCCATCGCGATCGGGGTGAGCTTGCCCAGTGTCCTGACGATCCGTCGCTCGACCATTTCCCGAGACTAAGGTCGACTAGTCCGTTTTGTCCCCTAATTCAAGGAATGTTCACTCAACCGAGCCAATCGAGAACAGCCGCAGCGGTCCACGACTGTTGCATACTGCCCAGCGGCTCACCGGTGAAAGGCTCGTAGTATTCGGCAAAACTGCCATCGCTGGCCTGCCGCAAACCCTCCGAACGCAACACGTGCGATCTCTCGGCCCACCCCCGACGCGCGAACGCCCACGAGAACAACCACGTGATCACCGGCCACACCGGGCCACGCCAATACTCCCGCGGGCGGAAATCGCCGGAAACCGGAGACGTCGACGGTGGGACAGCAAACCGCATGTCCGGGTGACCACAGAATTTGGGCCCCTCGAAAGTGCGCAACAGAGCGCGCTCGGCATCGCGGCTCAGGCCGCCGCACAGCAACGGCGCAAACATCGCGATGGTTTCGGTATGAACCCATCGCCCGGTGCGAAGATCGAAATCCTTTGCTGCACCTGATCGTTCATCGGTGGTGGCAATCACGCCCTGCCGGAATCGATCTGCCCAACCGCGCAGATCACGGACGTCGGAGTTCGGCCGCGAATGCTCCTCACCGATAGTTGCCAAGACGTCGCATGCCATCGAGAAAACCGCACTGACAAACACGTCCTCGACGGCAAAACTCATGGCAGTGGCGAGTTGAGAATCCTCGTACCGCACGGCCTTCATCTCTTCGAGAAGCCAAAGGTAGCGGTCGTATTCGTTATCCGTGGGCCGCTGAGACAGGTCCGTCACCACAGCGAGATCAGCACGCTGATACGCAGGCACTTGTCCCGCAACAACATTCGCGTACGCCAGATCCCAACGCGGAGAGTTGTCCATCCCAGATTCCCACCCGTGATAGAGCGCGATACGGCCGTTGCCGTCGAGATCGCGGGCCTCCGCCAACCACCGGTGCCACCGAACCAGATCGCTCCAGCGCCGGTCGAGAAACTCTTCCGCGACCGCACGCGTCGTACGTCCGTGCCGACGCGAATGATCGAGAATCCGCTGCACCGCGATCGCGTGAACGGGGGGTTGGGTGATTCCCGATGTAGCGGTACCCAAAGGAGCATGCGCTGCCAACGCATTGACATCCCACCGCGTCGGGCCGGGGAAGTAGCCGTCGACACCGTTCGCGAACACGATGTGCGGAATCATTCCGTTCTTCCACTGAGCCGAGAGCAAGGTATCGAGCTCTACTACCGCCCGTTCGACGCTGAGCGGCGCCAGACCTACCGCCACGAACGCGGCGTCCCAGCTCCACATGTGGGGATACAGCTTCGGGGCAGCGCTGGTCATCGTGCCCAGGTCGTTTCCGCGCAGCAAGTAGGCAGCTCGGGCGGCGAGCTGAGTCGGGGTAAATCCGCGGTCGGCCATAGATGTCTATTTTGCGACGCGTCGAGCCTTTGCGCTCACCGAGCACGAATCCGGCGCCGCAGCCGCAATAATGAAGGAAGTCCGTCAGGTGATCTCGGAGAGGAGGCCTAGTGCGCGAGAAGATCAAAGCACTGCTGTTCGACGTCCAGGGCACAGCGACCGATTTTCACAGCACACTGTGCCGAGAGGCCCGTCGAATCACCGACGCCGACGTGGACTGGCCAAGATTCGTCAATCTCTGGCGCGCTGAGTACTTCGCGAACACCTCCGAGGCCGACGACTCCACAGGCGAATGGGTGACAGTACATTCGGTGTACCGCGAGGCTCTGCGCAAGCTGTTGGCCCGCGAGAGCATCGAACTTTCCGATGCCGAACAGGAAGAACTCACCACCGCCTGGAAATTCCTGGACCCGTGGCCCGACACTGTCGCCGGCCTGACAACCCTGCGCCAGCAGTACACAATCGCTGCCTTGTCCAACGCCGACGTGAATGCCGCAGTCAGCATCTCCCGGCACGGAAATCTGCCATGGCATGCCGTCTTCACTGCCGAAATGGCCGGCGTCTTCAAACCAGATCCGAAGATCTACCACCTGGCCGCTCGATATCTCGGGTACGACCCGGCCGAGATCATGATGGTTGCCAGTCACAAATATGACATCCGGGCGGCCAAAGCTCTCGGATTCCGCACAGCCTTCATAGCTCGACCACTCGAATTCGGAGCCAGGGGCAATCCCGATGTGTCCTTCTCCGACGAGTTCGACATCAACGCCGAGGACTTTCTCGATCTGGCAGCGCAATTGGTCCACTGATCCCGTGCCTGCGCGTCGTTGCTGGTATTCCTACGTGAAGGAATATCGAAACGGACAGGCGGTTTGGAATTCATGGGCACCAAGGAAGACAGCGCTACCCGCGAACGCAAGGCCCTGCGGTACTCGCTCGTGGTCGCAACGGCGTTGGCTGTGCTCGCCGCATTCTGGGGCTGGATCTCGCAGTCCCAGGTGATCCTGCTCGACGGTGTGTACGCCCTCATCGGAATGGTGTTGACGGCGCTCTCACTGCGGGTCTCGCGGATAGCCGACTCGGGCCCCACCGCACGCTTCCCGTTCGGTAAGGAGGCATTGATCCCGGTCGTCATCGCTGTCCAGGGCATGGCATTACTGGCGACGCTCGCCTACGCTGCAGTCGAGGCAGTTCGTGTCATCCTCGCGGGCGGAGCCGACGTCACCGCGGGGTCTCTGGTGGCATACGGCGCTGTCAGCGCGGTGGTGTCGATCATCATCTGGCGCTACGTCCGACAAGTCGACCGCACATCTGATCTGCTCGTCGCCGAAGCCAGGCAATGGGGAGCGTCGACTGCCTTCAGCGCGCTGGTCGCAGTCGGTGCTGTCGTCGCAATGATCCTGGGCCGCACCGATTTCTCCGACGCCGACCGATATGTCGACTCCGTCTTGGTCCTCCTCGGCTGCGCGATGCTGGTCCCGCAACCGTACGCACTTCTGCGAACCGCACTGATCGAACTCCTCGAAGGTGCTCCCGGCGAAAACGTTCAGGCCCGCGTGCACGATGCCATCGCCGTCGTCCGCGACGAATTCGGCTTGGACGAACCGACTCTCACCATGAGCAAGGTGGGTCGCAAGCTGTATGTCGAAGCGACGTTCATGGTCGCGCCACACAGCTGGGACATCGACGGTGAAGACGCAGTACGACGCTCGTTCGCCACCAGCCTCGCCGATCTCCCCTACGAACCGTGGCTGAACATCGAACTGACTACAGATCCGGCGCTGATGCTCTAGCGACGGAATCTGCTCTCGAACAACAGAATCACGACGGCCGGGCCCACCTCACCTTCCCGAAAACGCCCTTGACTCGAAAGTATGTTCGAGTATGATGGAAGGTAGAACGGGGGGTTCTCATGACGATCAACATCACCGAAGATGCTGTCACCGACGTGGTCAACAGCTCCGCCGTGGGTGT